>CAVTNA010000067.1:0-11440 GCA_963735835.1 uncultured Alphaproteobacteria bacterium | reverse complement strand
ACCACGCGCGGATAGCTCGTCATCGGCCAGGCGCTGAGGATTTCGCGCTGGGAGCGATGTCCGATCCAGAATGCCGATCCGTCGCCGAGCAATGCACCGGCAATCGCGGCCGCCAGCACCCATTCAAGCCGCAGCTCGCCGCCGGGAATCAGCGCGCTCAGCGCAAGGATGATGGTCGAGCCCGGAATCACCGAGCCCACGACCGGAACAGCCTCCAGAAGCGCGACAAGGAACAGCGTCAGATAGGCAAGCCACGCATTTGCCGAGACGAACGCAATCAATGGATCGATGAATGATGTCACAAAATTCCTGTGTTGGTGTTGTCCTGAGTCGGGGGCAGACCTAACATAACTCATGATCGGGGTGGAAAGTGCCATCGAAGCCCGGCTTTCGGCCAGTGGCGAAATGAGGCGGGCGCAAAGTGCGCCGTGATTCGCAGGGCAGCCTTCCAAAAACCGGGGCCAGCACCTATCTAGATGATAACGCAACGGAACTTTGATCGGGCCACGGGCTTCTGCCAGCCGCCGCTCTCTGCTAGGTTCCGCCAAGCACCCATCCGCAGCCATTTCGCAAATCTGGTTTCGGGAGCGCCCGGGACCTCGGAGGATTGATGACGACCGCCGCCATGACCAAAATGCAGGAACCCGCCGGTTTGCCGGACATGAAAGTGTCGGTACGGCAGGTATTCGGTATCGACAGCGACCTCGAGGTGCCGGCCTATTCCGAAGTCGATCCGCATGTGCCGGACGTCGATTCGGATTACCGCTTCGATCGCGCCACCACGCTCGCCATTCTCGCCGGCTTTGCGAAGAACCGCCGCGTCATGGTCACCGGCTATCACGGCACCGGCAAGTCGACCCATATCGAGCAGGTCGCAGCAAGGCTGAACTGGCCGTGCGTGCGGGTCAATCTCGACAGCCACATCAGCCGCATCGATCTGGTGGGCAAGGATTCCATCGTGGTGCGCGACGGCATGCAGGTCACCGAATTCCGCGACGGCATTCTGCCCTGGGCCCTGCAGCACAATATCGCGCTGGTGTTCGACGAATACGACGCCGGCCGCCCCGACGTGATGTTCGTGATCCAGCGCGTGCTGGAGGTTTCCGGCCGCCTGACGCTGCTCGACCAGAACAAGGTGATCAAGCCGCACCCGGCGTTCCGGCTATTCTCGACCGCCAACACGGTGGGCCTGGGCGATACCTCCGGGCTCTATCACGGCACCCAGCAGATCAACCAGGGCCAGATGGACCGCTGGTCGATCGTCACCACGCTGAACTATCTCGCCCATGACGAGGAAGTCGAGATCGTGCTCGCCAAGGCGCATCACTACCGCACCACCGAGGGCCGCGACATCGTCAACAAGATGGTGCGGCTTGCCGACCTCACCCGCAACGCCTTCGCCAACGGCGATCTGTCGACGGTGATGAGCCCGCGCACGGTGATCACCTGGGCGGAGAACGCCGAGATTTTCACCGACATCGGCTTTGCGTTCCGCGTCACCTTCCTCAACAAGTGCGACGAACTGGAACGGCCGCTGGTGGCTGAATTCTATCAGCGCTGCTTCAATGTCGAGCTCGCGGAGTCTTCGGTGAACGTGGCGATGAGCTGATGCGATGCCGGCGATATCCGTCGAGCGCAGGATTGGAAAGACCAGGCGCGCGGTCCTTGACGAACTCATTGGCTACAACGAGAAAAAGCTCGGGAAGCAAAAACATCGCCGCTTCGCCGTCTCGCTGCGTGACGGTGACGAGATAGTCGGCGGAATTGTCGGTGAGGTCTGGATGACCGTTTTGTTCATCCAGCTGTTCTGGGTCGAGGCGCGGTTTCGCGGCAAGGGCCACGGGACGAAGCTGATCGAAGCGATCGAGCAGGAGGCGCGGCGGTTTGGTGCGGTGCGATCCTATCTCGATACCATGAGCGTTCAGGCGCCGGGCTTCTACCGGGCATGCGGGTATGAGGCGTTCGGTGAAATCGACGGTTACCCCGGCGGCGTGACGCGTCACTGGTTTACCAAGGCGCTGTAAGGACCGGCAATGACCAGCAATACCAAGTTCCGCACCGGATCCAAGGAAGCGCCGACCGAGCCGTTCAAGCGCGCGGTCACCGGCTGCCTGCGCGCGATCGCGAAGAAGCCGGAGCTTGAAGTGACCTTCGCCGCCGAGCGGCCCGGCCTGGCGCCGGGCAAGGCCCGGTTGCCGGAGCCGGCGCGCAAGATGACAAGGCGGGATGCGGCCATCGTGCGCGGCCACGCCGATTCGATCGCGCTGAAACTTGCCTGCCACGATCCCAAAGTGCACCGCAAGCTGATGCCCGGCAATCCGCAGGCGCGCGGTGTGTTCGAGGCCGTCGAGCAGGCGCGGGTGGAAGCGCTCGGCTCGCGGCGCATGGCGGGGGTCGCCAAAAATCTCACCGCGATGCTCGACGATCATTTCCATCGCGGCAAGTTCGACGAGATCACCGACCGCGCCGACGCGCCATTGTCGGACGCGCTGGCGATGCTGGTGCGCGAGCGCCTGACCGGGCTCGCGCCGCCGGCTGCCGCCCGCAAGATGGTCGACCTGTGGCGGCCGGTGCTGGAAGACAAGATCGGCGCGCGGCTCGACCGGCTCGATCGCCTCGCCGAGGATCAGGCGAAGTTCGGCGACGCGGTGCACGATCTGTTGAGCGCGCTCGAACTCGGCGACGAGCGCAACGCCGAGGCCGACGAGGACGAGAACCAGGACGACAACCGCGACGGCGAGAACGACCAGTCCGGCGCGGAAGGCTCGCCCGACGGTGACGCCGCGCAGGAAATGAGCGCCGACCAGGCGCAGGCCACCGACGAAATGTCGGAAAGCGCGATGGAAAGCGCGCAGGCCTCCACCAGCGACACCTTCGACGACGGCGAACTCGGCGACGACGAGACGCCGGGTGAAGCGACGCGGCCGAATTCGCGCCACGCCAACGAGCCGCGCGGGCCGGAATATCACGCTTTCGCGCCGAAATTCGACGAGGTGATCGCGGCCGAGGATCTTTGCGACCACGACGAGCTGGAACGGTTGCGCAGCTACCTCGACAAGCAGCTCGCGCATCTGCAGGGCATCGTGGCGCGGCTCGCAAACCGGTTGCAGCGTCGCCTGATGGCGCAGCAGAACCGCGCCTGGGAGTTCGATCTCGAGGAAGGCGTGCTGGATCCGGCGCGGCTGTCGCGCGTGGTCACCGATCCCTATCACCCGCTGTCGTTCATGAACGAGAAGGAAGCGACCTTCCGCGACACCGTGGTGACGCTGCTGCTGGACAATTCCGGCTCGATGCGCGGACGGCCGATTACGGTCGCGGCGACCTGCGCCGACATCCTGGCGCGGACACTGGAGCGCTGCGGCGTCAAGGTGGAAATCCTCGGCTTCACCACGCGGGCATGGAAGGGCGGTCAGTCCCGCGAGGCGTGGCTTGCCGCCGGCAAGCCGCCCAATCCCGGGCGGCTTAACGACCTCCGCCACATCATCTACAAATCCGCCGACGCGCCGTGGCGGCGGGCGCGGAAGAATTTGGGATTGATGATGCGCGAAGGCCTGCTCAAGGAAAACATCGACGGCGAGGCGCTGGACTGGGCGCACAAGCGGCTCCTGGGCCGCGCCGAGCAGCGCAAGATCCTGATGATGATCTCCGACGGCGCGCCGGTCGACGACTCCACGCTGTCGGTCAATCCCGGCAATTACCTGGAGCGCCATCTGCGCCACATCATCGAGGAGATCGAGACCCGTTCGCCGGTCGAACTGATTGCGATCGGCATCGGCCACGACGTCACGCGTTACTATCGCCGCGCGGTCACCATCGTCGATGCCGAAGAACTTGGCGGCGCCATCACCGAAAAGCTCGCCGAACTCTTCAGCGAGACCCACGGGATTGCGCCCGCCAGGACCGGTCAGCGGCGCCGTTTGCATTCTTGAGAGGATGCGCGCACCGAGATCAGCCGCCGCCGCTTACTAGGATCCACGGCGGCGTGGCTTTCGACGATCGCGTTGCCCGGGATGGCGCGGGCGCAGCTTGCGACCCAGCCACCGCCGAAGGCTGCTCCCGCTGACGAAAGTTCGGTCACCGCGCCGGTCTCGATCGAGGTCAAGGCGCGGCCGCTGCCGTCGTTCGACACCCGCGATCATCAGCAGGTGCGTTTTCGGGAAGCTCGAATATCGCAGCGGGCTGATCCTGACCTCGCGGTTTCACGGCTTCGGCGGACTGTCGGGACTGCGGCTGGATGCCAAGGGCGAGCGCTTCATTGCCATCAGCGACAAGGGAAGCTGGTTCACCGGCCGCATCCTCTATCAGGGCCGCGAGATGACCGGGCTCGACGATGTCGAGGCGACGCCGATGCTGGGGCCGGATGGCCGCCCGATCACCGCGCGCGGCTGGTTCGATTCCGAGTCGATCGCGCTCGACGGCCCCTTTGTTTACATCGGCCTCGAACGTGTCAACCAGCTCTTGCGTTTCGATTTCAGCAAGGGCTTTACCCGCGCGCGCGGCGAAGTGGTGCCGCTGCCGCCGGCGGCGAAGAAGCTGCCTTTCAACAAGGGACTGGAAGCGCTGGTCATGGTGCCCAGGGGCCAGCCGCTGGCGGGAACGCTGATCGCGATCTCCGAGCGCGGCCTCGATGCGCACGGTAATCTGATTGCATTTCTGGTCGGCGGGCCGACGCCGGGGCAGTTCAGCGTTCGGCGCAGCGAAAATTTCGACGTCAGCGACGCGGTGCTGTTGCCCTCCGGCGAACTTCTGGTGCTGGAACGGAAATTTTCGCTGCTCGCCGGCGTCGGCATCCGGATCCGGCGCATTGCGCTGAAATCGTTGGCGCCGGGAGCCGTCGTGGACGGGCCCTCGATCTTCGACGCCGATCTCGGCAACGAAATCGACAACATGGAGGGTATCGATGCTCATGTCACGCCAGAGGGCGACACCGTGCTGACCATGGTCTCCGACGACAATTTTTCGATGATCCAGCGCACCCTGCTGCTGCAGTTCACGCTGGTGGAGTGAATTCGTCGTCCCCTCGCCGGAATTTCTCACGCGTTCGAAATTCGACCTGTTCCGACAGGAGAGGTATAGAACGCGCAGCCGATATCCTTCCTCCCATCCGGATACCCGACATGAGCGCCCTGTTTTCTCCGATAAAGCTGCGCGGCCTTGAGCTTCCCAACCGCATCATGGTGGCGCCGATGTGCCAGTATTCGGCCCAAAACGGCGAGGCCAATGACTGGCACTTCACGCACATCAACACGCTCGCGCTGTCGGGCGCGTCGATGTTCTGCATCGAGGCCACCGCGGTGGAGGCGATCGGCCGCATCACGCCGGGCTGTCTCGGTCTGTGGAACGACGCCACCGAGGCGGCGCTGAAGCCGATTTTGGCGTCGGTGCGCAAGCATTCGAAGACCGCGGTCATGATGCAGCTCGCCCATGCCGGCCGCAAGGCGTCCAGTCATGTGCCGTGGGACGGCGGCCAGCTGATCCCGATTTCCGAAGGCGGCTGGCAGGCGGAGGGACCCTCCGCGCTGCCGCACAAGGAGGGCGAGGCCCCGCCGCGCGCGTTCGACGCGGCGGGGCTGGCGCGCGTGCGCGACGCTTTCATTGCCGCGGCGAAACGCGCCGAGCGGCTCGGCCTCGACGGCCTCGAGCTGCACTGCGCCCACGGCTATCTCCTGCATCAGTTCCTGTCGCCGATCTCCAACAGGCGCACCGATCGATATGGCGGTTCCCTGCAAAACCGCATGCGCTATCCGCTGGAAGTGTTCGACGCGATCCGCGCGGCTTTCCCGGCGGAAAAGCCGGTTGGCATCAAAGTGTCGGCGACCGATTGGGTCGAGGGCGGCTGGGATCTCGCCCAGACCATCGAATTTGCCCACGAACTGAAGAAACGCGGCGTCGACTGGATCGACGCGTCTTCCGGCGGGGTGTCGCCGCTGCAGAAAATTCCGCTTTCGCCCGGCTATCAGGTGCCGTTCGCGGAGGCGATCAAGCGGGCGAGCGGCGTCAATACGATGGCGGTCGGCCTGATCACGCAGCCCAGGCAGGCCGAGGACATCATCGCGTCAGGGAAGGCCGACATGGTCACGCTGGCGCGCGGAATGCTCTACGATCCGCGCTGGGGCTGGCACGCCGCGGCCGAACTTGGCGGCCAGGTCGACGCCCCGCCGGCCTATTGGCGCGCGCCGCCGCACGAGGTGAAGGATCTGTTCGGGGTAACTAAGTTCGGGACGAGGTGAGGCTGTAACCTCAGGCAGTTCGTTTTCCTGCCCGATCACGCCCTTTGCGGCGGTTTGTGCTTGTGCGTGCTCAACTGTGCATGGACATTTGGACGATCGAGGCCACCCCCGTTGAGCCAGGCGTCGGTACTACGGGCGGCCCATTCAATCAATTCGCCGGTCCGGGAAAAATCATACGGCGATCCGACCAGCGGACATAGCGGCGGCACCACAAAATATTCGATGCTGTGATCGAGTCCCTGCAATTCGATCATTAGTTGCCGCGCGATCAGCAAGGTCAACGCATGCAGCGCGTTTGCGACCACCCCTACCGGCGGCTTGTCGAGGGCGCAGGCGTAACCGGAAGGAAGGACGATCAGGCGCCGCGCACCACGCGCGACCGCTACAGTGACCGGCGTGTTGCTCGATACAGCCCCATCGGCAAGATAGAGATCGTTGAAATGTACGGGTGCGAAGGCTGCGGGGTATTGCGGCGCTCGCAATGATGGCTTGCGCAGCCGATCCTTCCGACAGCACGACGGTACCGCCCGACAAAATATCGGTCGCAACGATATGGACAGGGACTTTGGCATCCTCCAGATTGCGGTAGGTGAGATGCTGATCAACGAGTTGACGCAGCCCATCCGACGGGATGAGAAAATCCCGCCGATACAAAAAGCCCATGATCGTCCGCCACGACACCGGAAACACCTCGCTCCGGCGCAATCCGCGCCAGATCGTCTCCAGTTGTTGGATCCCTTCGATCGTGGGGTTGCCCGCATAATAGGCGCCGTTCAGTGCGCCGACGCTTGACCCGACGACCATATCCGCGACAATGCCACGTCTCGCGAGCGCATGCAGCATGCCGACGTGAATGGCGCCGAAGCTGCCACCGCCGGCTAAGACAAACGCGGTTTTCGGTCGAGCGTCACCGGTCATCGCTAATTCCGAAAACGCCAATCAGGCGCGGCCGCTACCGCGGTATTGCCCACTCAGCGCATCGTCTCCTGCTCCATCGCGCGCGCAGCCTGAAGGCTGGCGAGATCGCGGTAGATCGAGGCGACCGCGAGCACGCGACCTTTGCTTTTGTACTTCAGCAGGCAATCCCTGGCTGCGATTTCGCCGTCGATGTCGATTTCATCCCACTTCTCGGCGTGACCGACATAATTGATCGGCACGTCGTAGTGCTGGCTCCAGAAAAACGGTACCGCGTCGAAGATCTCGCGCTGTCCCAGCATATTGCGCGCGGCGGTCTGGCCCTGGCGTTGCGCCACCACCCAATGCTCGACCCTGATGCTCTCCCGGGAATGCGGGTCGGGCCAGCGCGCGATATCGCCCGAAGCATAAGATTCCGGGGATGCTGGTTTCCAAGAATTCATTCACCGCGACACCGCGGTCGAGCTTGAGGCCGGCGTGTTCGGCGAGCGCCAGACGCGGCCGCACGCCCACGCCGACAACCACAATGTCACCCTCCAGCACGCCACCGCTCTTGAGCGTCGCGCGCTTGCCGTCGATCGCGACCACGGTATCCCCGAGATGGAAGATGACGCCGTGCTCCTCATGCAATGCGCGCACGAAATCGCCCATGTCAGGCCCAAGTACGCGCTCCATCGGCCGCTGTTCCGGCGCCACCACGTGGACCTCGATGCTGCGCGCACGCAAGGCGGCTGCGGCCTCCAGCCCGATAAAGCTGGCGCCGATCACGATCGCGCGGCGCGCGCCATCGGCGGAGGCAATGATTGCCCGGCAATCTGCAAGCGAGCGCAGCGTGTGGACGTGCGGCTGGTCGGCGCCCGGGATTGGCAGCCGCACCGGCTCAGCCCCTGTCGCCAACAGCAGCCGGTCGTAGGCAATGGTGCTGCCACCGGCAATGATGACATTGCGCGCTTTGGTATCGATCGAGGCAACATTGCTCTTGAGCCGAAGATCGATGCCGGCCTCCGCGTAGAAGCTGTCCGGGCGCAGCGGCAGCCAATCCTCCGGCGCGCTGCCGGCGAGATAGTCCTTGGATAGATTCGGCCGGTCGACCGGCGGCGCGGCATCATCGCTGAGCATGACGATGCTGCCGCGAAATTCCTGCCGCCGGAGCATCTCGGCCGCTGCAAATCCTGCCGCGCCCCCGCCGACGATCACGATCTTGCCGGGCGCATCGATGGGTCCCCTGGTCCGCGGCTTCGGCTGTTCGCGCTTCTGCCGAACAAAGAGCCGGTCACCCTCATGCTCAACCTGCCAGACCGCAAGCGGGGTCAGCGCCGGCGCACGGGTGGCTTCCCCGGTGCGCAAATCGAAACAGGCGTGATGCCAGGGGCAGCGAATGCTGTCGCCGACCACGAGTCCCTCTGCGAGCGGCCCGTGATAATGGCTGCAATGGGCGTCGATGGCGAAAATCTCGGACCCGGAGCGCACCAGCAAAACGCTCTCTTCGCCGACATGCCCGGGCAAGGTCTCGCCGGTAAAGTCGCTCAAAGCGACGCCTTGCGCGAGATCTGGCCCAGCGGGCGGGGCTTGCTCTTCAGCCATATTGCATCCTCCCTCGTGCCGGCGGTCGGCTTCGGCCGCACCTTACATCAAGCCGCCATACCCAGGAATTCCTGGCGGGTCAGCGCGTTGTCGCGGAAGCAGCCCAGCATGCGGCTGGTGACCAGGTCCGTGCCGGGCTTGTGGACGCCGCGGGTGGTCATGCAGTGGTGCGTCGCCTTGATGATCACGCCCACGCCCTGCGGCTTGAGCACATCGTTGATGGTATTGGCGATTTGCGCCGTCATCTTCTCCTGGATCTGCAGGCGCTTGGCATAGACGTCCACGACCCGGGCCAGCTTGGAGATGCCGACCACGCGGCCGCTTGGAATATAGGCCACCCAGGCCCGGCCGATGATCGGCGCCATGTGGTGCTCGCAATGGCTTTCGAAGCGGATGTCGCGCAGGACGATCATTTCGTCGTAGCCTTCGATCTCCTCGAAGGTCTTTTCCAGAATTTCAACGGGGTCCTGACCGTAGCCTGAGAAAAACTCCTCGAACGAGCGGGTCACGCGAGCCGGGGTCTCGATCAGGCCGTCACGCTCCGGATTTTCACCAGTCCATCGGATAATCGTCCGCACCGCGGCCTCGACTTCGGCCCGGCTGGGCTTTTGGATTTCGGGCTGCGGCGATCTCGCGAGATCCAGCGGGTGTACATTTGAAATCACAGGCATGATCCTCCATAGCGGACGCCGAAACGACGCCCGTTGCACTATTGCGGAGCCTGTTAGATGGTCCTTGGCGCGAAAGGTTCCGGGTTAAGCACAGCGGTCGGGCGGTGCGAGGAAATCAACCTGCCGCTTGAGGTCGCGACCGCTTGCTCTCCGTTGAGCGCGTCGCCGCCTTTTTGACGTTCTTCGACCATAACCGTAGTTAGGGAACGGGTCAGGAGGGGCGAGCGGATGTTCGACGCGACCAGGGCGGTTCTGTCGCAGCGAAGGACGACCTGCGGCATGCTAGTAGCGTCGAAACTCATGGCGCTGCAGAAACTGCGGGGTGGTCTGCTCGCGCTTGGCGTAATTTGTGTGCTGACCGGCGGTGCCGCACACGCTCAGAACCTTGATCAGGGCAAATCGGCCGCCAGGCTGTTTGCGGATGGTTGCGCGACATGTCATCACAGCGCGCGCGGTCTTGCCAAGGGACGCTTCAGTCTCACGTTGTTCCTGTTCCTGCAAAAGCACTACGCCAGCAATTCGAGCTCGGCCTGGGAACTCACCTCGTATCTGGAGTCCGTCGATAGTGCACAGCGCGGCCGGTCGCGAGCCGCCACGGCGAAGCCGTCCTCTGCTGCCAGTCAAACATCACGGTCCCCGATGCGTCCGCCCCTGCCGGTGTCGGGGCGTTAGGTTGCGTTTTGACTGCGGGCGCTTGCGCGGGCGCGACGCAGGCAGATTTCCGCGGATCGGGCTTCCCGCTAATTCGTCAGCGTTGCCCACTGCGACGCATACGCTCGGCACCGCGCTGCGACAATGCAAATATCGTAAACGTCGGATTCGACGCTCCCGCGGTGGGATGGAATGTCCGGTTTGCGCGCCCCAAAACCGGACTTCCCCTGGAGTCGGCCCATGACCAAGGCAGACCTTGCGCTCTGGCGGCGGCCTGGGCCAAAATGCTGCATCGCTGCGGCACCCCTTCAATTCGAGCGCCGAATTTTCAAGATCCAGCGGGAATTATTGCCAAAGTTTCGGGTTCTCGGACACAGCCAGGCTTCGCTCCACTGTCATGACAGCGGCCCGTTTTAGCGAGGATCGAGGAGCGGAAGATGAAACGGCGCGAGTTCATCAGATTTCTCGGCGGCACGGCGGCCGCCTGGCCACTTGCCGCGCGCGCGCAGCAATCGTCGCCGCCGGCGCCGGTGGTCGGGTTCATGAACAGCGGCACCCCCGAAGGCGGCAAGGAGTTGCAGGCCGCTTTTAGCAAAGGTGCAAGCGAAGCCGGCTATATCGACGGCCAGAACGTCACGATCGAATATCATTGGGGCGAGGGGCATGAGGATCGGCTTGCGGCGCAAGCGGCTGATCTGGTGCGCCGGCGGGTAAGCGTGATTGCAGCTACCGGCACTCCCGCCGCCCTCGCAGCCAAAGCGGCCACCACGACCGTTCCGATCGTCTTCGAAACAGCCGGCGACCCGATCAAGCTCGGCCTTATCGCCAGCCTGAGCAGGCCGGGTGGCAACATCACCGGCATAACTCAGTTAAGCTCCGAATTGGTATCGAAGCGGCTGGGGTTGCTGCACGATTTGATACCAGCCGCCACGACGGTCGGATTTTTTGTGAACCCTCTCGACCCGAGAGCCGAGTCTCAAACCAAGGACACGGAGGAAGCCGCGCGCGCGCTCGGATTGAAAATCCATGTTCTGGACGCCAGCACCGAAGCGGAAATCATCGCGGCCTTTGCGACGTCTGGCCGAACTCCGGATGGGGGCGCTGTTGGTCGGCACAGGCGAGTTGTTTCGCAGGCGGCCCGAATTAATCCCGTCGCTGGCCGCGCGACAGAAAATACCGGCGATCTATCAGTACCGCGAATACGCGGTGGCGGGTGGTCTGATCAGCTATGGAACGAGCATCACGGACGCCTATCGGCTCGCCGGCGTCTACACCGGCCGCGTTCTCAAGGGCGAGAAGCCCGCCGACCTGCCGGCCCTGCGACCGACCAAGTTCGAACTGGTGATCAATCTCGAGACCGCCAAGACGCTCGGCTTGACGAGGATGCGC
>CAVTNA010000066.1:0-73861 GCA_963735835.1 uncultured Alphaproteobacteria bacterium | reverse complement strand
GCATTCGCACCATCTTCAAGTCGAAAGGCGTGCTGGCGATGGATTAACGCGCTGCGTAACGCTAGGCGCTGCTGCTCGACGAACATCTTTTCTATCGGCGCCGTAAACATCGGGCGTGCCAGGGCTGCGTTATTCAAGGCCGCATGTTTCGAGGCAACCAGCCTCGAGGCTGATGGTTTACACGACGGCAGTCTGGGGCGGTGTTGCGTTACTCGGCAGGGTCGTTTGCCATATAACTAACTAGATAATTATTTGAACGCTACGGTCGGTTGCCCGCGATGCCGGTTGTGAATTTGCCCAACAAGGATGGTCGGCTCGAGGCCTATAGGCTTGCTGAGCCGCGCTCCTGGAAACGAAGTGCCGGGCAGGAATTCCGCCGCGTCGCCCTCGCCGCGGCGCACCTCGTCGCCGACCCCTTGTCCGATGCCGATCCGTGGCTAACGGCGGCGATCGACTGGGATGCGACCATCGCGTATCGCCGCCATCTCTGGTCGCTGGGCCTTGGGGTCGCCGAGGCCATGGACACCGCGCAACGCGGCATGGGGCTGGACTGGCCGAATGCGCTGAAGCTGATCCGGCTTTCGGTGGAGGCGGCCCGCGACATCCCGGGCGCTGCCGTATTTTCCGGTGTCGGCACCGATCAACTCGCGCCGAATTCATCGGTTACCGTCGACGACGTCATCCGCGCCTACGAAGAGCAGATTGAGGCGGTGGAAGCCTGCGGTGGCCGCATCGTGTTGATGGCGAGCCGGGCGCTGGTCGTCGCGGCGAAATCGCCGGACGATTACGCCAAAGTCTATGGCCGTATCCTCGAACAGGTGCGCGAGCCCCTAATCATCCATTGGCTCGGCGAAATGTTCGATCCGGCGCTGCAAGGCTATTGGGGCAACGCCGACCATTTTGCTGCGATGGATGTGTGCGTCGACATCATCGCCGACCATGCCAGCAAGGTCGACGGCGTCAAGCTGTCGCTGCTCGACAAGGACAAGGAAATACGGATGCGCCGTCGCCTGCCACAGGGCGTGCGCTGCTACACTGGCGACGACTTCAATTTTGCAGAGCTGATTGCCGGCGACGAACAGGGATATTCGCACGCGTTGCTCGGAATCTTCGACGCGATCGCGCCGGCCGCCTCCGCGGCACTCGCCGCCCATGCGGGCGGCGACATGGACGAATACTGGAGGATTTTCGAACCGACGGTCCCCTTGTCGCGTCACCTGTTCAAGGCGCCGACTTGCTTCTACAAAACCGGAATCGTGTTTCTCGCCTACCTCAACGGCCACCAGTCACATTTTGTGATGGTCGGCGGCCAGGAGAGCGGCCGTGCGTTGCTGCATTTGGTCGAGGCTTTCAGGCTGGCGGATGTCGCCGGCCTCATTCGCGATCCGGATCTGGCGGCGTCTCGCCTCGGCGACGTGCTGCGGGTCCACGGCGTGGCGGCTTGAAGAACATGGCGCCGCGTGTTGTCACAGCCGATGAAGCGGCGGAACTCGTCGCCACCGGCGATACGCTGTTGATCGGCGGCTCCGGCGCCGGACATTCGGTGCCCGATACCCTGATCGCCGCGATCGCCAGACGCTTCTTGGCCGAAGGCGAGCCGCGCGATCTGACCACGGTTCATCCGGTTGGTCTCGGCGATCGCGCCAACCGCGGCATCGGCCATTTGGCGCATCCTGGCCTGTTGAAGCGCGTAGTCTGCGGCACGCTGGTGGACTCGCCGCCGGTTGAGCGCATGGCCGCCGCCAACGCGATCGAGGCCTATACGCTGCCGCAAGGCTGCCTGTCGCAATTGACGCGTGAAATGGCGGCGGGGCGCCCCGGCCTCACCACGCATGTAGGCCTGCAAACCTTTGTCGATCCGCGCCTCGGAGGCGGCAAGCAGAGCGAACGGGCGACCGAAGATCTCGTCGAGCTCACAACCATCGGCGGCAAGGAATATCTGTTCTTCAAGTCCTTCCATGTCGATGTCGCGCTGGTGCGCGGTACCAGTGCCGACGAGGATGGCAACGTCACGATGGAGCATGAGGCGGTCTTCGGCGAGATGATCTCGATGGCGCAGGCCGCCCGCCGCGCCGGCGGCATCGTCATCGCCCAAGTCAAGCGGATGGCGTTGCGCGGTACGCTCCCGCCGAAGCAGGTGAAAATCCCGGGCATGCTGGTCGATCTGATCGTGGTCGATCCCGGGCAAACCCAGACCTTCTTCACCGACTGCACGATCCGGCCTATGCCGGCGAGATCAAGGTGCCTCTCGGCGACATTGCGGCGCTGCCGTTTTCGGTCCGTAAAATCGTAGCGCGGCGCGCCGCCCTTGAGCTCTATAGCGGCGCCATCTGCAATCTAGGTTCCGGGATATCGACCGGAATAGCCTCGCTGGCTGCCGAGGAAAATGCGATCGACGAAATCGTGCTCACCAACGAGCAAGGCCTTATCGGTGGTGTGCCGCGACCGGCAATGAGCCCGGCGCGGGCCGAAACTATCACGCGATGGTCGACCAGCCCTATCAGTTCGACTTCTACGACGGCGGCGGGCTCGATCTTGCCTTTCTTTCGTTTGCCGAAGTTGACGAGGCCTGCAATGTCAATGTCAGCCGCTTCGGCTGACAAGATCGTCGGTCCTCGGCGGCTTCATCAATATCAGCCAGAACGCCAAGACCATGATCTTCAGCGGCACCTTCACCGCCGGTGGGCTCGATATCGGCTGGACCAATGGACGGACCGATATCGTCCGGGAAGGCGCCGAAAAAAAATTCGTCAACAAGGTGCAGCAGGTGACCTATTCCGGCGCGCTGGCGGCGCAGAACGGCCAGCGGGCGTTCTACGTCACCGAGCGGGCAGTATTTCGGCGCAACGAAGCCGGCCGCCTGGAACTGATCGAGATCGCACCGGGTATCGATCTCGAACGGGATGTTTTTACGCAGATGCAGTTTCGGCCGGATGTCTCGCCGGCGTTGAAAGAGATGGATTCCCGCATTTTTCGTCCTGAAGCCATGGGGCTCGCCGCTATCATTGCAGCCAAGCCGAGCCCGATTCGTTCGCAGCGGCTGAGCCGGTTTTTGACGAAGGCGGTGTTGTGATGGCTTTTGCCGGAACCACGAAAACGAAGCGGCCAGCGCCATCGGCAAGAACCAAAGCGACGCTTGAGCCGGTGCGGGATGCCGAACGAACTCGCAGGCGTTGCTTGCCGCCGCGGAAATCGAATTTTCCGCCAAAGGACTTGCCGGCGCTCGGGTCGACGTCATCGCCGAACAGGCCGCCGCCAACAAGCGCATGCTGTACTACTATTTCGGTTCCAAGGAGGAGCTTTACCTCGCCGTACTGGAGCGGGCTTACAGCGCCATGCGCAAGGCGGAAAGCGAACTCAATCTCACCAATCTAGCGCCGCTCGAAGCCATCCGGACGTTGGTCGAGTTCAAGTTCGATTACTGCCAGCAGCATCAGCAGATCATCACGCTCCTGGCCGGCGAGAATATGCTTGGCGCTACCTATCTCAAGCGCTCGCGGCGGCTGCGCGACATGAATCTGTCGCTGGTTGACGTGATCCGCACCGTGCTCGATTCCGGCGTGGCCAGGGGAGAGATTAAGCCCGGGATCGACCCCCTGCATCTGTATATCTCGATGTCGGCCTTAAGCTACTTCTACTTCTCCAATTCGGCGACGCTGTCGGTGGCGTTCGCGCGGCAACTTGGCAGCCCGGCCGAGCGGGCACTTCGGCGGGCACATGCTGTCGAGGTCATCATGGCTTATGTGAAGGCGCTCTGAGCGCTATCTCTTGTAGGAAGGCAGAGGACATGAAATTCGGCGACTACCCCAAAGCTGGCTCGCTCGACGGCGTTACGGGCTTTCGCAATTACATGCAGTCCCTCGGAATCGAGATGCCGTGCGACGACATCGTCGCGCATGGTCCAAAATCGCCTTTGGCGGCGCCGGTTGAAATCGACGGCATGAAGATTGGCCATCGTCTGGCGATCCATCCGATGGAGGGTTGGGATTGCGAGCGCGACGGTAAGCCATCGGAGAACACCAGGCGGCGCTGGCGCCGCTTCGGGCTCAGCGGTGCCAAGCTGATCTGGGGCGGCGAAGCCTGCGCGGTGCGATTCGACGGTCGCGCCAATCCGAAGCAGCTCACCATGACCGGCGACAGCCAGGGCGAGATCGCGGGCTTGCGCGACACCGTGATTGCCGCGCACAAGGAAGCGACCGGCAACGACGATGACCTTGTCATCGGGCTGCAACTCACCCATTCGGGTCGCTTTTGCAAGCCGAACGACAATAGCAAGTTCGAATCCATCATCGCCTATAACCATCCGCTGCTAGACCGCAAGTTCGGCTATCCGCCAGACCGGCCGGTTATCAGCGACGACGAGATCAAGCGGTTGGTCGACGACTACATCGTTGCCGCGAGACGCACGGAGGCCTGCGGCTACGATTTTGTCGACGTCAAACACTGCCACGGTTATCTCGGCCACGAATTCCTCAGTGCGGTCGATCGGCCCGGTCCTTACGGCGGCAGCCTGGAAAATCGCACGCGCTTCATGCGCGAGATCGTCGAAGGCATTCGCGCCGAAGCGCCGCGGCTCAAGATCGGTGTTCGGCTTTCCGCCTTCGATTCCGTGCCGTTCAAGCCGGACCCCGCGCTTTCGGTGCCCGGCGCGCTCGGCCCCGGCGTACCGGAAAGCCACACCACGCCTTACCGCTACGCATTCGGCGGCAACGCGGACAATCCGCTCGAATACGATCTCACCGAAACCAAGGCGCTGTTTGAAATCATGCGCAAAATGGGAGTGCGGTTTGTCAACGTGACGGCGGCGAGCCCCTATTACAACCCACATTTGATCCGGCCGGCATTGTATCCGCCGTCCGACGGCTATCATCCGCCTGAAGATCCGTTCGTCGGCGTGATGCGCCAGCTTTCGGTGGTGCGTGACCTCAAGGCCGCATTCCCGGATTTCTGCCTGATGGGCTCGGGCTATACGTACTTGCAAGAGTTCTTCCCAAACGTCGCGCAAGCCGTGGTCCGGATGGGTTGGGTGGATCTCGTTGGTCTCGGCCGCATGGTACTGGCCTATCCCGAACTGCCGCTCGATGTCCTGCAGGGCCGGCCGGTGAACAAGAAGCGCAACTGCCGCACCTTTAGCGACTGCACCACCGCGCCGCGCAATGGCATTGTCTCCGGCTGCTATCCGCTTGACCCGCATTACAAGAAGTCGCCGGAATTCAAGAAACTCGCCGTGCTGAAAAAGGCCCAGGTGGGGTAGATGATGCCGTCTGCTTCCGACCGCCGCATCGCGCTACTGGGCACCGGCATCATGGGAGCCCACATGGCGCGGCGGCTGGCGCAAGCCGGGTTTCACGTCACGGCATGGAACCGAAGCGCGGATAAGGCCGCCAACCTCACGCAGTTCGGCGTAAGAATTGCCAGCAATCCGTCGTCGGCCTGTGCCGATGCCGATGTGGTCGTCGTCATGCTGAGCAATGGCGCGGTGGTGGAGGAGGTCCTGTTCTCACCGGACCAAACCGGAAAACCACCGGCGGAGGGGATGGTGGCCGGGTCCGTGCTGGTGGTGATGAGCTCGATCCCCGTCGAAACCTGTCGGGCGCAGGCGGCAAGGCTGGAGGCGCGAGGCGTCGGCTATGTCGACGCTCCGGTGTCCGGTGGCGAGCCCGGCGCGCGCGACGGCACGCTCGCAATCATGGCCGGTGGCGCCGCCGGGGTGATTGACGGCATTGCCGACGTCTTCGCCGCGATGGGTCGGGTCACGCACATCGGTCCGGTCGGCACCGGACAGACGACCAAGCTTGCCAACCAGATCATTGTCGGGGCCACCATGGTCGCGGTGGCTGAAGCGTTGCGGTTTGCCTCCAACGGCGGCGCCGATCCGGCCGCGGTCCGCAAGGCGCTGATGGGCGGCTTCGCCGATTCCAAAATTCTCAATATCCATGGTGAACGCATGGTCGAGCGGAATTTCGTGCCGGGAGGACCGGCGGAATACCAGCTCAAGGATCTTCGCACGGCGCAGGCGCTCGCCGCCGCCACCGGCATTCATTTCACGCTGCTGGATTGCCTGGTCGGCATGTTCGGCGACATGATCGAGCAGTTCGGCGCCGGTCTCGACGTCGCCGGCGTCCTGCTGGAAGTGGAGCGGCGCTCGGGCGGCCTACCGGCGGGAAAACTCTCCGCAAAGGAGTCGCCATGACCGGCCGCGTCACGCTCACCGTCGAAGACGGCATCGGACAGATATTACTTGATCGTGCCGACAAGATGAATGCGATCACGCCGGAAATGACGCGGGAATTGCAAAGCGTCTGCCTCGCCGTTGATGCAGACCGGGCTATTCGCGTCGTGACGATCAGCGGCGCCGGCGAGCGTCGCGTTCTCGGCCGGCAGCGATCTCAATGCGCTGGCCGACCTGCCGGACCTGATGGCCTTTCGCGACCGCATCGAATACGCGGCGCTGGTGCGCGATATCAAGAAGCCCGTGATCGCCGCGTTGAAGGGCTGGGTGCTGGGCGGCGGCATGGAGATCGCGATCGCCGCCGATATTCGTATCTGCGGACGTAGTGCCAGGATCGGCGGCCCGGAAGTGACGCGCGGTTGGCTCGGCGGCGGCGGCGCATCGCAGATGCTGCCGCGGCTGATCGGCGTCGGACAGGCGATGCGGCTCTTGCTCACCGGCGATCCCGTCGATGCCGAGACGGCGCTGCGCCTCGGTTTGGTCGAAGAAGTGGTCGACGATGCCGAGGTGACGGCGCGGGTGATGGAAATGGCAAAAAGAATCGCCTCGTTCAGCCCGACCGCGACGCAAGCCATAAAGGCCGCTGTCCGAGCCGCAATGTCGACGCCGTTGGAAGCGGGTCTGCGTTACGAGAACGAACTCCACGTCATTTGCATGTCAGACAAGGGCCGGCTGGAAGGGATCAAGGCGTTTCAGGAAAAACGCGACGCGAAGTTCTAGCGCGGGCGTTCATAATTCCGTGCTTCGGGAAACTTCGCCTATCGGGCCTTCGATCCGTCGAGCCCGAGGAATTGCATCATCAAATCGAGCTGGCTGTTAAGCATATGAATACCGAAATGGATGGCGTGACCGCGCTTTTTGGCGGCGATCAGCAACGATGTCATGTCGGGCTTCATCACGACCTCCGCAACCAGCGCTCTAGGATCGGCACTAGCGAGACTGAATGCGTGGCCATCGTTGTGCTTCAGCCCAAGCGACGTTGCGTTGACGACGATGTCGTGGCGGCTCGCGTCCGCAGTTCCGACCCGAACTTCGATGTTGGGGTATGCCGCGCCGACGTCGGTGACCAGCTTTTCGGCCCTCGACCTGGTCCGATTATGGATGGTCAGTGCAGCGGCGCCAGCGTCCGACAGCGCATAGGCGAGAGCGGTGCCGGCGCCGCCGGCTCCAGCTATATAGAGTCGCCGGTCTTTTACCTGATGACCTTGCTTGATCAATCCACTCACAAAACCGCGGCCGTCCAGCAGCGTACCGTTGAAGTTGCCGTCCGACTCGCGGCGTACCACGTTGACGACCTTGGCATGTACGCTATCGCTCTCGAGCTTGTCGCAAAGCCGGGCCGCCTCCGCCTTGTGCGGCGCGGTGACGATGAAGCCGTCGAGGTTGACCATCGACTTCAAACCGGCCCATCCTCGTGGCAGGTCGTCACGGCCAATCTGAACCGGAAGGCACACCGCGTCGATATTTCGCGCCGAAAAATAATCGTTGAACGCCATTGGCGTTCGGACGTGCGCGATGGGGTCGCCAATAATGGCGTAAAGCCGAGTCGTTCCGGTAATCATGTAGGTCCTTAACTATCTAGTTACATGCCGTCAATGTCTCTTTTGCGTTCAGGAGTTCAACACCCGCGTCAGTCGCCCCGGTGCTTGTCGTGACGGACCAACGCCGCCTGGCGATTATGTGCAAGCCTGTCCTAAAGAGCCGACGGCATATCGCCGAAATAAGTGCGCTTCCCAGAAATAGTTATCGGCATAGGGAAGCTGGTTGCGCTCGGTATGCGATTGTCGAATACTAGCCGCGCTACGACCCCGGCAGCAACCGGAGCGCGGCGCCGCTTATCGAGTGCGCCTAAACAAATGCAGAGGCAGGTCCAATGAAAACCGCGATCACCCAGATGTTCGGCATCCAGCATCCAATTATCCAGGGCGGAATGCACTACGTCGGCTTTGCTGAACTTGCATCTGCGGTTTCAAATGCGGGCGGTCTCGGCATTATCACGGGCTTGACGCAGCGAACGCCTGAACTTCTGGCAAAGGAAATTGCCAAATGTCACGACATGACGGACAAACCATTCGGGGTGAACCTGACATTTCTTCCTGCATTCACGTCGCCGCCTTATCCCGAATATATCGCGGTAATCCGGGAAGGCGGGGTCAAGGCTGTTGAAACCGCGGGACGCAGCCCGGAGCAATATATGCCTGCCCTCAAAGCTGCCGGCATCAAGGTGATCCATAAATGCACCTCAGTACGGCACTCGCTGAAAGCCGAAAAAATCGGTTGCGACGCGGTTAGCGTCGATGGCTTCGAGTGCGGTGGGCATCCTGGCGAAGACGATGTCCCCAACATGATTCTTTTGCCTCGCGCTGCCGAGGAACTGAAAGATTCCGTTCGTGGCCTCAGGGGGCATGGCCGATGCACGCAGCCTTGTGGCAGCGCTCGCGATGGGGGCCTCCGGCATGAACATGGGCACGCGCTTCATCGCCACGAAGGAAGCTCCAGTACATGACAACGTCAAGAAGGCACTCGTTGCAGCAACTGAGCTCGACACAAAGCTTATCATGCGCACTTTGAGAAATACGGAGCGCGTCCTCGATAACCCCGCGGTGGAGCATTTACTTGAAATTGAGCGGGAGAAGGGCGCAAAGCTCAAAATTGATGATATACACGACATGGTCGCAGGCGTTTATCCGAAAGTTATGATTGACGGTGATATGAATGCGGGCGCTTGGAGCTGTGGAATGGTAGTGGGCCTGATCCACGACATTCCAACCGTTAAGGAGTTGATTGATCGCATCATGGCAGACGCTGAATGTTTGATCCGTGATCGGCTTGTCGGTTTTCTTGATCATACTGTACCAACGACGTCCACGAAGGTCGCGTAAATTAAAGCGCGAGACCTCTCTTGAGGGTGTTATGAACGGCTCGACACCGTCTACAGACGCAACAACATATCTCGAAAATCTCATGCGGGCGGGTCAAGATGCGGCGAAGCAATTTGACGACGCTCTCGCATTGGCTATGGGTGTGCGGGGCGAGGAGCAGTCTTCATCGGCCAACAGTTTGTTCCCCTTTGCAACGATTGTCGATCTCCAGCGTGAATACTTAAGGCAGCTATGGCAATTTTGGAATTCTATTTTTCTCCAGTCATTTGGCCCGGCGGAAGCCTTCACACCGGAGCAAGCCAGTCAGCAATACGACGTCAATGTCCTCGGCACGCAGCGGGTCAACCGTGCCGCGCTGCCCGATCTGCGTCGCCAGCGCAAAGGCTCTTGGTCTGGGTCGGCTCCTCTTCGACGCGTGGCGGCACGCCACCGTTTCTTGCGCCTTATTTCGCGGCCAAGGCGGCGATGGATGCACTCGCGGTGTCCTACTCCACCGAGCTTGCGCTATGGGGCATCGAGACGACGATCATGGTACCCGGCGCCTTCACTAAGGGCACCAACCACTTTGCGCACTCCGGCAAGCCGTCCGACCAGGCGCGGGGTCGCCCGATACGGTCCGGTCCCTATGCGGGCATCGCCGACAAGGCGCTGAGGGGTTTGGCCGGCCTCGAGCCCGCCGACGCCGACCCCTCGGAAGTCCCCGCCAGATCGTCCGGGTCGTCGATCTTCCTTTCGGCGAGCGCCCGTTCCGGGTCCACGTCGATCCGTCGTGGGACGGTGCGGAGATCGTCAACGGTGTAGCCGATCGCATGCGCTGGGAGATGTATCGCAACATCGGACTGGAAGATCTTCTTCACCCAGCGATCATCGTCTGAGCTCGCCCGCGCTCCTTCGCGACGCGCGGTAGCGCGGGTATCTGTTTCTGGCGCGAGGCGGACTTGGCCAAAACACCGAGGTTCGGTAAGTGCCGAAGGCGGAAACGTCATCTGCAAGGTTGATATAGGGCAAATCTCAAGCGCCTACGAAGTGATTGAGGAAGTAATCGGAAAGATTGTATCTTTGTCGCCGCTGCGATCCTTGTTAATTCCTCCAAACAGCCTACTCGTCGCAGTACGGAATCATCCGAGCGATTGCTTGCAACTTAAGAAACTCGTCTCGAGTGCAATTTTTTTTGGAAACCTAAGGCGAAATGCCGCCTGAAGCTGCCAGGAAAATGAAAGCCACCCATGCCGTCCGCCAAGATCGAACACGCCGACGGCCTGCCGCAACCGCAGCGCAATTTGGCCATCCTGACGATCGCGCTGGGTCTGGTCATGGCGGTGATGGACGGCGCCATCGCCAACGTTGCTCTGCCCACGATCGCCAAGGATCTTAACGCGAGCCCGGCGTTCTCGATCTGGATCGTCAACGGCTATCAATTGGCGATCACGATCTCGCTGCTGCCTTTGGCTTCGCTCGGCGAAATCATCGGCTATCGCCGCGTCTACCTGGCGGGACTACTGCTGTTCACGCTGGCATCGCTGTTTTGCGCGCTTGCGCATACGCTGCTGCTGCTGACGGTGGCGCGCATCATTCAGGGATTTGGCGCGGCCGGGATCATGAGCGTCAACATGGCCCTCGTCCGATACATCTACCCACGCGACTTGCTCGGGCGTGGCATCGGGCTGAATGCCATGGTGGTCGCCGTATCCGCCGCGGTCGGACCGACGGTCGCCGCGGGCATTCTGGCGGTCGGAACGTGGCCGTATCTGTTCGCCGTCAACATCCCCCTCGGCATCGGGACGCTGGCCCTCGGGCTGGCGCTTCTCTGCCGCACACCGCTCCAGCCAGTCACGCCTTCGACTGGCAGAGTGCGGCACTGAGCGCCGTCACCTTCGGACTCGGCATCGCCGCGATCGATAGCGTCGGCCATGGCGAAGCCCTCGTCGATCTGGTTGTCGGAGTTTGGCGTCGCGGCCGTGGCTGGCGTTCTGCTGCTACTTCGACAGACTCATACGGCTTCGCCGCTGCTGCCGGTGGACCTGCTGCGCATTCCTATTTTCGCGCTGTCGATCACCACCTCGATTGCTCTCCTTCTGCGCCCAGATGCTGGCCTTCGTAGCGATGCCGTTTTACCTGGAGAGCCGGTTCGGTTATTCGGCGGTGCAGATCGGACTTCTGATCACGCCGTGGCCGATTGCCGTTGCGTTCGCGGCGCCGCTCGCTGGGCGGTTGGTCGAACGCTACCCGGCCGGCCTGCTGGGCGGCATCGGACTCGCTCGTCTGTTCGCCGCGGGCCTCGGCGCGCTGGCGCTGTTGCCGGCCAATCCCTCGATTGCCGACGTGATGTGGCGCATGGCGCTGGCCGGCGCGGGCTTCGGCCTGTTCCAGACACCGAACAACCGCACCATGATCGCAGCAGCCCCGCGCGAGCGGAGCGGCGGCGCGAGCGGCATGCTCGGGACGGCGCGGCTGTTGGGGCAGACGACTGGCGCGGCCCTGGTGTCGTTCTTTCTGGCTCGCTATGCGCTGGAAGGCGCGGATCTCGCTGCTGGCTGGCGTTGGCTTTGCCCTGCTTGGCGCGGCACTCAGCATGCTGAGGCTGTCTCCGGCAGGCGCAAGAGGCGCTGAGCGGGTGCGGGTCCGCGAGGATCAGCGCCTGAAGGGCGAATGAGGCAATTTGTTTGCGTTCAGGATAACGCAATAGCCACGTCGATCGAGCACGACAACATTGCTTATCGAGTGCGGCGCCGGGATACTCATGAATATAGCGGACTCCTGAGTATCACGGTGCCTGACGGAAATTGATCGCAAACGACCCTGACGTGCGCATTCGTGAGGGCGTGCGATGCATACTAGGTCGGTTGGAGCATTACCCAAAGGCGGCTGCTACGTTCTCCCTGAGAACGCCGCAACGAAATCGCAACGAATTGGGTGAAACGACCGTGAACAAAACGTGGCGGAAACACCTGCCACGACAAGAAAAATCAGTAGCTTAGAAGATATTCACTGCGTTCGGGACGAGGGGTCGCAGGTTCAAATCCTGCCACTCCGACCAAGACAATGTTGGCGTTTGCCCTTTTCCCGAGTATTTTCAAGGCTATCAGGCGCGTATCTCGCAAAGAACAGGCGTTGCGCCCACCGCGCGCCGCGCGACATTGCCTCGTATCGGCGGCGATGGTCTTCGTTGTCGGCCCGAACAGCTTTTATGCGCTGCGGCTCTCTGCTCGGCATCGCGGAAGCCGGGTTCTTTCCGGGCGTGACCTTCTTTCTCGCCGCCTGGTTTCCGGTGCAATTCCGCACGCGGATGCTGGCATGGTTCCTGATCGGAATTCCCCTGTCCTCGCTGATCGGCGGCCCGATTTGCAGCATGCTGCTGCAGTTGGACGGCATCTTGGGTCTGGCCGGATGGCAATGGCTGTTTATCGGCGTCAGCCTGCCTTGCATCCCCTTAGGTCTGCTGACGCTGCGCTGGCTCTCCGATCATCCGGACAACGCGACCTGGCTGACCCCTGACGAGCGCGACGCGCTGAACCACACGCTTTCCTCCGAGGTGCGCGAGCGGTCGCCCGTTTCGTGGCTGGACGCCATGGCGGATACACGCGTGCTGATTCTCGCGGCGATCCAGTTCGGTTTCACCCTGGCATCCTACGGCATCGGCATCTTTCTGCCCCTGATCCTGAAGGAGTACCATCTGTCGAATTGGGCGATCGGCTGGATCGCGGCCATTCCTTATTTGTTTGCCTCGGCCGGCATGATCTTGTGGGCGCGCTATGTCGACCAAAAAGGCCGGCGCATCGTCAATCTGGCGGTCGCCTGCCTGCTTGGCGGCGCAGGCCTCCTCGCACCCATCGTATCCGGCTCGCTGGCCATCGGTCTGATGGGGTTCAGCGCGGCCCTGGTCGGCGTCACCGCGGCACGGGCGATCTTCTGGTCGATCCCGACGCGCTTCCTGACCGGTGTTGCCGCCGCGGGCGGGCTCGCTTTCATCAACAGTATCGGCACCGTCGGCGGTTTCGTCGGTCCGTTCATGATGGGCTGGTTGAAGGAGATCTCAGGCTCATACATCGTCGGCCTGACCGCGGTGGCCGCCATCATGATCGCCGCAACCGTCGCCTCGATGTCGCTGAAACTCGTGGTGTCGAAGGAGTAGGGGGAACGATGTTGATATGCCGTACTTGTGAATCGATGCCTGAAGCAATAATTTATACGGCGTGAATATATTCTGCCCGGAATCGGGGAAGCGACATTCATGATTACCGCCAATCAGCTCAGGGCCGCTCGCGCGCTCCTGAACATCGATCAGCGGCAGATGGCCGGGCTGGCAGAGCTCTCGGTTCCGACGATCCAGCGCATGGAAGCCAGTGACGGCGTTATCCGGGCCAACGTCGATTCGCTCATGAAGCTGGTTTCCGCGCTCGAGCGCGCGGGGATCGAGCTGATCAATCCTGGCGCTGCCAGTTCGTCCGGAGGCCGCGGCGTGCGGCTCCGGGAGCATGTCGCAAAGCCAAATTCGAAAACTGTCCGGCAACCGAAGCCGTCTTCCCTCGCGCGCCCCGGAGCGGGCGCGATGAACCGCAACATCGCAGCAATCTTCAAGGCGTAGCGGCGCTCGCGTCCACCCGTTCGAGCAGCGCAAGAAGACCCTGCAGCATCGCCGTCGGCGTAGGCGGGCAGCCGGCAATGTGGAGGTCGACCGGGATCACCTCGGAGACGCCGCCAACGACCGCGTAGCTGCCGGCGAAGCATCCTCCATCCCGCGCGCAGTCGCCGATCGCGACCACCCATTTGGGATTGGGGGTCGCATGATAGGTGCGCTCCAGCGCTTCGCGCATGTTTTTGGTCACGGGACCGGTCACCATCAATACGTCGGCATGACGCGGCGAGGCGACGAAGCGCAGCCCGAAGCGTTCGACGTCATAATAGGCGTTGTTGAGCGCGTGAATCTCGAGTTCGCATCCATTGCACGAGCCGGCGTCGACCTCGCGTATCGAGAGACTTCGGCCGAGCCGCCGCCGCGCCGCGTGGCCGACGACGGTCGCCAGTTCAGCCACCGCGGCATCGTCCGGCGACGGCGCCCGCTCGGTGAGCGGCCGGCGAAACAGGCTTTGAAAAAGCAGCTTGCGCATTTCGTCGTGTCCCTAGAGATCGTGACCGGAGTACGAACAGTTGAACGACTTGTTGCAGAGAGGAAAGTCCGCAACGATGTTGTTCTCGATTGCCGCCTCCAGCAGCGGCCATTGAAACCAGGAGGGGTCGCGCAAATGGCAGCGCACGACGTGGTCGCCTTCCAGGCTCACCCAGACCAACACGTCGCCCCGGAACGCTTCGGCAACTCCGAGACCCTCGCGGCTGCCGGCCGGATCGAGCCCGATGCAAACCGGTCCACGCGGCAGCCGGTCGAGGATTTGCTCGATCAACAACAGACTCTGGTCGACTTCGCGAATACGAATCCAGACGCGGGCATCGACGTCACCGGCGTCAAGCACCGGAATATCGAGGCTGAGCTGGTCATACGGCGGATACTTCAAATTGTGCCGCGCATCGAAGGCGCGGCCGCTTGCACGGCCCACATAGCCGCCGGCGCCGTACTGACGCACCAGCGACGGCTGTACAAACCCGGTGCTCACGGTCCGATCCTGGAGCGAGGCGGTGTTGTCGTAAAGCTCCACGAGCTGCGGAAACAATTTTCGGATTTCAGCGATCAACGCGCGCAGTTGCGCTTGTCCCTCCGGCGCGATGTCGTGCGCAAGGCCGCCGGGCACAATGCGATCCATCATCAGGCGATGGCCGAAGCAAACGTCCGCCGCCCGCAAGCAGCGCTCGCGCAGGATGCCGGTCTGCGCATGCATCAGGACGAAAGAGGCGTCGTTGCAGATCGCGCCGATGTCGCCGAAGTGATTGGCGAGCCGTTCGAGCTCGGCCATCAAAGCGCGCAAAAAAACGGCGCGCGCCGGAGCCTGCACCTCAGCCGCAGCTTCGACCGCATTCGCAAACGCAAGTGCGTACGCGACCGTGCTGTCGCCGGAAGTGCGCCCCGCGAGGCGTGACGCCTGCTCGATCGAGGCTCCGGCCATGAGCGATTCGATACCCTTGTGAACGTAACCGAGACGCTCCTCGAGGCGGACCACGGTTTCGCCGTTGACGGTGAAGCGGAAATGACCGGGCTCGATGATGCCGGCATGCACCGGACCAACCGCGATCTGATGCAGGCCTTCGCCCTCGGACGGCAAGAATTGATACGTCGTTGAAACCGAATGCGCTTCGACCCGAGCTCCAAGTGGGCGCTTCACGCCCCAGCGGCCATGGTCGAGCCAGGGTCGCTGGTCCTGAAGGTCGGGCGATTCCGACCCGCAGAGGTCATGGATCGCGCGTTCGAGGCGGATCGCGGGCGGATGCACCTGTCCGACCGACGGGAACTTGCCGTCCTGGCATTCGATCGTCACGACGACGATCTCGGCGTCCTGCAGCAGCGCCATGTGCACCTTGTCGGCGTCACCCCATAGTCCGAACAACGTCATGCGGCCTTCCGCAAGCTCCGCGGTGAGCATGCGCCACGTCTCGGGGCTCACGATGACGCGTGGCGCGGGCTTGTGCCCTTCGACCCTTTGACCCGGAATTCTTTCGATCAGCATGAGCCTATCCTAGAAGCTTTGCGACGTTCTGGAACCACGTGACCAATTGCGGGGGCAGGTAGATTCCAGCCATGAACACCAGCGCCAAATGGATGAACATCGGCACATAGGATGCCTTTGCTTCGGCGCTCGCCCCACGCGGCTCGCCGAAAGCGATACTGTTCAACCGCAGGAACAAGGCACCGAAGCCAATGAGCAGGCCGACGACCAGCACGATAGCGAGCAGCGGCTGGCGGGCGAAGGTGGAACTGACGATGAGAAACTCGCTCATGAAGATGCCGGCCGTGGGAAGGCCGGCGATCGCGACCACGCCAAGCACGAGACCCCAGCCGAGCACGGGGTTGGTTTCAGTGAGTCCCCCATCTCGGCGATCTTCTGCGTCCCCTTGACCTGCGCGATGTGGCCGACCGCAAAGAAGATCGCCGACTTCGTCAGGCTGTGCATCGCCATGTGCAACAGCCCGGCGAAATTGGCGATCGGCCCGCCCATGCCGAAGGCGAACACGATGATGCCCATGTGCTCGATCGACGAATAGGCGAACATGCGCTTGATGTCGCGCCGCCGGTACAGCATGAACGCCGCGAAAACGACCGAGATGAGGCCCAGTGTCACCATCAGCGGGCCGGATGCGAGAGCGGACGGGTTCACCGCGAGCAGCATCTTGAAACGCAGCAGCGCATAGAGTGCGACGTTAAGCAGCAGCCCCGACAGCACCGCTGAAATCGGCGTCGGACCTTCGGCATGCGCATCGGGCAGCCAGGCATGCAGCGGCGCCAGCCCTACCTTGGTGCCGTAGCCAAGCAGCAAAAAAACGAACGCGACGTTCAGGAGCTCGGGGCTGAATCTGCTGGCATTCTCGATAAGCGTCGTCCACACCATGGCGTCGGCACCTTCGCCGATCACCGGTTGCGCCGCCATGTAAACGAGGATCGTTCCGAATAGCGCCAGCGCGATACCGACGCTGCCCAGGATGAAGTATTTCCACGCAGCCTCCAACGCTTCATGGGTGCGGTAGATTCCGACCATCAATACGGTGGTGAGGGTGGCGAGCTCGACGGCCACCCACATCAGGCCGATATTGTTTGCAACCAGCCCGAGGTTCATGGCGAACATCAGGGTCTGATACATGGCGTGGTAAAAGCGCAAATGATTGGGCGTTAGGCGGCCGATTTCCAGTTCGTGAGCGATATAGCTGGCGCTGAATACGCTGGTCGTGAAGGCGACGAATGTCGTCAGCACGATAAAAGCGTTGTTCAGATCGTCGATGAAAAGGTATTCCCCTGCCGGGGGCCGATCGAACAGGAGCCATACCGCTGCGGTCAGAGTGACAAAGCTGGCCAGCACGTTGAGGCGAGCCGCCACCCAATAGCTGGGCAGCAGCGCCAGCACCGCCGCAGTCACCGCGGGAATAAACAGCACCGCCGTCAGCGGCTCGATGGAAAGTTGGGTGAGTAAATTGTTCACCGCCGCTCTCCGCGAAACTCGTCGAGCGCCTCAAGTTCGACGGAATCGAACCGCTCGCGGATGCGGAACAGGAACACGCCGATCACGATGAAGGCGACCAGAACCGAGAATGCCACGCTGATCTCGACGACGAGCGGCATGCCTCTGGCAGCCGTGGCTGCGAGGATCAGACCGTTCTCGATCGACATGAAACCGATGATCTGGCTGACCGCGTTGCGCCGCGTCACCATCATGAGCAGGCCGAGCAGCAGGATCGACAAGGCAAATGCGAGGTCCTCGCGCGCCAGAGGATCGGCCGTTTCCGCCGCCTTGAGCATGACGACCATCGAGAGCGCCGTAAGCCCGACACCGAAGAGCAAGGTCGGTCCAATGCCGACGACAGTCTCGACCCCGCGGTGGATGCCGAGTTGGATCACGACGCGGTGCAGCGCGACTGGAATGATGATGCCCTTGAGCACGAGCGCGATCACGGCTGGAACGTAGAGATGCGGTGCATTCTGGATGTGAGCCTGCCAGGCCACCGAGGCGGAGAGCACCACCGCGTGCAGCGCAAAGACGTTGAGCAGTGCAAACATACGGTCCTGGTAGAGCAGCATGAAACTCACCAGCACCATGGTCGCCGGCCAGCATATGCGCGACATCGAGCGGAAAGGTATTCATCAGAAGCTCCGTGACACGAAGAGCAGAAGCATGCCCAGCAATCCCAGCATCAGGGCGATGCCCAGGAAATCCGGAACACGGAAGACGCGCATCTTTGCGATCGAGGTCTCGAACAGGGCGAGCAGAAAGCCGCCCACCGCGAGCTTTGCGAGGTAGCTGGTCAAGCCGATCGCATAGGCCTCCGGGCCGCTGCCTGCCGGCGCCAGTCCCCATGGCATGAAGATGCAGGCGATCAGCGAGAGATAGAGCAACAGCTTGAGGGCGGAGGCAAACTCCAGGACCGCGAGATGTCTTGCAGAATATTCCAGCACCATGGCCTCGTGCACCATGGTGAGTTCGAGATGGGTGGCCGGGTTGTCAACGGGAATGCGGGCGTTTTCCGCCAGCGCCACGATAACGAGCGCAATGAGCGCAAGCCCAAGCGAAACGCGCAGGCTGGCATGGGTTTGCATGAATTCGGCGATCACCGAGAGCTGAGTTGAGCCGGCAAGGAGGGCGAGAGTGAACGCAATCATGATCATCGCCGGCTCGGCGAGCGAGGCAAACATCATCTCGCGGCTTGAGCCGATGCCTCCGAAGCTGGTGCCGACATCCATCCCGACAAGCGCCAGAAAGAACCGCGACGAGCCGATCAGCGCCGTCAGCGCGATCAGGTCGGCGGTCCAGCTGAACTGCAGTTGTACCGCGAAAGTCGGGACCAGCGCAGCGGCCACCCACGTTGCGGCAAAGATCAGGTATGGGCCGCTGCGGAACAGCCAGGATGCGTTCTCCGCCAGCACAGCCTCCTTGCGGATCAGGCGCAACAGGTCGCGGTAGGGCTGCAGGACTGGCGGTCCCTGACGCCGCAGCAGGCGCGCCTTGATCTTGCGCGTATAGCCCAGCAGCAGCGGCGCAAGGATGAGCACAAGCATCATCTGCGCGCCTTGAGCGATGAGATCGAGGATCAGGACCATACCAGCATCACCAGCATGAGAAAGAACAGGAGGATGACGAGCAGCGCAAACACCAGGCTGAGGTATTTGCGAATGGTCAGGAACTGCAGATGGCTGAGATGCTCGGCAGCGAACCAGATGGCGCCGCCGACAGGAGCATAGAGCAGATCCCAGGTGAGGTCGCGCAGCCTGATGGTGAGCCGCGCAGCCGCGGTGTCGCCGGGCGCCGGCATCGTGACATCCTCGCGCGCGTCAAACAGCACGCTGAAGACGCGGCGGATCGGCTGGGCGAAGCCGCCGGCGGTGTATTGCGTGGCCGGGCTCGGGTCCGGAAAGCCGCAGTCCCAGGCCGGGCCGCGTCGCACCGCGCGCGAGGCAAAGCGGTGGATGATCTCTATTGCGGCGAGCGTCGATATGGCGATGAAGACGAAGACCAGGAGCCCGTTATAGGAGCTGCGGCTCTCGGCGATCGGGACGATCGACAGCCACGGGTCGGCGGACTGGACCGGCATGCGCTCGGCCACCAGCATGTTCACGACCGGCGCGAGCGTGTCGATGATCGGGGCGGGGACGATCCCGATCAGCAGACACAGGCCTGCGAAAATGAACATCGCCGCGAGCGACCAGCGGTCGACCTCCCGCGCGCCTGCCGCAACGGTTGTGCGCGGCCGCCCGAGAAAGGTCACGCCGAACGCCTTGACGAAGCAGGCCGCGGCAAGCGCCGCCGACAACGCCAGCATCACGCCGACCGTGGGCACGATCAGCTTGATGCCCCAGGACGGGACCTCCGGGCTCAGGAGGATCGCCTGGAAGATGAGCCACTCCGAGACGAAACCGTTGAGCGGCGGCAGGGCGGAGATCGCCATGCATCCCGCAAGGAACGTGAAGGCGGTAAGCGGCATGCCCCGAATGAGGCCGCCAAGATGCTCCATGTCGCGCTCGCCGGTCGCCGTCAGTATGGCGCCGGAACCGAAGAACAGCAGGCTCTTGAAGATGCTGTGATTGAGGACGTGGAGCAGCGCCGCGGTCATGGCGAGCGCGGCTGCGACCCGCATGTTATGCGCCGAGAAGGCGAGGGCGAGACCAAGGCCGATGAAGATGATGCCGATATTCTCCACGGTGTGGTAGGCCAGCAGGCGCTTGAGGTCGTGCTGCATCAGCGCGCTGAGCACCCCGATCACGCAGGTGATGCCGGCAATCGGGATGATGACGATGCTCCACCACCAGGCCGGTGCGCCGCTGAGATCGAAGACGATACGGATGAAGCCGTAGACCGCGACCTTGGTCATGACGCCGCTCATCAGCGCCGAAACGTGGCTGGGCGCCGCCGGATGGGCGAGCGGCAGCCAGACATGCAACGGCACGAGGCCGGCCTTCGAACCGGCGCCGAGAATGGCCAGGATCAGGACCACTCCGGAAAGAGCGACCGGAGCGTGTCGCATCTCGTCAAACGAATAGCCGCCGCCTCCGCCCGCCAGCAATCCGAACCCGAGCAGCAGGCAGAGCGTGCCGAAGCTCGCCATGATGATGTAGACGTAGCCTGCGTGCCGGTTATCGGGATCACGATGGTGCGCCATCACCAGCGCCCAGGAGGACAGCGACATGAATTCCCAGGATACCAGGAAGGTGAAGGCGTCGTCGGCCAGCACCACCAGATTCATGCCGGCCAGAAAGGCCGCATAGAATGGGAGGACCCGGCCGGGCGCTTCCTCGTGCATGCCATAGCCGATGGCAAAAAGGCTCGCGCTGGCGCCGCCCAGGTTCACCACGACGAGGAAGAACGCAGCAAGCGCATCGATCCGGAAATGCGCACCGACCCATGGCAGTCCGAGTGGCAGACTCAGCACTGATACCGTACTGCCGGCGCTGAGCAACTGCGTGAGCGCCACGACCAGGATCACCAGGCAAACGACAAAACACGCCCCGTAAATCGGGCGCGTCGCGGCCGACCATCGCATCACGGCCACCGCCAGCAACGGCAGGCCGAGCAAGGCAGACACGCTGCACAGGGTGACGACGACAGGCGTCATGCGATATCTTCTCCGCCATCATGGCAGACCATCCGCAGTCGCGGATCGGGAATCAAGGCCATATCGACACCCCAAGCAGCAGGGCGATGAGCGCCACGAATACGAGGCTGAGGTAGTTGCGGATGGACAGGAACTGCAGGTGATTGAGATGCTCGGCAGCGAACCAGATGGCGCGGCTGATTGGAGCATAGAGCAGATCCCAGGCGAAGTCGCGCAGCCTGATGGTGAGCCGCGCAGCCGCGGTATCGCCGGGCGCCGGCATCGTGACATCCTCGCGCGCGTCAAACAGCACGCTGAAGACGCGGCGGATCGGCTGGGCGAAGCCGCCGGCGGTGTATTGCGTGGCCGGGCTGGGGTCCGGAAAGCCGCAGTCCCAGGCCGGGCCGCGTCGCACCGCGCGCGAGGCAAAGCGGTGGATGATCTCTATTGCGGCGAGCGTCGATATGGCGATGAAGACGAAGACCAGGAGCCCGTTATAGGAGCTGCGGCTCTCGGCGATCGGGACGATCGACAGCCACGGGTCGGCGGACTGGACCGGCATGCGCTCGGCCACCAGCATGTTCACGACCGGCGCGAGCGTGTCGATGATCGGGGCGGGGACGATTCCGATCAGCAGACACAGGCCTGCTAAAATGAACATCGCCGCGAGCGACCAGCGGTCGACCTCCCGCGCGCCTGCCGCAACGGTTGTGCGCGGCCGCCCGAGAAAGGTCACGCCGAACGCCTTGACGAAGCAGGCCGCGGCAAGCGCCGCCGACAACGCCAGCATCACGCCGACCGCGGGGACCAGGAACTTCAGGCCCCATTGCGGCAGGTTGGGGCTCAGGAGGATCGCCTGGAAGATGAGCCACTCCGAGACGAAACCGTTGAGCGGCGGCAGGGCGGAGATCGCCATGCATCCCGCAAGGAACGTGAAGGCGGTAAGCGGCATGCCCCGAATGAGGCCGCCAAGATGCTCCATGTCACGCTCGCCGGTCGCCGTCAGTATGGCGCCGGAACCGAAGAACAGCAGGCTCTTGAAGATGCTGTGATTGAGGACGTGGAACAGCGCCGCGGTCATGGCGAGCGCGGCTGCCGCCGGCATCGCATTCGCCTTGAAGGCGAGCGCAAGGCCCAGCCCGACGAACACGATGCCGATATTCTCGATCGTGCTGTAGGCCAGCAGCCTCTTCAGGTCGCCCTCGAGTATGGCCGAGAGCAGGCCGATCACCGCGGTGGCGCCTCCAAGCATCATCATCGGTACGCTCCACCACCATTGCGGCGGGCCCAGCAGATCGAATACGACACGGATGAAACCGTAGATCGCGACCTTGGTCATGACGCCGCTCATCAGCGCCGACACATGGCTCGGCGCTGCCGGATGGGCGAGCGGCAGCCAGACGTGCAACGGCACGAGGCCGGCCTTTGAACCGGCGCCGAGCAACATCAGGATCAAAACCAGCCCGGCCACGTAGGGCGTGTGCCGGGTTGAGCGGATGGCTGCAAATCCATAATCTCCCGCGGGTCCTGCCAGCAGGCCGAAGGCCAGCAGCAAGGCGAGCGTGCCGAAGCTCGCCATCACCAGATAGACGTAGCCCGCCCTGGCGTTGCCCGGTTCACGGTGGTGCGCCATGACCAGCGCCCAGGACGCGAGCGACATGAATTCCCAGCAAAGCAGATAGGAAAAGGCGTCATCCGCCAGCACCACAAGATTCATGCCGGCCAGAAAGGCCGGGAAGAAGGGAAGCACGCGATGCGGCGCCGGATCGTGATGGCCGTAGCCGAGACCGTACAGGCTTGCCGATGCCCCGCCGAGATTGACGACGACCAGGAAAAACGAAGCCATTGCATCGAGGCGGAAATGGGCGCCAAGCCATGGCAGTCCGATCGGCAGGGTCAGATCGGTGGCGTTCGCGGTGCCGCCAAGCAGCCAGCGGATGGACCCGATCAATGCAATCACGGACACCGCCAGCGTCGCGCTGTAGATGACCGCAGTGGAGCTCTTCGAGCGGCTCAGAACGATCGCCAGAATTGCCAATCCCAGCAATCCGGCAACACACGCGATTTGCAGGACGACGGCCGACATCAGGTGCGCGCCCTCGTTCTGCCTGCTGCCTTGTTTTCGATCTGATTGTCCAAGTAGGTCTTGGCGGAGCCGGAATTGATTCTCAGCCGTACCCCGCGCCCTTCGGCGCTGCTCACCGCCCCCTCGTCGATCAATTCAATGCCGGCGGCCTCGAGCGCCGTGATCAGCTTGACCAGCGAATCGACATTGCCGCGAACCATCGCCTCGCTCGCTTCCATGCGCTGGATGGTCGGCACCGAAAGCCCCGACAGTTCCGCGAGCTGGCGCTGATCGATGCCGAGAAGCACCCTGGCAGCCCGCAATTGCGCCGCTGTGATCATAAGTCTGCCCCGGGACCCGAATCCCTATCAAACATCAACGCTGTATCATAATTAATGATGTTAAAGTGTCAATAAGTGATATCTAAGATATCTATTCTAAGGGGCCGTTGATGGAGCCCAACGGGTCGAAATCCCGTCGAAACCATCCCGGCGGCGGGCGAAAATTCTGCCGACATCGGCGCGCGGTAACCTTGCCGGCAAGTCGGCTGGATTTGCGTCAACCGCTTCCTAGATGGGGTGCTGCTGCCGGAATTTTTTCACGAGGCGTCGAATGGTCCTGAGAAATATTTTCACCGCGGTTATTTGCGCGATGCTGCTGGCGTGGAGCAGCCTGTCGGGCGCTGACGAGTACCGTGCCGACCAGTTCCTGGGACTGGACCTTTCGCAAGCGGTGCTCTCGCCGAAGCCGCTTGGGCCTGCGGCCGAATTCGCGCCGGTTCCGGTGCAAGCAAGTGCGGATCGCGGCGGTGAGGGCGCGCAGGCCGGTGCGGAGCCGAAAGCCGAACCAAAGATCATTGTCCACGAGCCTAGGATCGTCGTTCACAAGACCCGCGTTGCGCATCAGACTTGCGTTGCGCATCCGCGCGCCGCGAAACCGCGTGGTGAGGCTCTAACGAAACTGGCGCATCGCCACGGTAATCCGCTCGACGCGCAGGCGTCCGATACGCGGATTCAGGCCTGGCCCTGCAAGTCGGGCGGCATCTGCGACTGGAAGCGGTAGTTCAGCGTCATAGCGAGGCGCCAAACCACCTGCAGGCTCGGACAGTTCAGCGCGTCACGAACAGATAGCCGCCAAACACCAGCAGCATCGACAGCACGGCGAGCGTGCCAATCACGCCGATAATAATCGCGACCAGTTCGTTGGCCTCCAGCCATCGTCGCAATGCCCTGACCATCGTTATTCCAGTCCGATCTTGATTTGCACTTGGCTCTGCGGGCAGACTATCAAACGTGGGATGAGCTGTCTCACCCGTCCTTTCCACCAGAGGCCCGTTCGCGGCGTCGCCGGATGCTGATCCGGCGGATTCAAATCTTCGGGAAATCACCATGGAACATCTGCAAACTCAGGGCATCAACCTGCCGCGGCTCGGGCTTGGCACCTTTCGCATGCAGGGCGAGGTCTGTCGCGCGGCGGTCGAAAGCGCGCTCGGGCTCGGCTACCGGCATATCGACACCGCGGAAATGTACGGCAACGAAGACGCCATCGGCGCCGCCATCGCCGCGTCCGGCGTCGCGCGCGGGGATCTGCACGTCACCACCAAGGTCTGGAACGAGAACCTGGCGCCGGAGGCAATCCGCAGGGCGTTCGACGCTTCCCTGAAAAAGCTGCGGCTCGATCACGTCGATCTCTATCTCGTGCACTGGCCGGCGAAAAACATGAAGCTGCCGGCGATGTTCGAGACCCTGCTCAAGCTGAAGCAGGAGGGCCGCACCCGCGCCATCGGGGTTGCCAATTTCAATATCGCGCTGTTGAAGACCGTGGTCGAGGAGATCAGGGCGCCGATCGCCTGCAACCAGGTCGAATACCACGTGATGCTCGACCAGACGCCGTTGCGCAAATATCTTGCGGCGAAATCCATACCGCTGGTGGCCTATTGCCCGCTGGCGCAGGGCCGGGCGGCATCCGATCCGACGCTGGCGGCGATCGGACGCAAGCATGGCGCCAGCGCCGCCCAGGTGGCGCTGAAATGGCTGCTCGACCAGGACGGCGTTGCCGCGATCCCGAAGGCGTCGCGCAGCGAGAGCCAAAAGGCCAATCTGGACGCCCTCAAGCTGACGCTTGATGATGTGGACCGCAAGACGATCGCGGCGCTGCCGAAGGACAAGCGCTGTGTGAATCCCGGCTTTGCGCCGGCATGGGACTAGCTGAAAAGAGAATGGCCCCTCGCGGGGCCATTCCTGTGGTGGTCAGCCTTTAGTCTTCGTGGTGACGATGCTTGATGACCACAACCTTGTCGGCGTGGCGATGGCGCCAGCCTTCGTGCCAGCCGTGATCGCGATGCTCACGGAACTCGGCACGAGCGCCGAGGCGATCATGGTCGCCGTGCTTGATCACCGTGGTTTCGGCGCTTGCAATCGACGGCGCGGCGATGGCGATCGCGCCGAGCGCTGCAATAACGTAACCAAACTTCTTCATGTTGTCCTCCTCATTGGAACGAGGATTAAACATCGCAAGGCAGGGGAACGTTCCCAGGGAACCGCAAGAGAATTCTGAACGGCTGTTCAGCAATGGTCGGCGCGCGCCGTCTGTATGAGCGCGCCGAGCCGCAAGGGGCGCGCTAGTCGATGATCGCCTGATACACCAGCGCGTTGATCTTCTGACGGTAGTGCCAGCGGATCGGACCGGGCGCCGCCGAGAGATAGACCACCGCGAGTTCTTCCTTCGGATCGACCCACCAGTCGGTTCCGCTGGCGCCGGGCCAGGAGAATTGCCCGACCGATCCCATCATTCGCACGACACCCGGCGTCGCGCGCACCGCGAGGCCGAGACCGAAGCCGTAATCGGCGCGGGTCGGATCGGCGTTGCCGACGAGATTCCTGATGTTCGCACCCAACTGGTCGGACAGCATGTAATCGATGGTCTTGCGGCCGAGCAGGCGGGCCTCGCCGGATCGCCCGCCGTTCATCAACATCATCGCAAAGCGCAAATAGTCCGACGCGGTAGAGGCCGCGCAGCCGCCGCCGCATTCGAACTTCAGCGGTTGGGTCAGCTCCGGACTGCGGACCTGCGGCTTGGCGGTGTCGGGATCGGCCGGCAACGGCTTCGCATAGCGCGCCGCCTTGTCGGCCGGGATCGAAAAGCCCGTGTCGGTCATTCCGAGCGGGGCGAACAGGCTGGCCTGCAGATATTGTCCCAGCGTCTGCTTGGTGATGGTCTCGATGGTCAGCCCGAGTACGTCGAGGCCGAAGCCGTAATCCCATACGGTCGCCGGCTGGTACAGAAGCGGCAGCGACGCCAGTTTGTCGAGGAAGGCCGCGCCGTCATAATCGCGAGCCGCGTCGACGCTTCCTCCCGGATACATCTTGTGCACCAGCGTATTGCCGCGGCCGCCATAGATCAGGCCGGAAGTGTGGCGCATCAGATCCTGGATCGTGATCTGACGATTGGCCGGCACGGTCTCGGCGACGGGCTCGCCATTGTCACGCACCGCGACGCGCATGTTGGAAAATTTCGGGAAATACTTGCTCAGGGGATCGTCGATCAGGATCTTGCCCTGCTCGTACAGCATCAGGGCGCCGACCGTCGTCATCGGTTTGGTCATCGAGGCGATGTTGAAGATGGTGTCCGTGGTCATGGCGACGCCGGCCGCCTTGTCGCGCCAGCCATAGGCATCGAGCGCCACCAGCTTGCCGTGCCGGGCAATCGCAATGACCGCGCCGGGAATGCGTCCGGCCTCGATATCGGCCTTCAGTGTTGCGCCGATCCGCGCCAGCCGCTCCGAGGAGAGGCCGACATCTTCGGGCTTGGCGCGCGGCAGCGGGTCGTCGGCGAACGCGGCGCTGCAAGCGAGCAGGCAAAACGCGGTCGCGAGAATTTTGATGGCAGCCATGGATGTCTCCCGTTCGGGGCTCTTCGGCCCTGCTGTTTCTGCGACGGCAAGACTAGGACAACAGGCTTGCCGGGGCCAGCGGCGTTTGCATTCGCATTTTCCGGGATTGGCTGCGCGCTACCCGCATCTGTGCTGGGGCGGGGTAGGGTTGCCGTTGGCGGTGAACTTGCCGTCCTTGATGGTATATTCGTTTTTCTGGTTGCGATTATATATGGTGCGCATGGTGCCGTCGGGCTGCATCGCAAGTCCGTATTCACGGGTTTGTTTGAGACTCGGGAAGTACACGCGCAAATTCAGCATGCCATCGCCGGAAACCTCGGCGGTGACGACTTCGCTTTCATCGCTGGTGTCGCCAAAGTTGCGCCGGAACACGACCCGGTCATCCGCCACGACTTCATAGTCAAGCAGGGTGCCTTTGTTTCGGTCGGGCTTGAGCGAACAGTCCAGCGACCAGGGTCCGATCAATCCCCATTTGCGCGCGGTCTGCGCCACCGTTTCGGCGGAGGCGCCAGGCGTCAGCGTCAGGGAAAAAGCCATTGCCAGCGCCAGCCGGCTTGAATGCCCGTTCAACTTTCGCGCTCCGCTTTCCGGAGGGGGCCGAGGACCAAGCTTAGCACTCCGATGTGGGCGCACAATGCGCCTTGCGCCGTTCAACGGCGGCTTGCGGAACGCCGGCACCGGGCGCATCATCCGTCCATAAAAATATTCATTTGGGGGAGCGCCAGCATGTCCATGTCCGCATTGTCACGCCGTAATTTTCTTGCGCTTACGGGATCGGCCGCCGCCGCCACGCTGTCGGGACGTTCGACACCGCCGCCGAGGCAGCGATGGGTCCCGCACGACAAGTTCGATCTCGTGATCAAGGGCGGCGACGTGCTCGATCCCAGCCAGTCGCTGCGCGGCAAGCGCGACATCGGCATCCGCTGGGGCATGATCGAGGCGATCGAGCCGGAGATTGCGGCCGGCGCGCGCCCTGAAGACCATCGACGCCGCGGGCAAGCTGGTGACGCCGGGCCTGATCGATCTGCATTGCCACGTCTATCCCTACGGTTCGGCGATCGGCATTCCCGCCGACGAACTGGTGCAGTTCCAGGGCACCACCACGGTGGTGTCGGCGGGCGATGCCGGCGTCAACAATCTCGCGGCGCTGCGCCGCTACATCGTGGCGCAGTCGCGCGCGCGGATCTATGCGTTCGTGCACATCGCCAACAACGGCCTGTCGGCTTTCCCGGTCGCCGAGCTCTACAACATCGACAACGCGCAAGTGGAAGCCTGCGCGATGGCGCTGGCGGAAAATCCGGATTTCCTGATCGGCGTCAAGGTGCGGATGTCGGAGAACGTGATCTTCAAGCACGGTCTCGAGCCGCTGAAGCGCGGCATCCAGGCCTGCGAGATGTGCGGCTGGCCGGCGAAGATGATGGTGCATATCGGCGGCGTCGAGACCAAGGAGCTGATGTCGCAGATCCTCGACCTGCTGCGGCCCGGCGACGTGCTGACCCATGCCTATTCCGGCGTGCCGAACATCGCCGGCGCCTTCACCAACATCGTGCAGGACGGCAAGCTGTTGCCGGCCGCACTCGCCGCCAAGCAGCGCGGCGTGATCTTCGACGTCGGCCATGGCGGCGGCAGTTTCGATTTCACCGTGGCGGAAGTCGCGATCCCCGGCGGCTGCACGCCGGACACGATCTCGTCCGACATTCACGTGTTCTCCGGCAATTCGCCCGGCATGCCCTATCTGCCGAACGTGATGAGCAAGTTCATGGCGCTGGGCTTTTCGCTGGAGCAGGTGGTGGCGATGGCGACCACGGCGCCGGCGAAGATCATCAACCGCGCGCCGAAGATCGGCACCCTGCAGATCGGCGCGCCCGGCGACGTCGCGATCATGGAACTGGTGGAAGGGCCGGTGTCGTTCGTCGATACCCGCAACAACAAGCGCGACGGCAAGGCCTATCTGAAGCCGATCCAGACCGTGATCAACGGCGTGCCGTTCGGCCGGCCGTATCAGTCGCCATTCGCGGTGAGGTAGCGCATTTTCCGGTGCGGACCTCGGGATGAGGCCCGCTAAACCCTGGCCAGGGATGCGCGTCTGGCGCAACCCGGCACGATTTGATCCGTATCAATGCGACGGCCCGGGCGCCCGGCAACCATGCCGGGCGTAAGGGGTTGAGCGTGGCAGACAGCAAAACACGATCCCGGACCCAAGCGCGCTCGCGCTTTACCGCTCAGGCGTTTCAGCCTGATGTACTGCCATATTCCGAAAGCGAATTTCTCGCCCTGCTCGGCGATCGCGTGCGCGGCATGCGCGCGCTCCGCGACATGTCGCGCCGGGAGCTTGCCCGCAAATCCCGGGTTTCAGAACGCTACATCGCCCAGATCGAAGCCGGGAAGGGCAATGTATCGATTGTGCTGCTGCTCCGGATCGTGCACGCGATCCGCTGCGGATAACCCCGCGACTGCGACAAGAGAAGATCTCGATGGGAAAGCTCGTCCTTGCTGCCAAGGTCACCCATGTGCCGTTTTTCACCTCGAGGGATGACCGGCGCGAACCTGCTTCTCCACATTGGCGATCCGCGCCGGCACGCCGAACTCCTTGCGGCAGACCTCGGCGAGCACGGCTACGCCTTCGCGGATCTGCTGATGGGACGGGCTGGCAAAACACAGCCGCAACCGGCTGCGGGCATAGGCCTTGTCGGTCGACCATTCCGGCCCCGGATTGATGGCGACGCCGGCGGCGAGCGCCGCCTGATAGAGTTTCAGCGTGTCGACATTGTCCGGCAGTTTCACCCAGAGGAAGATGCCGCCCTTGGGATCGCAAAACTCCGCCGCTGTGCCGAATTGCTCGTTGAGCGCCTCCATCAGCGTGTCGAGCTTGGCGCGCAGGCCCCGCGTCAGCTTCGGCACGTGCTCGGTGAAATGCGGCGCGCAATATTCTGACAGCACCATCTGCTCGAGCGCGCCGCTGCCGGCGTCGGTCTTCAGCGCCAGCATGCGCGACAGCACGGCCCAGGGCGCGACGATGAAGCCGACCCGCAGCGCCGGCGCGATCGATTTTGAAAATGAGCCGATATGTATGACGCCGCCGCTCCGGCTCATCGCATACAGCGCGGGCGGGCGCTGTCCGTCCCAGATCAGGTCCGCATAGCAGTCGTCCTCGAAAACCGGCACGCCATATTGTCCGGCGAGCTTCAAGAGTTCGGCGCGGCGCGTCTCGGGCATGATGGTGCCGGTCGGGTTCTGCACGGTCGGGATGGTGTAGATGTATTTCGGCGTGACGCCTTTGGCCTTGAGGTCGGCGAGCGCGGCCGCCAGCGCGTCCATCCGCATGCCGTCCTGATCCAGCGGAATGCCGACCGCATTGACGCCGAGCCGTGTCAGCCGGTTCAGCGCGCCCTGATAGGTGTCCTGCTCGATGATCACGGTATCGCCGCGCGCGAGCAGCGTCGCGTTGACGAGGTCGAGCGCCTGCAGCGAGCCGGAGACGATCAGGATGTCGTCGGCGGCGCAGTCGATGCCGGCGTCGCGCTTGAGTTTCGTCGTGAGAAATTCGCGCAGGGGCCGATAGCCCTGCGGACCGCTGGCAAGCCCGTAGGTGGCGAGTGTCCTGCCCTCGCGCCTGAGCACGGCGTCCACGGCGTCGATCAGGCCGTCGACCGGCACCTGATCGGGATCGTTGTTGCCGCCGACAAAGCTGTATCTTGCAAGCCCCGTCCACTTCGCCGCGGGCGCGGGCAACCCCGCCGGGAGCAGTGGCGCGAAGTCGAACGTTGCTGAGGTCATGAACGGCGTCTCCTTATTGTTGTTGGACTTATCCTAGACAAGTCTGCAGCGCTTGTCTCGCTGCGCCGCCAGAGCCGTTCTGCCCTGCGTAATCAGGCTGGCGCGGGCTCGCGAGTCCGGCTAATGCTCGCCTCGCACCAAACGAGACCCCGAGATGGCCGATCCGATCCAGGAAGTCCTGCACGCCTTCGCCCACGGCGAACTCGTCGTCGTCACCGACGACGAAGACCGCGAAGGCGAGGGCGACCTGATCGTCGCGGCGTCGCTGTGCACCGCCGACAAGATGGCGTTTATCATCCGCCACACCTCGGGCATCGTCTGCGCGCCGATCACAGCCGAAGACGCGCGCCGGCTGCGGCTCGATCCGATGGTGGCGCATAATGAATCCAGTCACACCACCGCGTTTACGGTGTCGATCGACTACAAGCCCGACGGCGGCACCGGGATTTCGGCGGACGAACGCGCTTCCTGCTGCCGCGCGCTCGCCAACCCGAATGCCGGCGCCAGCGATTTCGCGCGGCCCGGCCACGTGTTTCCGCTGATCGCGCGCGACGGCGGCGTGCTGTTGCGCTCGGGCCATACCGAGGCCGCGGTCGATCTCTGCAAGCTGAGCCGGCCTGCCGCCGGTCGGCGTCATCAGCGAATTGATGAACGACGACGGCACGGTCATGAAGGGCGAGCAGGTGGCGCGGTTCGCCGCCACCCACAGGCTCAAGCACGTCACCATCGCCGACATGATCGCCTACCGGCAGGCGCGCGAGAAGCTGATCGAGCGGGTCTCGACCTTCATCACCGAAAGCCCGATCGGGCCGCTGCAGGGTTATGCCTATCGCTCGCCGTTCGATTCGATCGCGCATGTGGCGTTCGTCTACAACGAGGTCGGCGACGGCAAGAACGTGCTGACCCGGTTTCACAAGCCCAATATCGTCAAGGACATCTTCACCGGGCCGAAGCGCATGCAGGCCGTGCTCGAGCGTTTCAAGAAGAACGGCAGCGGCGTGCTGATCTACCTGCGCGACGGCGCCGCCGGCGTTCCGGTTGCGCCGCTTCCGGAGGAGAAATCCGCCGAAGCCGACCGCAACCGGCAATGGCGCGAGGTCGGCGTCGGCGCGCAGATCCTGCGCGATCTCGGCGTCACCTCGATCCGGAACCTGACGTCGTCGGTTCATGACTACAAGGGACTGTCCGGCTTCGGCATCGAGATCGTCTCCAGCGAACAGCTTGAAGGTTAAGTGTTGTCATTCCGGGACTCGAAGGTCGACCGCTCTGATGCGCGCCCCGGAATGACGGAATCCAATTCAATTGCGCTTCGGCGCGTAGCGCTCTAAAATAAATACAACGATGAGCGAAAGGAATTTTCATGAGCGTGCGCCCCCAGGCCAAGGACAAGCCGTCCCCGGTGAATTTCCAGTGGGACGATCCGTTCCTGCTCGACGAGCAGCTCACCGAAGACGAGCGCATGATCCGCGACACCGCGCGCGCCTATGCGCAGGACAAGCTGCTGCCGCGCATCACCAAGGCCTATCTGGAAGAGAAGGTCGATCGCGACATCTTCCACGAGATGGGCGAACTCGGCCTGATCGGCATCACCCTGCCGGAAGAATATGGCTGCGCCAATGCCAGCTACGTCGCCTATGGCCTGGTGGCGCGCGAGATCGAGCGCGTCGATTCCGGCTATCGCTCGATGAATTCGGTGCAGTCGTCGCTGGTGATGCATCCGATCTATGCCTATGGCGACGAGAACCAGCGCAAGAAATATCTGCCCAAGCTCGCCACCGGCGAGTGGGTCGGCTGCTTCGGCCTGACCGAGCCGGATGCCGGCTCCGATCCCGGCGGCATGAAGACCCGCGCCGAGAAGACCTCCGACGGCTATCGGCTGACCGGCACCAAGATGTGGATTTCCAACGCGCCGATCGCCGACGTGTTCGTGGTTTGGGCGAAATCGGCCGAACATAACAACCAGATCCGCGGCTTCATCCTGGAGAAGGGCATGAAGGGCCTGTCGGCGCCGAAGATCGGCGGCAAGCTGTCCTTGCGCGCCTCCGTCACCGGCGAAGTGGTGATGGAGGGCGTGGAGGTGCCGGAGAGCGCGCTGTTGCCCAACGTGTCCGGCCTCAAGGGGCCGTTCGGCTGCCTCAACCGCGCCCGCTACGGCATTTCCTGGGGCGCGATGGGGGCGGCGGAAGACTGCATGGCGCGCGCGCGGCAATACACGCTCGACCGCAAGCAGTTCAACCGGCCGCTGGCGGCGACGCAACTGGTGCAGAAGAAACTGGCGGACATGCAGACCGACATCGCGCTCGGCCTGCAGGCGAGCTTGCGGGTCGGCCGGTTGATGGACGAGGGCAAGATGGCGCCGGAGATGATTTCCATCGTCAAGCGCAACAATTGCGGCAAGGCGCTCGACATCGCCCGCATGGCCCGCGACATGCACGGCGGCAACGGCATCCAGATCGAATATCACGTGATGCGCCACGCCGCGAACCTGGAAACCGTCAACACCTATGAAGGCACCCACGACGTCCACGCCCTGATCCTCGGCCGCGCCATCACCGGCATCCAGGCGTTTTCGTAGATGCTACACCCGTCATTCCGAGGAGCGCGTCGAAGACGCGTACCCGAAGGATGGCTCGCGCCATATCATTCCGCCTCGTCGAGACTGCCCGTGCATGGCCTCCTCAGCATGCGGGCCATCCCGGAATGACGCTGGAGCAAATACCCCCATGGCCGACAATGACGACGTCCCGTTCAACCGCGATTTTGCGCTGAAGCCCGGCGTGGTCGACGAGGTCCGCCCCGGCGTTCGGCGGATTCTCTGCAACAATCCGAGCCCCTTCACCTTCACCGGCACGGTGAGTTACATCGTCGGCAAGGGCAAGGTCGCGATCATCGATCCCGGTCCCGACAATGAGGAACACGCGGCGGCGCTGCTCGATGCGGTGCGCAACGAGACCGTCACGCATATCCTGGTCACCCACACCCACCGCGACCATTCGCCGAACACGGCGCGGATCAAGGCGCCAACCGGCGCAACCGTTTATGCCGAGGGTCCGCACCGCGCGTCGCGTCCGCGATATCGAGAGCGAGAAGCACAGTCCTGAATCCGGCGCCGATCGCGACTTCAGGCCCGACGTCGAAGTGAAGGACGGCGATGTCATCGAAGGCGCCGATTGGGCGCTGGAGGCGGTGGCGACGCCGGGCCACACCGCCAATCATCTGGCGTTCGCATGGCGGGATCGCAAAATCTCGTTCGTGGGCGATCATGTGATGGGCTGGTCGACATCGATCGTGGCGCCGCCGGACGGATCGATGATCGACTACATGGCATCGCTGGAACGGCTGACGCAGCGGCGACGAGGATTTGTATTTCTCGGGCCACGGGCCGGAGATCCCGGAAGGGCCGCGCTATGTGCGCTTCCTGATCCGGCACCGTCAGGCGCGCGAAGCCTCGATCCTGCATCGCCTCGCCAAGGGCGAAGCGGATATTCCGACCATGGTGCGCGCGATCTATATCGGCATCGACCCGCGGCTGACCACGGCGGCCGGCTATTCGGTGCTGGCGCATCTGGAGGACCTGGTCGGGCGCGGCATCGTTGCGACCGATGGCGACCCGGTGATCGGCGGGACGTATCGGCTGGCGTGAAGCGATCGGTCGTCATTCCGGGATGCGCCCGAGGCGCGAGACCCGGAATCTGAAATTGCACATCGCGAGATTCCGGATTCGACGCTGCGTCGTTCGACCATCCCGGAATGACGAAGACGTCACTTCTTCACCACCTTGGGCGGCAGCTTCGCCGGCGCCTGCGGCTTCTTCGCCGGCTTGAGGTTGGAGTTGTCGGCGGCGGTGTAGATGTCGTCGATCAGCCTGGTGACGCGCGCGGCGTTGCTGCCGAGATCGCTCTCGAAATAGCGCGACGCCGAGCGGATATCGACCCGCGATCCATCGCCGTCGGGCGTGACGCGGATCGAAACGTCCTCGCGAAATCCCATGATCGGCGTCCGCGCCACCGCCTCGATGCGGCCGATGCGGCGCGGCAGCTGCGGGGCGCGCTCGTCGATGACAAGCCACTTGCGCTTGGTGACGAGCTGCAGCGTCAACTCATAGGCCCGCTGCACGGGGACGTCGAGTTCCACCGTCTCAATGTCGGGATAGTAGAGCCGCTGCTGTTCGGCGGAATACAGCCCGGCATAGACGGCGGTGTTGGTGCCGTCGCCGGTGCGCAGCCGCGCCAGCGCCTCGAAGCGCGGCGGATCGATCGGGTCGGTGGTGATGTCGTGGATCGGCGGCAGCTTGCGATATTGCAGGCCGAGATAGGCGGGGTAGGCCAGCACCGCCGCGTCGATCAGCAGCGCCAGCAGGATGCGGCTCATGCCGCGCGAACCGTTCTGCCAGATCGCGACAAAGGCAGCGAAGCCGACCAGGATGGAAAGGCCGGCACAGGCCAGCGCGCCGAAGAAGGTCGCCAGCGCCGGTTTCATTTCGAGGAAGCCGAAGCGGACGATGAGGATCGAGACCAGCACCGCGACGACCGAGAACACCGCGAGATTGCGCGCCCATGACGCGAGGCTGGACACGGGCTCCGACTGATAGGGAGCGGAAAACCTGCGGGCCATCGCTTCGAATTCTGCCGGGTTGGAACCTTGCCGGGCGAATGCCGCCGGGCTGCAAACTGGTCCGTTTGAGACCACGGACCTGCGGCAAATTCAAGGGACTTGGCGGGACGCCGGCGGGGTCGCGCGCGGTCAGCCCGCCGGTCCGGTCTTGATCCGAGTGCCATGACAGACGCGGCAAGTCCCGGCAGTCGCCCGGAGCGAAGCTGACCTCGTCCTCGCAAGGAGCGGTCAAGACACGGGAATGCGCTCCGATCCCTACGCCGCCGCGTTCGGGAAGCTGTAGGTCTTGAACTGGTCGCGCAGCGCGGTCTTCAGGATCTTGCCGGTCGCGGTGTGCGGAATGCCGTCGACGAACACGACGTCGTCGGGCATCCACCATTTGGCGATCTTGCCATCCATGAATTTCAGGATGTCCTCGCGCGTCGCGCTCTGCGCCCTGCTTGAGCTGCACGATCAGCAGCGGACGCTCGTCCCATTTCGGATGATAGTGCCCGATCACGGCGGCTTCCGCGACCGCGGGATGGCCGACCGCGAGATTTTCCAGGTCGATCGACGAAATCCACTCGCCGCCGGACTTGATCACGTCCTTGGAGCGGTCGGTGATCCGCATGTAGCCGTGCTTGTCGATGGTCGCGACGTCGCCGGTGTCGAAATAGCCGTCCTCGTCGAGAATATTGGTGTCGACCCTGAAATAGGCCTTCGATACCGCGGGGCCGCCACCTTGAGCCGGCCGAAGGTCTTGCCGTCCCACGGCAGTTCCTTGCCGGCATCGTCGGTGATCTTCATCTGGACGCCGAACGGCGGGTAGCCCTGGGTCTGCAGAATGTCGAGCCGGGCCTCGCCGGTGAGTTCGGCAAACGGCGGCTTCAGCGCGGCCAGCGTGCCGATCGGGCTCATCTCGGTCATGCCCCAGGCGTGGCGCACCTGGACGCCCATGTCGACGAACGCCTTGATCATCGAGCGCGGCATCGCCGAGCCGCCGCACACCACCATTCTCAGGTGCGGCAGTTTCAGATTGTTGGCCGCCATGTGATTGAGCAGCATCAGCCACACCGTCGGCACGCCGGCGGTATGCGTCACCTTCTCGGTGTCGAGCAGCTCGTACACCGAGGCGCCGTCGAGCTTCGCGCCGGGCATCACCAGCTTGGTGCCCATCGAGGGCGCGGAGAACGCGATGCCCCAGCTATTGGCATGGAACAGCGGCACCACCGGCAGCATTGTATCGCCGGCATTGGCGCCGAGCGAATCGCCGGTGTTGGCCATCAGCGCGTGCAGCACGTTGGAGCGATGCGAATACAACACGCCCTTGGGATCGCCCGTGGTGCCGGAGGTGTAGCACATCGCGGCCGCGGTGTTTTCGTCGAAGGTCTTCCACTTGAAGTTGCCGTCGGCCTCCGCGATCCAGTCCTCATAGGCGACCGCGTTCTTCAGCGTGGTCTGCGGCATGTGCGCCTTGTCGGTGAGCACGATGTAGCGTTCGACGCTCGGCAGCTTGTCGGCGATCTTTTCCAGGATCGGCACGAAGGTGATGTCGGTCATCACCACGCGGTCCTGCGCATGGTTGACGATCCAGGCGATCTGGTCGGGGAACAGCCGCGGATTGACGGTGTGGCAGATCGCGCCGATGCCCATGATGCCGTACCAGGCTTCGAGATGGCGCCAGGTGTTCCAGGCGATGGTGGCGACGCGGTCGCCGAGCTTGATGCCGTCGCGATCGAGCCGCTGCGAGACTTTCAGCGCGCGATCGTGGATTTCGGCGTAATTGGTGCGATGGATGGGGCCTTCGACCGATCGCGTCACGACCTCCTGCGTGCCGTGGATACCGGCGGCGTGCTCGATAATCCGATGGCACAGCAAAGGCCAGTCTTGCATCAATCCAAGCATACGGACGTTCCTCCAGAGGGTGTTATCGCTTGTCGCGGGTCATGGAATTGACATGAACTTTAGCGCGGAGAAAGCAAGCCGCAAATGGCCTTGTGGCGCTCTGGCCTGCGGCGAATGGCCAATGGTTACCGTCGCGGCGGTGCTGCTGGTGCTTTGTATGCAAGCCGAGCCCGCGGCGGCCGCGCGAAGGCCCGGCGCCTGGCCGCAAGGGCCCTGGGGCGACCTGTTCGGGGCGCGCAGCCGGAAGCTGCGCCCGGCCGCGCTCCCCGCGGCGGTGCCGCTGCCGAAGCCGCGTCCGGCCGAAGCCCCTGCGGCCGAGCCCGAAAAGCCCGCGGCGGAAAAGCAGGCGCCCGCCGAGACGGACAAGCCGGCCGAGCAGGCCGCGCCCGCCGCCGCCTCCGCCCTCGGCCTGCCGGCTGGCGCTGACCGAGGAGATCGCGATTGCGCCCAGCATTCCCGACATCAACGGCCCCGGCGGCTGCGGCGGCGAGGATCTGGTGCGGCTGGAGGCGGTCGTGCTGCCGGACAAGCGGCGGGTCTCGGTGAAGCCGGCGGCGATCCTGCGCTGCACGATGGCGTCCGCGATCGCCGACTGGATCCGCACCGACATCGCGCCGCTGGCGGCGCGCCTCGGCAGCGCCGTCAGCGATCTCGACAATTTCGACTCGTTCGAATGCCGCGGCCGCAACCGCGTCGTCGGCGCCCAGCTCTCCGAACACGGCCGCGCCAACGCGCTCGACGTTCGCGCCTTCAAGCTCGCCAACGGCCAGTCGATCTCGCTGACCGACCGCACGGTGCCGCGCGAGTTGCGCGAGAAGCGTGCTGCATTCGGTCTGCGCGCGGTTCTCGACCGTGCTCGGCCCGGGCTCGGACTGGTACCACGAGGACCACATCCATCTCGACCTGATGGAACGGCGCAACAATTACCGGATCTGCCAGTGGAACGTGTGGGACCCGCTGCCGCAGATCGCGCCGCTGTTGCCGGCCGAGCGGCCCGACGAAGCGCCGCCGCGCGAGGTCGCCGCCAAATCCGATCGCGGCGAAATCGGACGCCGCCGAATCCGATGCCGCCCGAGCCGGCCGCCGGCGAAGAGCCAGGCCGGCAACGAAAAAGCGCCGGCAAAACCGGCGCTTTTGATCGTCCAGTGAGACCGATGCGGTCCGGCTACTGCATCGACCGGACCGCTGCCGCCGCCCTGCAGCGCCATCTGCGAATTGTACGGCGAGTCGCCCTGCTGCGGCTCGAGCACGACGACGATGGTGCCCATCTTCACCCGGTTATAGAGATCGATGACGTCCTCGTTGGTCATGCGGATGCAGCCCGACGAGATCGACGCGCCGATATATTCCGGCTGGTTGGTGCCGTGGATCCGGAACAGCGTGTCCTTGCCGCCGGAGTAGAGATAGAGCGCGCGCGAGCCCATCGGATTGTCGGACCCGGCGCCACGAAGGTAGGCACGCCGAGGCGCTTGATCTCGCCCGTGGTCGGATGCCAGGTCGGCCACTCGGTCATGCTGCCGACCTTGGCGATGCCGGACCACGCCATGGCTTCCTCGCCGACGGTGATGCCGTAGCGGATCGCCTTGCCGTCGTTGAGCACGAAGATAGAGATAGTGATTGTCGGAATCGACCACGATCGAGCCGGGCGCTTCCTTGCGGTGATAGTCGACGATGGCGCGGCGGAACGGCTCGGCGACCGGCGTGTTGGCGTAGCGCACCTTGGCCAGCAGTTCCTTGTCGCGCGGCTTGAAGGTGGTCAGGTTGGTCGCCTCATAGGTCGTGGCCTGCATGCAGCCAGACAGCATCAGGCCGGCGGCGAGAATTCCCAATTTTACTTTCAGCGACGACATGGTGTACTTCCAATCGAATGGCCTTGCGCCTGCGCGCCAATACTGCGCCCCAAACGCGACGATTCCATTAATCGCATTATCGTCGAAACCGGTCATAATTCCAGACGTTAGATGCCCGTCCCGCGCTGCGGCAGGCCGGCTGTGTCTTTTTTGCCGCAAATTCTCGGGGTTCCGGCTGATTTTTGGGCAGGCGAGCCGCCTGCCGCCGGATCAGGGCCACGCTGCCGCCATCCCGCCGCCACAAATATGGATCGGCGGTTAATGCGCCGCGTCATGAAGCGCTTGCCAGAATCGAGCTAAGTCCTGTTGGGTAGGACTGCCTGCCCAGTTCCGGAGTTTCCCATGTTTTCGGTGTTTGTCCCCTCCGAATCCTCCCTGAAGAAGGCCGCCGCGGTCGATCTGGCCGCGCTGCCGGAGAGCGCGGTCTGGATCGACCTGGTGAAGCCGACCGCGGAGGAGGACCAGGCGGTGGAGCGGCTGGCCGGGATCGCGGTGCCGACCCGGGAGGACATGCAGGAGATCGAGATTTCCAGCCGGCTCTATATCGAGAACGGCGCCCGCTACATGACGGCGACGCTGATGTGCCAGTCCGACACCGAAATGCCGCGCACCACGGCGGTCACCTTCATCCTCGCCGGTCATCGCCTGGTGACCGTGCGCTACGACGAGCCGAAGCCGTTCGCGCTGGTCGAGAACAAGCTGGCGCGCTCCTGCACGCCCGGCATCACCGGCGAAATGGTGCTGATGGAACTGCTCGACGCGGTGATCGACCGCTGCGCCGACATTCTGGAGCGCGCCGGCGCCGACATGGACGCCATCAGCCACGACATCTTCGAGCCCGAAAGCGCGCGCCACGGCCACGCCAAGCGCTATTCCGAGATCCTGATCGCGATCGGGCGCAAGGGCGACCTGACCTCCAAGGTCCGCGAGAGCCTGGTCTCGATCGGCCGCGTCGTCACCTTCGTCGCCGGCGGTGTGAAGGCGTCAAATGGTCCAAGGACATGCGCGAGCAGCTCAAGACCATGCAGCGCGACGTGGCCTCGCTGACCGACCATGCCTCCTATCTCTCCAACAAGATCACCTTCGTGCTCGACGCCATGCTCGGCGTCGTCAATCTCGAGCAGAACAACATCATCAAGCTGTTTTCGGTGATGGCCGTGGTGCTGATGCCGCCGACGCTGATCGCCTCGATCTACGGCATGAATTTCAAGGTGCATGCCGGAACTCGAATGGGCGCACGGCTATCCGATGGCGCTCGTCATGATGCTGATGGCCGCGGTGCTGCCTTACCTGTTCTTCAAGTGGAAGAAGTGGCTGTAGACTGTGTCGCTCGATGCGCGATGCGTAAGCGATCTTCATTGCAGTCGAGGCCGCGATAAGCACGATAGCAATGCGCCTGCCTCAATTCCTCCGCTAAAATTTGAGCGGTGCGCTGAACGTTTGAGCGAAACTTTCTGCGATAACGCTGTCTCAAGCCGCGAGGACAGCAATGGTTGAGAAAGTCATAATGTCGCCCCGCAACGTCATCGATCTCGCGCGCTATCAGCGGGCCGCGACGCCGCCGGCAAGGCGCTGGCGATCTCGGCGCGGATTTGCCGGCACTGCGGTGCGGTGCTGGCGGACGGCGAGAGCGAGGACGAGTGCTCGAGCACCTTCAATGTCGAGGCGCCAGTCTGCGCTGGCAGGCCGCGCAAATTTTGCGCGGATTGATCTGAACTGCGCCTACCGACCTCATCCTTCGAGACGCGGCTCGCAGCGAAGTTAAAGTCAGGCTGCGTACACTTGCACTGCGACGGTCATCCGAGGAGCCTGCGGAGCATGGCCTCGGGGAAGGCCGCAGCGTGGCTTTCCCCACATCCTTGGAGACGCACGCAAGTTGCGGCTGCTCAGCGCGACTAGGCAATCGCGGTGCGAGGATGAGGGGTATCGCCTACACGTGCTGGCCGCCGTTGATGTGGATCTCGGCGCCGTTCACGTAGGAACTCGTCTCCGTGCACAGCACATAGATGATCTTGGCCACCTCGTCCGGCGTGCCGAGCCGGTGCAGCGGAATCTGCTGCTCGACGATCTTCTCGGTGCCCGGCGACAGGATCGAGGTGTCGATCTCGCCCGGCGCGATCGAGTTGACGCGGACGCCGATGCGGCCGAAATCGGACGCCATCTCGCGGGTCAGCGAGGCCAGCGCCGCCTTCGAGGTCGCATAGGCCGCGCCCGCGAACGGATGCACGCGCGAGCCCGCGATCGAGGTGACGTTGACCACCGAGCCCTTGGCCGCCTTCAATTCCTCGATCAGTCCGCGCGCCATCATGATCGGCGCAAAGAAATTGACGCGGAACACGTGGCTCCAGGTGTCGATGTCGGTATCGATCGTGCCGAGCCGGCGCGCCGCCCGGCGCCTTCGGCGAGATCGCGGCGTTGTTGACCAGCGCATGCAGCTCGCCGTCCTCCAGCCGCTTGCGGATTTCCGCGATCGCGCGCGTGGTGTCGGCGTGGTCGGCGAGGTCGACCTGGATGTGATCCTCCGGTCCGGCGCCCCACGGGCAGACTTCCGGAAAGGGATGCCGCGAGCAGGTGATGACGCGCCAGCCGGCGCTGGAAAAGCGGATCGCGGTGGCATGGCCGATGCCGCGGCTGGCGCCGGTCAGAAGCAGCGTGCGCCGCGGCGCGTTGGATGAAGTCGGCATGGAGGTCTTTCAGACTTTCGATCAGGGATAGAGCCGCATCTTGGTCCAGGGCTGATCCGGCGCGTCGCGGCGGAATTCGATGCGGTCGTGCAGGCGGAACGGGCGGTCGTGCCAGAATTCGAACCGCAGCGGCGCGATGCGCCAGCCGCTCCAGCCCGGCGGGCGCGGCACCTCGCCGATGACGTGTTTGGCGGCGACCTTGGCGATCGCCTGCTCGAAGGCAAAGCGGCTTTCCAGCGGCTGCGACTGCTTGCTGGCCCAGGCGCCGATCTGCGCCTGCTTCGGCCGGGTGGCGAAATAGGCGTCGGCCTCGGCCTCGCGTCACCGGCGACACGTTGCCGCGGATGCGGACCTGACGGCGCAGCGACTTCCAGTGAAACAGTAAAGCCGCCTTAGGATTTGCGGCGAGTTCGCGGCCCTTCTGGCTGGCGATGTGGCTGTAGAACACGAAACCGTCGGCATCATAGCCCTTCATCAGCACCATCCGCACGTCCGGCAGGCCGTCGGCGTCGACGGTCGCCAGCGCCATGGCGTTGGGATCGTTCGGCTCGGACTTCACGGCTTCGGCAAACCACTCGGCGAACAGCGCAAACGGTTCCTCGGCCGCGGTGAAATCACCGGATGTTAACGGTGCCGGGTGTTTGATGGAGGTCGTGTCCGTCATGTCAGGAGTTCCGAGTTGCGTCCGCCCGCGGTCCAGAGCGCGTTGCAGCCCGGTTAGGCTCGCCCTATATAGGGCATGGGGACGCGTTGGCCTATCGGCGATCGGGCCGGCGGGCGCCGTGATGACACTGATTTTGATCGGCCTCGGCTCGGGCGGCTGCAGCCTGTCCCGGACCGACAGACGCCTACGCCAGGATGGAGGACGGCGACGTCACGGGTTCGCTGGCGCGAGCGCCGGCAGGCCGCCGGTGCCGACCGAGAGCGATCTTGCCTTTGCCCGCACCGCCGCCTCCGACGTGCTGACCAAGGGCGACAAGGATTCCAGCCAGCCCTGGGAAAATCCGGAGACCGGCGCGCGCGGCTCGGTGACGCCGCTGTCCCAGGCCTATTCCGCGGACGGGCGCACCTGCCGGGATTTTCTGGCGAGCTATGTCAACGGCCGCGCCGAAAGCTGGCTGCAGGGCGCGGCCTGCCAGGCCGGCCATGGCCGTGGGAAATCCACACGCTGAAGCCGTGGAAGCGGGGGTAAGGCTGAGGTCAAGCCAGCGTTGCAAAAATGCAACGGGGACCCCAGATGAAGCCAAAGCGGGCGGGTTGCCCGTAAGCTTCAACGATCTGATTTCCCGTGAAGGAGACCTGACGGATGCGCGACCCCTATGAGGTCTTGGGGGTGCCGCGGGGCGCCAGCGCTGCGGCGATCAAGAGTGCCTATCGCAAGCTCGCCAAGAAGCATCACCCCGACAGCAACAAGAACGATCCGAAGGCCGCGGAGCGCTTTTCCGAGATGAACTCGGCCAACGAGATCATCGGCGACGAGGACAAGCGCAAGCAGTTCGATCGCGGCGAGATCGACGCCGAGGGCAAGCCGCGCTTCCAGGGCTTTCCCGGCGGCGACCCGCGTGGCGCGTCGGCGGGCCCGGCGGCTTCGAGACCCACACCTTCCGCACCGGCGGCGGTGCCGGGCGGCGCTGGCGGCGGCGGCTTCGAGGACATCCTCAACAGCATGTTCGGCGGCGCGCGGCGCGCGGCGGGCGGCCCGGCGGCGGCAGTACCTTCGAATTCGACACCGGCGGCGATCGGCGCTCGATCTCGATCTCAGCGTCGCCATGACGGTGTCGCTGGAAGAGGCGGTCAAGGGCGGCGGAGAAGCGCGTCCGGCTGCCGACCGGCAAGGAGCTCAACGTCAAGATTCCGGCCGGCGTCACCGCCGGCCAGCAGATCCGGCTGAAGGGGCAGGGCGAGACCGCGCCGGGTCACCGCCCGGCGATCTCCTGATCACGGTCAGCATCGCGCCGCATCCCTTCTTCAAGGTCGACGGCAGCGATCTGCGCGTCGATCTGCCGATCACGCTCTATGAGGCCGTGCTCGGCGGCAAGGTTCGCGTGCCGACGCTCGGCAGCGCGGTCGAACTGTCGATCCCGAAAAACACCTCGAGCGGCCGCACCTTCCGCCTCAAGGGCAAGGGCCTGCCGAAGGCGGCGGGCAGCCGGCGACCTGTTCGTCACCACCCGAATTATGCTGCCTGACGGGAACGATGCCGAGCTTGAGGCATTGATGGAGAAGTGGCGCGACGGCCATCCGTACAATCCGCGCAGCGATTTCGGCTGAGTCGAGCGAAACAGCTGCGATTCGCGGCATGCCAATGGAGATCAAGCTCAATCAGAGGCTGGCAATGATCCGTTTCGGTCCGATCGACCTGGATCCAAGCCTTCTGGAAAAAGGTGCGGCCTCGAAAGGGGGACCAGCGCGGTACCAAACCCCGATCGAGGCCGCTTGCGTCGATCGGCGGATCGAACGCTGCTCAATTTCGCGTGATCACCCGGTGCGATAATGAGACGCGCCGATGTTTCGATTCCAGATTTTCGATGTCGGAATTGGGACAAGACGCGTGGCCAACCGCCGTCTCCACGCAATTCAGCCCGCCGTTCTTCTCCATCTGGTCGTAGACCGCCGGGGCGACCTGGGTCAGCCGCTCGCGGTCGCGCCGCCGCTGCACCACGATAGCCGACGCCGTCATCGGCCCAGAACAGCGTGCCTTCCTTGCCCTGCGCCGCGTAGCGCATCTGCGTCGTCTCGGCGTCCGCTTGCGCGGTGTAGATCGTGAAGCGTTCGCCGGAGGCGCTCTCATACATCAGGAAGGACGCCGGCCCGGTCGGGGCCGGGCAACAGCCGCCCGCCGACCAGCTTCAATCCGGTCGCGTCCAGTTCCGGCGCGCGGACGTCCCAGCCGCAGCGCTTGGTCAGCCATTGCTGCAGATGGCGCGTTCGCTGCCGGGCACCTCGACGGGATGGCGCACCTCGACCACGTAGAGCCGGTGCGCGTCGAGCGCGTCCACCGTGAGATTCTGGAAGGCCGAGGGCGCCGCCGCCGCGCCGCGCGCGAGCCAGCCGACGCCGCCGCCGACGATGAACGCCGCCAGCGTCGCCGCGACCGCGCCGTACATCCATTTGCGCGGCTGCCGCACCAGCCGCTCGATCTCGAGCCGCTTCGGCACCGCCTCGTCGGCGACGGAGTCGTACCGCGCATGCAGCGCCTCCGCCATCGCGCGCCACGACTGCACCCGCGCGGCATCGTCGGGATGCGCCGCGAGCCACGCCTCGACATCGCCGCGGCGTTCCGCCGGCAGCTCGTTGTCGACGTAAGCATGCAGCTCGTCTTCGGTGACGGGAATGTTGGGTCGGTCATTGTCGTCGTCTCTGTCTCTCAGTCGAAATTGTTTCCGGCAGTCGCGATCTTCCCTCCGCAAGCGGCAGGACTAACAGGTCGTCGCAGCACAGACTCGTTCATCACACTCCGGTCCATCATATCGCATGCACAATGCCTGCCATCATTTCACCCGCCGCAGCGCCGGGCGTTCGCCCTCGAGCGAGGCCTTGACATGGGCGCGGGCGCGGGCAAGCCGGGACATCACGGTGCCGATCGGCACGCCCTGGATGTCGGCGACCTCGCGGTAGCTCAGTCCTTCCAGCATCACCAGCAGCAGCACCGAGCGCTGCTCCTCCACCAGCGTCGCCAGCGCGCGGGCGATGTCGCGGCCCTCCGCCTCGGTGCCGCTGGCGTCGGGATTGTTGTCGAGCAGCGGCATGAATTGCGGCCGCCGCGCCAGCGACCGCCGCCGGTTCTTGTTCAGATTGGTCAGGATCGTGTAGAGCCAGCTCCTGACGTCGCCGCCGAGAAACAGCCGTTCCGAACGCAACGCCCGCACCAGCGTGTCCTGCACCAGATCGTCGGCGATATCGGCATCGCGCGCCAGCGCGCGCGCATAGCGGCGCAGCGCCGGAATCATGGCTTCGACACTCTGACGAAACGCGGTCATCTGACGCCCGATCCTAGGGTTTGTCCGGCCGGCGTCCAGTATCGGCAACGCGAACGCCTTATACAACATAACACCCAATGGCGCGACTATTCCGGCCATGGTGGCCGCGAGGACTAGCACCGTCGAAGCCGGGAGCGGATTTGGGCTCTACCGGCCGGGAGGGCTGGTGTACCTCCAGACCTCGATCAAGGTCGATTGGAAACCGGATGGCGCAAAGTTCAGGTCTGATGCAGGGCAAGCGCGGGGTGATTCTCGGCGTCGCCAACAACCGCTCGATCGCCTGGGGCATCGCCAAGGCCTGCCACGCGGCGGGCGCGGAAATCGCGCTGACCTGGCAGGGCGACGCGCTGAAGAAGCGCGTCGAGCCGCTGGCCGAGGAACTCGGCGGTATCCTGCTCGGCCATTGCGACGTCACCGAGCCCGCCACCATCGACGCGGTGTTCGACGTGCTCCGCGAGAAATGGGGCAAGATCGATTTCGTGGTGCACGCGATCGCGTTCTCCGACAAGGACCAGCTCGACGGCCGCTATCTCGAAACCACGGCGGACAATTTCTCCAAGACCATGCTGATCTGCTGCTACTCGCTGACCGCGATCGCGCAGCGCGCCGAAAAGCTTCTGACCGACGGCGGCTCGATCCTGACGCTGACCTATTACGGCGCCGAGAAATGGATGCCGCATTACAACGTGATGGGGGTGGCGAAGGCGGCGCTGGAGGCGAGCGTGCGCTATCTCGCCGCCGATCTCGGCGAGAAGAACATCCGCGTCAACGCGATCTCGGCGGGGCCGATCAAGACGCTGGCGGCGTCGGGCATCGGCGATTTCCGCTACATCCTGAAGTGGAACGAATACAACTCGCCGATGCGCCGCACCGTGACGACCGAGGAAGTCGGCGACAGCGCGCTGTATCTGCTGTCCGACCTGTCGCGCGGCGTCACCGGCGAGGTGCATCACGTCGATTCCGGCTATCACGTCGTCGGCATGAAGCGCCCGACGCGCCGGACATCTCGCTCAGCAATTCGCTGGCGAAGGACTGATTGCGGCTAACTCGTCATGCCCGGTCATGACGAATGGAAGACACGACGCCGGACATGCCGACCATCTACTACATTCGCCATGGCGAGACCGCGTGGAACGCGGAAGGCCGGCTGCAGGGCACGCAGGACATTCCGCTGAACGATCTCGGCCGCAGGCAGGCGGCCGTCGCCGGCGACATCCTCGCCGATCTGCTCGCGCGCGACGGCGCGCGGCGAGGCGTCGCTGCCATTCGTCGCAAGTCCGCTCGGCCGCGCGCGGTCGACGATGGAACTGGTGCGCGGCGCGCTGAAACTGCCGCCGGACGACTACGCGCATCGACGATCGGCTGCGCGAGATCGGCTACGGCCAGTGGGAAGGCTCGACGCTGGCGCGAGATGCAGGCGGCCGATCCCGAGCTCTTCGCCAGGCGCCTGACCGAGAAATGGACGGTGCCGCGCGCCGGGCGGCGAGAGCTACGCCGAGGTGCAGGCGCGGATGCGCGACTGGTACGATCAGCTGACGGCGGACACCGTCGCGGTGGCCCATGGCGGCACCGCGCGGGCGCTGATGGTGGCGCTCGGCATCGAGACGCCCGAAAGCGCCGCCGACCTGCTGATCGAGCAGGGCGCGGTCTACGTGTTCGGCGATGGCGGGCTGAAGAAGTATAGTTAAGGTCGAGCGTAGCGTACGCTGTCGCCGTCATGCCCAGCCTTGCGGCGGGCATTCAGCGCCTTGCGGGCGCCAGAAAGACGTCGGATGGCCGGCGTCACGCCCGGCTCATCGACGAAGTCGAGAGGTGCCGGCACATGCCGCGCCGCGTTAACGCGCGTGTTTGACCGCCGACCCGCGCGTTACGACAAGCGCATTGACGACGACGCGAGCATGCCAAAATGTCCTTCAACACCTTCGGCCACCTGTTCCGGGTCACGACCTTCGGCGAGAGCCACGGGGTCGCGATCGGCTGCGTGGTCGACGGCTGCCCGCCGCTGATCCCGCTGACGGCCGAGGACATCCAGCACGATCTCGACCGCCGCCGTCCCGGCCAGTCGCGCTTCACCACCCAGCGCCAGGAAGCCGATGCGGTGAAGATCCTGTCCGGCGTGATGGCGCATCCCGAGACCGGCGTGCAGGTGACGACGGGCACGCCGATCGCGCTGCTGATCGAGAACACCGACCAGCGCTCGAAGGACTATTCCGAGATCAAGGACAAGTTTCGCCCGGGCCATGCCGACTTCACCTATGAGGCCAAATACGGCCTGCGCGACTATCGCGGCGGCGGACGTTCCTCGGCGCGCGAGACCGCGACGCGCGTCGCGGCCGGCGCCATCGCGCGCAAGATCCTGCCCGAGCGTGAAGGTGCGCGGCGCGCTGGTGCAGATGGGCCCGCACAAGATCGACCGCGACAAATGGGACTGGGACGAGATCGCGCGCAATCCGTTCTTCTGCCCGGACAAGGACAAGGCCGCGTTCTTCGAGGACTATCTCGACGGCATCCGCAAGAACGGCTCGTCGATCGGCGCCGTGATCGAGGTGGTCGCCGAAGGCGTGCCGGCCGGCCTGGGCGCGCCGATCTACGCCAAGCTCGATGCCGATCTGGCCGCCGCGATGATGAGCATCAACGCGGTGAAGGGCGTCGAGATCGGCGCCGGCTTTGGCGCGGCCGAATTGTCCGGCGAGGAAAACGCCGACGAGATGCGCATGGGCAATCAGGGCGTCAGCTTCCTGTCCAACCATGCCGGCGGCATTCTCGGCGGCATCTCCACCGGCCAGCCGGTGGTGGCGCGCTTTGCGGTGAAGCCGACCTCGTCGATCCTGTCGCCGCGCCGGACCGTCGACCGCAGCGGCGCCGACACCGACATCATGACCAAAGGCCGCCACGACCCCTGCGTCGGCATCCGCGCCGTGCCGGTCGGCGAGGCCATGATGGCCTGCGTGCTGGCCGATCATTTCCTGCGCCATCGCGGGCAGGTGGGGGGTAGACGTGCGTTGGGCGGATTAGACGTGAGCGTAATCCGCCGTTAATCCCACGGAGCTGGCGGGTTGCGGCTTCCGCCTCCGCCTTCAGGAGCTATGCCGGACAGGTCGGCTCAGTGACGGCCTTCAGGCTCGGGCATTGATCTTACCTGGAAGTGAAAGGGCGCAGCATTGGAAAATTCACGCCCTTTGGCATATATTGAGAATATGCGCCGCCATGAGTCATTGCAAAATTGAAGGAAACTGAAGCCGCGCTGCGGCGGTTTCCGGGTGGCGGCAGCGTTACTGTGTTCGGATCGCATGCCCGCGTGTGAGGCGAAATGCCAGGATCCGATGTCGATGTCTTCGTCGACCCGGCTCCTGACCGCGACGTTGGATTTCTGCCGTTCACGGATGCGTATCAAACCGATCCAAACGGCGTTCGGCGATGGCTGTCGAATGCGGTTATTCGAGCCCGCACGGGCTTCGTCGCCTTCATCCTGGGGATGTCGAACGGGAGGCGGTGCGGCTTTTTGGCATGGCCGCCAGCAGAGTTCCCCGCGCCCGTACTGCTTCACATTCGCGATGAGATCGATGGCGTCTCTTTGATCGATTCGCGGCCTTTCGATTCGCGCAATACCAAGATAGCTACATGCATCGCCGCGCGGTCGAACGCGCCGTGCAGATCGTTTCCGAAGCCGCGAAGGCATTGCCATCGGAATTCCTCGCCAAATACCCCGATGTCGCCGTGGGCCTCCATTGTCGGGATCGGCGATGCCTCTGCGGCATGAATACCAGCGAATGGACGACAAGCAGCTTTGCGAGATCGCGACGGTTCACCTGCCGCAATTGCAGCCGATCGTGGCGCAAATGCTTGCAGACCTCTGGCGCATTAACGCGACTTGTGCTCCCACTTGATTGTGCCCGCCGGGCAAATCACTGAATCCGTCCAGCCCCGTTTGCAAAAATATTTCTGTTTTTCCGAAACGCAAATCAGCGCTATATCGTCAGCCATCCCGTCCCGGATAGAGGGGCGTTGGGCATCGTCACGAACGTCGGGGCGGGATGCGGTGGACGCTGATCGCTGCCAAGGACGACGGCGCGTGAAGCGGACGGAGAAGTCGTGTGGCCTGACGCCCCGATCGCTGGCGTCAAGTTCGCGAAGGGCAACTTTCCGCTGATGACGGTGGCAAGAAAGCCGGTCACCGGGGAGAGTACGAAGGAAGCCGTTAAAACCATTGCGCGGGGAATGCCGGGTGAAACCGGTGTGACCTGACTAACGCGTGTGCGCTCTCACACTATCATTGCACACGCGGACTATCGGAGCATCGGGCGCCCGGCATTCCCTGCGCCCTCTGATTGAAGAGGGCGGGAGTTAAGAGCAAAACTCGCGCGAGACGCGCGGCGAGATCGCGAGGGCGTGTTTGCGGCTGTTTGAAAAATTGAATTAACCTACGTCGTCCCGGGCAAGCGAAGCGCGACCCGGGACCTATAACCACGAATACTTATGTTGCGCGAGGCTGGGGCCGCAGCGTTGCCTGTAACTGGCATCAGTGGTTATGGGTCCCCGCGCCCCGTGCGCAATTGCGCACTAGGCGGGGACGACATTGAGAGATGACGCGGAGCCCGGCCTACCCGAATTCATACTCCGCCGCATCAAACACCGACGTCATCTTCCAGTACTCCACCAGCCGCCACGGCGTGATCGCGAACACGCGGCCGTGGGGGTTGCGGTACCAGTTGGTCATGCCCTTGTGGGTCCACACCATGCGCGCGTGCATGGCGTCGACCTCGCGATTATAGCGCTCGTAGACGTCTCGCCTGCACTCGATCGAGCGATGGCCGCCTTCCAGCAGTTCGCGCAAGCCCAGCATCATGTGGCGCACGCCGCATTCGGTCATGAAGATCTGGTTGCCGCCATGGGCAAGCCCGGTGTTCGGTCCCGTCAGCATGAAGAAATTCGGAAAGCCGGGAACGGTGAGGCCGAGATAGGCTCTGGCGTCGTCGGGGCCCCAGACCTCGTGCAGCTCGCGCCCGTCCTGCCCACGATCTTCATCGGGTGCAGCATCTTGCTGACCTTGAAGCCGGTGGCGAACACCAGCGCGTCCGCGGGCCAGACCTTGCCGTCTTTTGTCCGCACGCCCTCGGGCACGATGGCGTCGATCGGGTCGGTGACGAGATCGACATTGTCGCGCTTGAGCATCCTGAACCAGTGATTGTCGATCAGGATGCGCTTGCCGTAGGCCGGATAATCCGGAATGACCTTTGTCCAGCAGATCCGGCCGGTCGGCGAGCTCGCTGCGCATGTGCTTTTCCATGAAGCGCCGGTGCTTCTCGTTGAGCGCGTTGAGCGAGCGTTTCGGGTGCGGCCAGTCCGGGTCGACCTTGAGCGCCGCGTGCAGGCCGTCGGCAAAACCCCAGAACAGCTGGAAGCGGTACCAGCGCAGATAGAAGGGGATATTGGCCAGCGCCCATTTCTTTCCCTCGCTGACGCCCTCGTGGTAGTTCGGATTCGGCACCACCCAGTGCGGCGAGCGCTGGAAGATCATCAGCCGCGCGACGTCGGGCGCGATGCTCGGGCCGACCTGATGGCCGGACGCGCCGGTGCCGATCATCGCGACGCGCTTGCCGCGCCAGTCGAAATCGCGGTCCCACTGCGCGGTGTGGAAGGCGGGTCCGGCGAACGGAGTTGCAGCCCCGCGATGTCGGGCAGCTTCGGCCGGTTGAGCACGCCGACCGCGGACACCAGCACGCGGGCCGAAAAGTTCTTGCCGCGTGCCGTCGGCGCCTTGCGCCGTGACGCGCCAGATCGCGTCGCTCTCGTCATAGCGGGCGTCGACCACTTCGGTCCCGAGCCGGATGTGTTTTCGCAGATCATATTTATCCGCGACTTTTTCGAAATAGTTCCAGAGCTCGTCGCGCTTGGCGAAGAAATGCGACCAGTCGTGATTGGGCTCGAACGCATAGGAGTAGAAGTGGTTGGGCGTATCGACGCCGCAGCCGGGATAGATGTTCTCATACCAGGTGCCGCCGACGGCGTCGTTCTTCTCGAGGATGACGAAGGGGATGCCGGCCTCGCGCAGCTGAATGCCGGCGTAGAGGCCGGACATGCCGGCGCCGATGATGACGACTTCGGCGTTCTCAGCGCGGCAGGGCCGGGAGGCCGGCGCCATTTCAGGCTGCGCGACGGCGAGACTGTCGCGGTCAGATCCTCGCGCATCATCGCGATGTAGTCGTCGGGCACCGGCTTCGCCGGTCGCGATCGCCATCATCTCGCGCAGCAGCGCGTCGTCGGCCTGCCGCGGCGGCATCGTTCCCGCTGCGCGCGATCTCCGCGAGCACCTCGGCGAGCCGGTCGCGGACCGCTGCCCGCAGCGGCTCGGGCATGAATTCCTGATAGTTCATGGGGCCGCGGATGAAGGGTTTTGCGGCCTCCAGCCAGTGCCGCTCGCCGGTGAGCTGCACCAGCGACAAGCAGCAGCGTCGCCGGATCGGCGGCCTCCAGCGCGCGCCGCAAGCCGGCGGCTTCGCCCGACGTTTCCGGTCTCGAATCCAGCATTTCGCGCGTCCTGTGGCTTGCTTCCCGATCCGACTTTGCCCGGCCGTCGCCGAAACGCAAAGCGCTTTGTGTCAGGCTTGACGGCGTCCGGAACTTGCGCCGGCAAATGTACGTCCGATGAACCCAACGACCTGAGAAAGTCGCCGACTGGCTGATCGACGGCGCGCGGTCGGCACCAGCGCCCCCCGGTTGATGTCGGAAACCTGCGAACGGCTGGTCGAGGCCGGCCTGCCGCTCTGGCGTGTCGGTGTTTTCGTCCGGACCCTGCATCCCGATATTTTCGGCCGCGCCTTCATCTGGCGGCCGGGAGCCGAGGTCGTCGTCAATCCCGCGGATTTCGATGTCTGCCGAACTCGCCGGAATTCAAGCAGCAGCCCGCTGGCGATCGTGTACGACAGCGGGCAGGAAGTCAGGCTATCGCCTCGACGATCCCGAGAGCCGGCGCTTTCCCGTTTTTCGACGACATGCGCGCCGAAGGTGTCACCGACTATATCGCGCTGCCGCTCAACGTTCACCGACGGCTCGACTGCACGTCTCGAGCTGGACCACGAAGCAGCCGGGCGGCTTCAGCGACGAGCAAGCTGGCGGCCTGCGAACGATCGTGTCGCCGTTGGCCCGGCTCGTCGAGATCGTCAACCTGCGCCGCACCGCCTCGACGCCTGCTCGACACCTATGTCGGCAACAGCGCCGGCGAACGCATCATGGGCGGCCAGATCAGGCGCGGCCACGCCGACACCATGCATGCGGCGATCTGGCTGTCGGACCTGCGCGGCTTCACCGCGCTGTCCGACCGGCTGCCGGCCGAGACCGTGGTCGACATCCTCAATCGTTATTTCGACTGCCAGGTGTCGGCGATCCGAAGCCACGGCGGCGAGGTGCTGAAATTCATGGGCGACGGGCTGCTCGCGGTGTTTCCGATCTCAAGAGCAGGACCGCGACATTCGCGAAGTCGGCGCCCGCGTGCTGGAAGCCGCGCGCCAGTCCCGCGCCAGCGTCGCGGCGATGCACTATCCGATCGGCGAGGCCGTCGAGCGCTTCCGCTTCGGGGTCGCGCTGCATGTCGGACGGGTGCTGTACGGCAATATCGGCGGCGGCGACCGGCTCGACTTCACCTGCATCGGCCCGGCCGTCAATCTCGCGGCGCGGCTGGAAAAAATCGCCGGCCGCCTCAGCCGCACCATCGTGGCGTCCGAAGGATTTGCCGGGATCTGCGCCGGCGGCTGGGCCGATCTGGGCGAGTTTCCGATCGCGGGCTTTTCGAAGGCAGAGCGGGTCTATGGGCTGGCGGATGAGACGCCGGCGGCGCTGAAATCGGCAAAGGCGCACACTCACTTCCTCGGGCACTCGCGATAGCCGAATTTCTGGATCATGTCGCGACCGGAGATCGAATGGAACGCCAGCGTATCCATGTAGTGGTTGGCCGTGACGTAGGCGCGAAGCCTGGGATTGTAGGCGTCCAGCATGTGGGTCGTCAGGGACGGCGAAACGTTTCGATTGCGGTCATGGGCGGCATGAAACAACAGCGTGGCGCCGCGGCTGATGCATACGTTCCTGATGGCGAGAAACAGGGTGCAGGACGACTGGCAGTGGCCGTCGATCCGGAACAGCTCGCCCGATTGATTGTACTGGCTGACCACGGGATCAAAGCGCGCGTAACGGCCGCCCATTTCGAAGCCCGTTGTCGTGCCGGCCATTGCCGATGTGGAGAGCAGCAGCAAAGCCGCAGTGGTGACGTTTCTCATTGCAAATTATTCCTCGGGTTCGGTGGTGAACAGCAGCGGATAGCCCTTGGCGCGGCCGGCGTCGGTGGCGCGCGTCGCCTTGGTCTCGGCGACGTCCCTGGTGAAGACGGCGACGACGCAGACGCCGAGGCGGTGCGCGGTGATCATGACCTTGTGGGCCTGGTCCTCGGTCATGCGGAATTCCGCCTTCAGAACCGTGACGACAAATTCGCGGGGCGTGAAGTCGTCGTTGACGAGGATGACCTTGTGCAGGCGCGGCCGCTCGGTCTTGGTCTTGACCTTGGTTTTCGGCTTGGTGACGGCGTCGATCATTCCAGCTGGCACCTCCTGGCATTTTCCGCAGATCGCCCTGACGAAGAATACAGTCTCCTCGGCCTGTCATGGAACCGGCCGTTTTGCGATGGCGCGTTGCGGCGGCGGCCCCGTCCGCGGAGGCGAAAGCCTCGTTAGAATTAAGGCAGCCGGCTAACTCGAATGTGAAGAGCCGAGCATGTTCCTGCTTTTCGACGGCAGGTTTGCGTGTCACCATCGCCTCAAACGACGGGAGAGCAGCTATGCGCTGGTATGTCTCGATCGGGGCGGTGCTTGTTGCGGGCGCGATGGCCGGAGGCGATGTCGCGGGGTTTGCGCGCGCCGGGGATCAAAGGCTCCACTGGCCGACTCAACGCCACGCCGTCCGTCGATGTCGAACTGATCCTCGCCGTCGACGTCTCCTACTCGATGGACATGGATGAGCTTGCGATCCAGCGCGAAGGTTACGCGCAGGCCATCGTCTCGAAGGAATTTCTGCAGGCGCTGAAGAGCCTTCCCAACGGCAAGATCGCGATGACCTATTTCGAATGGGCGGCCTCGAGCGACCAGAAGATCATCATTCCCTGGCGGTTGATCGACGGCCCGGAAACCGCGGACGCCGTCGCCAACGAAATCATGAAGACGCCGATCCGCCGGGCCTCGCGCACCTCGATCTCGGGCGCGATCTATTTCGCGATGCCGCTGTTCGACGAGGACCCGTACCGCGGATTGCGGCGCGTCATCGATATTTCCGGCGACGGACCCAACAATAACGGCGCACCCGTCACAGGCGCCCGCGACGAGGCGCTGCAAAAGGGCATCGTCATCAATGGCCTGCCGATCATGGTGAAGGAGCCGTCCTATTCGACGATGGATATCGACAACCTCGATTGGTACTACGAGGACTGCGTCATCGGCGGCCCGGGGTCGTTCGTGGTCTCGATCAAGGATCGCGACAAGTTCAAGGAGGCGATCCGGGCCAAGCTCCTGCTCGAAGTCGCGGGCCGGACGCCGGAGCACCGGATTGTTCCGGTGGCCGGGAAGGAGCCGCGCGTCTCCTGCCTGATCGGCGAGAAGATCTGGCAGGACAGGTGGGGCAGGTGAAACCGGAGCAGCGGCTTTAGGGCCGCGCCTCCAGAATCAGGTTGAACGCGGTCTCCGTGGCGCGACGGAACCGCGTCAAACCAGCCTGTTTGGCGACCTCGCGAAGCCGCGCCTCGCCGGCTTGCGCGCCGAGCGCCAGGCCCACCTCCTGATCGAGCGAAGCCGGCGTGCAGATCACCGTCGATGCGGCGTAAAAAATACGTCCAACCGGATTGAGGTTGTCTTCGAGACGATCGCCGGCGAACGGCTCGACCAGCATGCAGGTGCCGTCCTCGGCCATGGTCTCGCGCACATGCTTCAACGCGCCGACCGGATCGCCCATGTCGTGCAGGCAGTCGAAGAAGCAGACGAGGTCATAGCCCTTCGCCGGGTAGGTCTTGGCGGATTGGACGTCGAAGCTTACGCGGTCGCCGAGTCCGGCCTTCGCGGCGGCCTGGCGCGCCACCTCGATCGAGCCGGGGTGATAATCGAAGCCGAAGAAGCGCGAGTTCGGGAAGGCCTCCGCCATCAGCCGCGTAGAGACGCCGTGACCGCAGCCGACATCGGCGACCCTGGCGCCGCGTTTCAGCTTTTCAACGACGCCGTCAAGCGCGGGCAGCCACTCCTGCACCAGATGATGCTTGTAGCCAGTGCGAAAGAATCGCGCGGTGCCGCAGAACAGGCATTCGCTGCGCCGGTTCCAGCCGACGCCCTTGCCGGTCCTGAACGCATCGGAAATCATGGACTCGTCGAGGAACGTCGCCGAAACCACATTGCCGACCGCGCCCATGAACACCGGGCTGTCCTCGTCCCCGAACACCAGGGTCTGTTCCGGCGTCATCGAGAACTTCAAGGTCGCCGCGTCGTAGTCGACGTAGCCGGATGCGGCCTGGGCGGCGAGCCATTCGCGGACATAGCGCTCGTTGGTATTTGTCGCCTGAGCGAGTTGGGCCGAGGTGAGGGGGCCTTTCTGCGAAAGCGCCTTGTAGAGGCCGAGCTTGTCGCCGATCAGCATCAGCGAGGCGTTCATCGCCGCGCCGACGTCGCCCAGCATCTTTCCGATGAATACATTGAGCTTGTCGGGATTGACGTCCATGATGGCCTTCCTTGAATGCCCGGACCCAACGAAGCGGTTGATCGCGTCGGGGAAACCAGAGGCTGTTGCTCGCAAACCGGGAACGCGCCGGATCGCCGCCGCTGCCCTTCTGGGTGTGTCGCCGGGCTTGAAGGGAGGTTCAAGACTTCCGCGTAAACCGCGCCACCACCTCGACATGCGGGGTGTGGCGAAACTGGTCGACCGGCGTCACCCCCTCGATTTTGTAGCCGCCATCGACCAGGATCCGGGCGTCGCGCGCAAAGGTCGCGACGTTGCACGACACCGCAACCACCACCGGAATCTTGCTGGCCGCGAGCTGAAGCGCTTGCGCCTGCGCGCCCTGGCGCGGCGGATCGAACACGACGGCATCGAACTCGCGCAGCTCCTGGGGCATCAGCGGACGCCGGAACAGGTCGCGGGTCTCGGCCCTGACCGGCTTCAATCCCGAGGTCGCCATCGCGGCCTTCTGCAGCGCCGCAACCGCGCCTGCATCGCTGTCGAAGGCCGTAATCCGCGACTTTGCCGCCAGCCTCAGGGCAAACGGTCCGACCCCGCAGAACAGGTCGGCGATATGCCTGGCGCGCCTGCAATGCTCCGATTACCAGCGCCGCCAACGCTTCCTCGCCGGCGACAGTGGCCTGCAGGAACGAACCCGGCGGCAGGATTAGCTGTGCCGCGCCGATCGCGATCGTCGGCGGGTTGCGCATCAGCACCAGCTCGCCATGGCGCGTCAGCCGCGCCAGACGGTGCTGCTCGGCGATGCGCGACAGCGTTGCGATCATGGTTGCCGGCAGCGGCCCCGAGCCGCGCACGTCGACATCGAGTCCGCTGCCGGTGGCCGTGATCTGGATGTCGAGCGGCTTTCCGGTTGGCGCCAGCGGTTCGGCGATCGCCCAGGCCGCATCGAGCGCGCCGCCTAGGGCCGGATCGAGGATCGGACAATGATCGACCGGAATGATGTCGTGCGAATTTGCCGCGGCAAAACCCACCTTGAGCACATCGTGCGTGCCCATCCGGGCATGCAGGGTGATCCGCCGCCGGCCGAGGCCGTGGGCGTCGATCAGCGGATGCACTTCGCAGTCAAGCCTCGCCTGCGCCAGCATTTTGACGACGAGATCGCGCTTCCACGCGCGGTAGGGCTCGGCCTCCCAGTGCTGGATCGCGCAGCCACCGCAGACACCGAAATGCCGGCAAAATGGCGTGATCCGTTCGGGGCTTGCGCGCTCGACCGCGAGCAGGCGCCGGCGATCGGGATGATGACCCGGCACCGGTGCGACCTCGACGGTCTCGCCGCCAAGCGTGTAGGGCACATAGACGTTCTCGCCGCCGACAAGGGCGACGCCGTCGCCGAAATGGCCGACGTGGTCGATGACGAGACGCTCAACCACGGCGCGCGCCGATGAAAAATTCGATATTGCCGTCGCCGCCGGTGATCGGTGATGGAAATACCTGGATGCCGGTGCACCCGAGCGAAGCGGCGAACGCGGCAATGTCGTCGCAGATTTCCTGGTGCACCGATCGCATTGCGGATGATGCCGCGCTTGGAATGCTTTCGCGGCGCCTCGAATTGCGGTTTGATCAACGCCAGCAAATGCATTGGGGCCGCCGCCAGCGACAGTGCCACCGGCAGCACGGCTTTCAGTGAAATGAAGCTGACGTCGATGACGACGACGTCCGGCCGCACCGGCAGCCGCTTGCCCTCGAAACCGCGGATGTCGGTTTCCTCCATGGAAACGATCCTGGGATGGCCGCGCAGCGAGGGATGCAATTGCTCGCGACCGACATCGATCGAAAATACCAGGCTGGCGCCGTTGGCGAGCAACACCTCGGTAAAGCCGCCGGTCGACGCGCCGACGTCGAGACAGACATGACCCTCGATGTCGATGGGGTATCGCTCCAGCGCGCCGGTCAGCTTGACGCCGCCCCGCGAAACAAAGGGATGCGCGGGCTGCGCCTGCAGCACGGCGTCGGCGGCAACGGTCTCGGATGGTTTTGTCACCGGCTTGTCGTTGGCCGAAACGAGGCCGGCTTCGATGGCGGCCCGCGCCCGTGCCCGGCTCTCGAACAGGCCGCGCTCGACCAGCAAGACGTCGACGCGCTTGCGGGCAGCGGGCACGGTCGGAGCTCCCTTGGCCAAATTCAACTCGATAGCCGCGGGTGGGGAGCCGCCAGCCGTTCGGCGGCCATGCGCACGCAAGTCTCGAAAGCTCCCAAATCATGCCAGATGTCCGCGGCCGCCTGCCGCGGCGTTACCAGCGCACAGCCGTGCAGATCGAGCGCATGGATCATCATCAGATTATCGCTCAAGCCGAAATCTTCCACGGTCAATCCCAGCGCATCGACCAGACGACCATCATGTGAAACCACGTCGGTAAATTTGCGGACGCGACCGGCATAGGGCGCGGGATCGTTGGAATAGCCGAGACAAAGCTTGCCGCGTCCCGCCATATAGCCGAGTTCGTAGACGGTTCCGGCGTCCGCACCGGGCCCGCGAAACGGCGTGAGATTGGCGATAATGGCGTCGGCCTCGATCATCATGGTTTCGGTTGCCGCGAAATATCTGCAGTGAGGCATCGCTGGCGGCAAGGTCGACGGCGTTATCCAGCGGATACAGTCCGGTCAGGCCGTGACGCCTGCACAGCTCGACCTTGCGCCGTCCGATCTCGACGGCGTCCGGCAGGAATACGTCGGGGCCGGCCAGGTAAATCTTCATTCTTGCTGGCGCAGACGGCGTCGGCTCAGGCAAATACCGGGGCGCTGGCCGTCAGGCCAGCTTGACCGTTTCGACCTTGAAGTCCTTGCCCAGCGCCTCGAACACCTTGGCGACGATGCCCTTGGCGTCGAGGCCGGCGCGGGCGTACATCGCGCCCGGCGAGTCGTGGTCGAGGAACACATCGGGCAGCACCATCGAGCGCATCCGCAGGCCGCCGTCGAGCATGCCGTGCTCGGCCAGCAATTGCATGACATGGGAGCCGAAGCCGCCGATCGCGCCTTCCTCGATGGTGAGCAGGATTTCATGCTCGCGTGCGAGTTTCAGGATCATGTCGACATCGAGCGGCTTCATGAAGCGCGCGTCGGCGATGGTGGTGGACAGGCCATGGGCAGCCAGTTCGTCCGCGGCCTTCTCGCATTCGGCGAGGCGGGTGCCGAACGACAGCAGCGCGATCTTGGTGCCTTGGCGAACGATGCGGCCCTTGCCGATCTCCAGGGGAATGCCCGCTTCGGGCATCTCGACGCCGCGACCTTCGCCGCGCGGATAGCGCACCGCGCTCGGACGGTCGTTGATCGCGACCTGGGTCGCCACCATGTGCACCAGTTCGGCCTCGTCGGAGGCCGCCATGATGACGAAATTGGGCAGGCAGCCGAGATAGGCGTTGTCGAACGAACCGGCATGGGTCGCGCCGTCGGCGCCGACCAGGCCGGCGCGATCGATCGCGAAACGCACCGGCAGGCTCTGGATCGCCACGTCGTGCACGACCTGGTCATAGCCGCGCTGCAGGAATGTCGAATAGATCGCGCAGAACGGCTTGTAGCCCTCGGTCGCAAGGCCCGCGGCGAATGTCACCGCATGCTGCTCGGCAATGCCGACATCGAAGGTGCGGTCGGGGAAGGCCTTGGCGAAAATATCGATCCCGGTGCCCGACGGCATCGCCGCGGTAATGCCGACGATCTTGTCGTCCTTCTGGGCTTCCTTGACCAGGCTCGCACCGAACACGTTCTGATAGGCCGGAGCGTTCGGTTTGGCCTTTGCCTGCGTGCCGGTCGCAACGTCGAACTTGACCACGGCGTGATATTTGTCGGCGGAGGCCTCGGCCGGGCCGTAGCCCTTGCCCTTTTGCGTCACGACGTGGACCAGGATCGGGCCGGTCTCCATGTCGCGGACGTTCTTCAGCACCGGCAGCAGATGGTCGAGATTGTGGCCGTCGATCGGGCCGACGTAATAGAAGCCGAGCTCCTCGAACAGCGTGCCGCCGTCCATCATGAAGCCGCGGGAATATTCCTCGACGCGGTTAGCGCGGTTGGCGAGCACCTTCGGCAGACGCTTGTTGATCTGTTTCGCGGCCTCGCGCAGCGTGCGGTAGGTCTTGCCTGAATACAGCCGCGACAGATAGGCCGACATCGCGCCGACCGGCGGCGCAATCGACATGTCGTTGTCGTTGAGAATGACGATCAGCCGGGAATTCATGGCGCCGGCATTGTTCATGGCCTCGTAGGCCATGCCCGCGGACATTGCGCCGTCGCCGATCACGGCGATGACGTTATTCTTGCCGCCGGAGAGGTCGCGCGCCACCGCCATGCCGAGCGCCGCGGAGATCGAGGTCGAGGAGTGGGCGGCGCCGAACGGATCGTAATCGCTTTCGGTCCGCTTGGTGAACCCGGACAGCCCGCCGCCGGTACGCAGGGTGCGAATGCGATCTCTGCGGCCGGTCAGGATCTTGTGCGGATAGGCCTGATGACCGACGTCCCAGACCAGGCGATCGCGCGGGGTGTCGAATACGTAGTGCAGGGCGGTGGTCAACTCGACGACGCCGAGGCCCGCGCCGAAATGTCCGCCCGTGACCGAGACGGCGTCGATGGTTTCCAGACGCAGCTCGTCGGCGACCTGCCGGACCTGTTCCACCTTGAGCCGGCGCAGGTCGTCCGGGGTCCGGATCGTGTCGAGAAGCGGCGTTTTACTGAATACGGTCACGGCGATATTCCAATTTTGCATGTCGGGACAAGCCGCCCGACGTGAGATGGGTTGCGCATTATCTCGCGCAGCGAAAATCCAGATGCCGGGCGCCATCTGGGAGGCCGAAGCCTAATTGTTAGCCTGGATGCGCTCCCGGTCGGTCAGTGTGATATGCATCACCTTTGGCGATTTCACCCTTCCCAGCTATTTTTGTTAGCTATTTGAAGCGCTTACTCCCGTCAAAAAACGACAGACGGCCGTTTTCTACGGCCCATAGCCGCTAAATCCTTACACCAAATCGCCGGTTAAAGCCAACCCGCCGGGAACCGGAAGGTGCCTGGGAAACAGTCAGGGTAGGCGACGGATTTCAACCCCGCCGCCGGGCCGATGGTTCCATCTCGCCTAAACCGGCGGCATCCGCGCGGCTGGCTGGGGCGGTTTCGAGCCTTTTCCAGGCCCATTCCCGCGCGGCCGGGTCTCCTCCGGTCGCGATCGCCAGCGCCGCCTCCGGCCGAGCCATGCGTTCGGCCAAGGGAATCGGCCCACAGACGATCATGAAGAAATCGTAGGCGTGCGGCCGCTCGTTGGCCATGACGAACTGGAAATGGACCCGGAAGAATTTCCAGCGGAACAGGTTGTAGTGCTCGGGCTTGATGATTTCACGGAACCGGACCGCCACGATCGTGGGGTTGCGTCTGGAGGCGCCGACGTCGATGCCATGGCCGGCGATCGGGTCAAACGGATAGAAATTCATCACATCCTTGCGCGACTGGCAGTCGATCCAGTCGATCGAAGGCTCGACCGCCAGCAGACGAAGGTGGTCGCGGAAATCCTGCGACACCGCATGAAATCCGACGATCGGGAAATTGCCGCCGATCGTGAGCAGGACGATGCGCGGGCCGTGCCGCCCCAGCGACGGATCGAGCTTGAGCGCGCGCGCCAGAATCTCGGCGCCCAAAAACGACCCCGAACTGTGGCCGACGACGACGATTTCCTCGGCATCGCTGGAGCGTGCGACGTTTACGAGGTGCTGGGCAAAACGGTCGATACGCTGGTCCCATTCCGGCCGCTGGCGGTGGGAGAACTCCCAGGTCCAGATCGTGTCCGACAGCAGATAGAGCAGATAGGTCTGGTTTTCGGTGTATTTCAGCACACTACCAAGCAGCGCGACGAATACGGCTGTCGCCGCCGCAATGCTGAACAGGTCGGGAATGCCGAGTGCATCGAGTCCTTTGGCGAAGGCGGCCGCGATACCGAGGCTGCAGAGGGCTTCGACGAGCAGCAGGAAATGCGGATAGGTGATGAAGGTTGCGAACCGCCAATGCGCCTTCCAGAATCGCGCAATGGTGCCGCCGAACACCAGGCGCCAGTAAATCCAGATCGCCTGGAAAACCGTGCTCCAGATCGGTGCGGCAAGGTCGCGCTGGATCAGGTCTTCGAATCGCAGAAAATCGTAACTGGTGCGGGTCTGCCAGTCGCTGGCCTTGGTCTCGATGGTCCAGGACGCGCTCTCGCCGTCAGGGGCGCTCTGCGGGCGGCTGATGGTGGCGGTGAGTTGATACAACCGGCCAAACTTCCGCAGCTCGGTTCGGAACATGCGGTAATACTGCGCGAGGCCGCGCGGATCGTATCCCTGCACATAGATGATATGGCGGTGCTGAACGCGCACTAACTCATGATCCCCAGATTAGTCGGGGGGACTATATCAGGCCGCGGAACGCGCCAAGAGCTATTTCGGCCCTCGCCGGCGTGGCTCGGCGCCGGATTCGCCTAATATTCTCTACTGTTGCCGGGGAGCGACGTGCACGGCTGTCCCGGGTGACCGGGGGCATCATTGCACGTCCAGCGGCTCGGTGCCCGTCACCTGCCCGGTGGCATCGGTGGTGATCTTGTCGACCCGGGCTTCCGCTTGCCGCAGCAGTTCCTCGCATCGCCGTTTCAGCGACTCGCCCCGCTCGTAAATGGCGACGGATTCCTCCAGCGGCACCTTGCCTTCCTCGAGCCGCTTCACGATCGATTTCAAGTTCCTCGAGCGCCCGTTCGAAGCTGAGCTTCTTGACGTCCACTTGGATGTTTTCGGCCATATCGCTTTCCCAGATGCGCGCCTTCACCGGCGCAGACTTAGATGAATGTTTGCGGTTGTGGCGGGAATTCAAGCGCCCATTAACGCGGTGACGTGGGCCGCGACCGACTCCTGCAGGCCTTGCAGATCATAGCCGCCCTCAAGCACCGAGACAATTCGGCTGCCTGCGCTGGTATCGGCGACGTCCATCAGTTTGCGCGTGACCCAGCCGAAATCCTCCGCCTTGAGATTGAGCGAGGCCAGCGGGTCTCGATAGTGCGCATCGAAGCCGGCCGAGATGATGATCAGTTCGGGGCTGAACTTCTGCAACTGCGGCAGGATTACGTTTTCGAAGGCGGCGCGGAACTTGACGCTGCCGTCCTCCGAGGCCAGCGGCGCATTGACGATGGTGTCATGCTCGCCGCGCTCGCCGCTGGCGCCGGTACCGGGAAACAGCGGCATTTGATGTGTCGAGCAATACATCACCGTCGGATCGGCCCAGAAAATATCCTGGGTGCCGTTGCCGTGATGGACGTCGAAATCGACTATCGCTGCGCGGGCGATGCCGTATTTGCGCTGGGCATGACGCGCGGCAATGGCGGCGTTGTCGAAAAAGCAAAAGCCCATTGGCTTGCTGATTTCGGCGTGATGGCCCGGAGGGCGGATCGCGACGAACGCATTCTGGTGGCTGCCCGACATGACGGAGTCGGTCGCGGCGACCGCGCCTCCGACGCCGCGCATCACCGCTTCCCAGGTGCCTGGCGACATCGACGTGTCGCCATCGAGATAGATCAGCCCGCTCGAGGGCGCGATATGCCGGAGTTCCCCGACGTAATGCTCGTTGTGACAGAGCGTGACCGAATCCAGGCTGCCTTCCGGCGCTTCGGCGCGCACCAGTTTGCTGAAGCGCTCGTGCGCCAGCACCTGATCGACCGCGCGCAGCCGGTCGGCGCGTTCCGGATGTCCCTCAGGCGTGGCGTGGTCGAGACAGGCCGGGTGAGTTAGAAGCAGCGTCGTCATGCAATGTCCTGGCGCGTGAACCGCGCTTTTCGATGAGGGGCTAACTTAAGGGGTCGCCAGCCGCTCGGAAAGAGCCATGCCTGGAATATCGCCCTGCAACTCAGTTCAATCGCACGATGCGATCGGTCGTGAAAGCCGCCGCCTCCGACCGTGAGGAAGTTGTTCACGCTGACGCGGATGGCTCGTCGCGGGATCGATGCGTTGCGCACCGTGATCCCATCGGCAGCGCGCCCCTCTGCATCCGAAGCAGTTCGTCCTTGCCTTCGTCGAATTCGTGGTTGCCGACCGAAGCGACCTCGAGTCCCATCATCGACAGCGCTTCGATCGACGGCTCGTCGTGAAACATCGCCGACAGCAACGGGCTGGCGCCGATCAGGTCGCCGGCTGCGACGAAGATCGTGTTCCTCGCTGGTCCTGGCGGAGTTGCTTGCACCAGCGTCGCCATGTGCTCGGCGCCGCCCGCCGGCACCTTGATGTTCCTGGTTCTCGTCATCTGGGATCGGTGATTCCAATTCCGCCGGCCGGCGGCTCGAAGGTTGCCGTGGAAATCGTTGATCGCCAGTATTCTGCATGCTCAACCGGCGCGGCCTGAGCCGCGGCGTGCGACGGCCGGATCAAGCGCGATCGCCAGCATCGCAATTACGCAGGATCGACGAAAACGGATGTCTCATGACCTTACAATGAAACGGCAGCATAACGATTTCACAATAGCTTGCTTCAAGCCTTCTTGCGCGCAAAAAACGCCTTGAAGGCGGTCACCGCCTCGTTGGAGCGCATCCGTTCGCCGAACAAATGGCCCTCCTGATCGATCCTGCGGGTCAGATCTTCGGGCGGCAGCTTCAGGAGCTTTCGCGAGATCGCGACCGCTTCGGCCGGTAACGCGTCAATTTCGCGCGCCACCTTGCGCGCCTCGGCCTCGGTGTGGCCGGGCGCCACCACCACGTTGACGAAGCCCGCGACATGCGCATCATCGGCGCTGAACGTGCGTCCCATCACCAGCATCGCAAATGCGCGCTGGTGTCCCATGGTGCGGGGCATCAGCAGGCTGGAGGCGCCCTCCGGAACCAGCCCCAGATGGATGAAAGGCGTGGAGAACGTCGCCGTCGTCGAGGCGAGAACGTAATCGCAGTGGAACAGCATGGTGGTGCCGATGCCGATCGCGATGCCGTCGACCGCGGCGATGATCGGCTTGACGTTGTGGGCGAGCGAATACAGAAACTTGGTGGCGTTGGATGCCCGCGGCGTGTCTGAATTGGAGGTGCCGTCCTTCAGAAAGTCCTCGAGATCGTTGCCGGCGGTAAATACACCGGAGCCGCCGGTGATGATCATGCAGCGGATTTCCGGATTGTTCTGCGCGGTGTCGATGGCGTCGCTCATCGCGCGATACATGTCCTGGGTGATCGCGTTCTTTTTTTCGGGGCGCCGCAGCTTGATCATGCGCGTTGCGCCTTCGTCGGTGACTATCAGGTGCCCGGTCATGAAGCCGTCCTTGCAACGAGCGACAAAGGCTGCCGCTGGCGAGTTTTCAAAGCATATCCTACATCATCTCCACGGGGTCCCAAACCGGCGCCGCCGGTTTTCAACGGCGACGCAATGACGCGTACGGGGAAGATGCGATGCAGTTAACGGGGATTCACCATCTGACCGCGATTTCGGCCAAACCGCGGCAGAATCTGGCGTTTTATACCGGCCTGCTCGGCATGCGGCTGGTCAAGAAGACCGTCAATCAGGACGACGTCAGCGCCTATCATCTGTTCTACGCCGACGGCAACGCCAATCCCGGCACCGATCTCACCTTCTTCGATTTTCCGGTAGCTCCGGAGCGGCGCGGAAGCAACAGCATTTCCGCTACCTCATTGCGCGTCGCCGGCGAGAAAAGCCTCGGCTACTGGCGGGACCGGCTGAAGAAGGCGGGCGGCCACGCCGGCGATGTCAGGGAAGTCGACGGCCGGCTGACGCTGCCGTTTGAAGATGGCGAAGGCCAGCGGCTAGTGCTGGTCGATGACGGCGGGGCGGGGCCGGCTTCGCCGTGGGAGAAGAGCGCGGTGCCGCTTGAGCACCAAATTCGCGGCCTCGGTCCGATCGAGCTCACCGTGCACGATCTCGCGCGCACCGAAGAGGTCCTCACCCGTGTCATGAACATGCGGCGCGCACGCGATTATCCCGCCCCGGACGCCAATGCGCGAATTCACGTGTTCGCGATGGGCGAGGGCGGCCCGGCAGCCGAGCTGCACGTGATCGAGCGTGAGGATTTGCCGATGGCGCGGCAGGGCGCGGGCGGCGTGCATCACGTCGCGTTTCGCACGCCGAACGCGGAGCAATATCACGCATGGGCGCGAGCGGCTGAACGAGCTCGGCGTGCGCAACTCCGGCGAGATCGACCGCTTCTATTTTCGCAGCCTCTATTTCCGCGAGCCGAACGGCATCCTGTTCGAGATCGCCACCGACGGCCCCGGCTTCGCCACCGACGAGCCGATGGACCAGCTCGGCGAGCGGCTGGCGCTGCCGCCGTTCCTGGAACCGCGCCGCGCCGCGATCGAGGCGGGGTTGAAGCCTCTGGGGTAGTCGGGTTGCATCGAGGAGAACGAGTTCCCGAGGCGCTATCTGGCCGGACGGCCTCATACTCTCCATCGTACCGCCTTGCTTTGGTCAAACCGGAATGGAGTGTGGGCTTGACGTCGTCGACCAAGCGTAAATCGCGGCCGCGGACTGAATACGGAGCGCCAATGCATTCCACGCCGAACTCGAAACCAAGCGATGATCCGCACGATATCCTTGTGGTCGCGCCCGATGTCGCTCGGGTCGTGCCTGCGGAGGACCAGATTTCCGAACTGTTGCACGAAGCCGCGGCGCGCTATCGTTCGGATCCGCGGCCCCATGCGGGCGCGGACTTCCCCGCCGGCCCAATGGTTCAGCCGGTCGATACGACGTTTCGCCCTGCGGCCGTCAACGATGTCCTGGTGCCCGGCAAAGGCGGGTCCATGGTCAGGCGGGCCGTGCGCGCCTGCATTGCGCTGCTCCTGGCAGCATGCATCGGCGTCGCCGCCGTTGCGTGGCGGTCCTACGGCGATACGGCCATAAAGCAGAGTCGTCAAGCTGACGACGCAGCTCGCGCTGATCTCATGGCTGCCGGAAAAGCCGGGGTTTGCCGCGCAATCGGCCGCGCCTGCCGTTCAGGCAGACACGGCGAATGCATCACCTCCGCAACCAGCCGCTCCGGCCCAGAGCGCAGCGGAAGCCGTCCCGCCGGCCGCCGCCCCATCTTCCGATTCAGCGAAATCGCTCCAGTCGATGACACGCGATCTCGCAAGCCTGGGGCAGGAGGTCGAACAGCTCAAGGCCAGCATCGAACAGCTCAGGGCCAGCCAGCAACAAATGTCGCGCGATGTGGCCAAGGCCTCGGAGGTCAAGGCTTCCGAGCAGAACCTGCGGCCCAGGATATCGGCGCTTCCGCCGCGGCCGGCCGCCGTGCGGGCGCGCAAGCCGTTGCCATCATATCCGCCCCAGCAGGCGCTAACCGCTCCCGTGTTACCGCAAGCCACCGCACCTTACGTGACGAGGCAACCTGAACCCCAACCGCAAGCCCCGGTTCAGTCGCTGACCGACCCGGAGCTGTCATCGGTGCCGCGGCCGCCGATGCCCGTGCGCTAGCGCCGTTCTTTCGCCTTCGCGGCCATCTGACCGAGACGGATCGCGCGAGCCGGGTCAAACTTCAGGAACCAATCCGGCGATCGCGACTTATCGCGCATCTTTCGAAAACCGGGAGACTGCCATGAAGATCTCCCAGAATCATTTTGGCTGGTACTGCGGTCACCATCATCGGCTCGGCGGCTTTGGCCCAGGAAGCGCTTACGGGAACGGTTACCCAGGTAGACCGGATCCATCGCACGGTCGCGATCAGGCAAACGCAAAGCCGGCACCGTCGGAGCGAATACCGGCGGCGCGGCCGAAGAGTTCAAAGCTGGGGACGGCTTGTCGCTGGACGCGTTGCATGCCGGCGACAAGGTCACCTTTTCCGCCTCGCAAGCGGGCGGGGTCAAGACGATCACGAAATTTCAGCCACAGTAGAGCTTAGGCTCATGGGGCGGATTGGCACAGCGCAATGCGCCGCCTGGGCGTAGCCCTGACCGGATGATACGGCGCGTGGAATCTCAACCCCATTCCGGCCGACGCGCTCGGGTCATGGTTACCCCAGCAGCACCGCGTCGGCGCCGTTCACTGCGTCGGCGCTGTCCATCACCGTCCGTTCCAGTGATCCCGCCTGCACCGAAATGTTTTCGGCGAAGAACCGCGCCAGCGTGACATAGCGCTGCGGATCGCCGTCGCCTTCGCCGAGATCGCGCGCGGCCAGCGCTTCGCCGGCCAGCATGCATCCGCCCAGCGTCGATCCGAACAGCCGCAGATAAGGTGTCGCGCCCGGCCAGCGCATCGTTCGGCGCCGAGGTGACGCGCTCCAGCAGCCACCGGCTGGTGCGGTCGAGCGATCGCCAGCGCGTCGCGCAGTTTGGTGCCCGTGGTGCCGAAGGCGGGATCGTTGGAGGCCTCGACCTTGCCGACGACGGCCTGTGAGTTCATCGAGCAGCGCCCACACCGACTCGCCGCCATTGGCCGCGAGCTTGCGCGTCACCAGGTCGATCGACTGGATGCCGTTGGTGCCTTCATAGATCGCGGTGATGCGCGCGTCGCGATAGATGCTGCGCGGCGCCGGTTTCCTCGATAAATCCCATGCCGCCGTGAATCTGCACGCCAAGCGAGGTGACCTCGTTGCCGATGTCGGTGGAGAACGCCTTTGCGATCGGCGTCAGCAGCGCGCCGCGCGCGGCGGCCAGCGCGCGCGTTTTGGCATCGCTCGCCCGCACCGAAACATCGAGCGCGACCGCGGTGGCGTAGCAGATGGTGCGCGCCGCAGCGGTCAGCGCGCGCATCTGCATCAGCATCCGCTTGACGTCGGGATGCACGATGATGGGGTCCGATACCGTCGCCGGTCTTGCCGACCGCGCGGCCCTGGCGACGTTCCTGCGCAAAGGCCAGCGCCTGCTGATAGGCGCGGTCGGCGATGCCGACGCCTTCGAGACCGACGCCGAGCCGGGCCTGGTTCATCATCGTGAACATGCACTGCATGCCGCGATTTTCCTCGCCGATCAGGTAACCGATCGCGCCGCCCTTATCGCCCATCGTCATGGTGCAGGTCGGCGAGGCATGCATGCCGAGCTTGTGCTCGATGCCGCTGGCGTAGATGTCGTTGCGGGCGCCGAGCGAGCCGTCGGCGTTGACGAGGAATTTCGGAATCAAGAAACAGCGAAATGCCTTTGGTGCCCGCGGGCGCGTCGGGCAATCGCGCCAGCACGAAATGCACGATGTTATCGGTCATGTCGTGATCGCCATAGGTGATGAAGATTTTCGTGCCTTTGATGCGATAGCTGCCGTCGGGCGCGCGCTCGGCGCGGGTGCGCAGCGCGCCGACATCCGATCCGGCCTGCGGCTCGGTCAGCTGCATGGTGCCGGTCCACTCGCCGGACACCAGCTTTTCGAGATAGATGTTTTTCAGCTCGCTCGCTGCCATGAGCGTCGAGCGCCTCGATCGCGCTCAGCGTCAGGAGCGGGCAGAGGCCGAAGGCGATATTCGACGCGCTCCAGATTTCGGTGCAGGCCGCGTTGATCGCGAGCGGGAGGCCCTGGCCGCCGAACGCTTCCGGGCCGGACACCGCGTTCCAGCCCGCCGCCGTCCAGCGCCGGTAGGCATCGGGCCAGCCGGGCGCGGTGGTCACCTTGTCGCCGTCGAGCTTGATGCCGTGTTCGTCGCCGACCGCGATTGAGCGGCGCCAGCACGTCAGAGGCAAAGCGTCCGGCTTCCTCCAGCACGGCGGCGGTGATGTCGGCGTCGAAATCGCCGTAATGGCCGGCTTTCACGGCGGCCTGCAGGCCGGCGCCATGGTTGAGGGCCAGCAGCATGTCGTTGATCGGCGCGCGGTAGGTCATGACGGTGTCTCGCGTCTGGCGGGGAACGGCAGGCTGCCGTCTTCCCACGAAACCGCGGCTCTCTCAACTCTCCGATGGCTGTAATTCGCGCGCTGCGGTCCCAGGAGGAAAGGCAGGCGCCTTCAGCCGTGGAAGGAGCCCGACGGCGAAAAAGTCCCAATATAAAGAGGGAAATCCCGGTGCGGATTTAGGGCGAATTGCGGTTCCAGCCTGTTGAAATGGCTCAACTCCCTCTATAGACCGGCGTTGCCAGAGGGAATCCGCGCGACGGTCAGTCCCGCCGCTTTCCAGACAGTCTATTGGGGCGTCGCCAAGTGGTAAGGCAGTGGATTTTGATTCCACCATGCGGAGGTTCGAATCCTCCCGCCCCAGCCAGCTTTTAGCTCGGTAAATCAGGCACTTCTTGCATTGTCGGATTTTTCATTCTGAACGCCGTCACCTGTCGCGTTCTGAACGGTTGTTGCCATTTGGTTCGCGAGCGCGTGAGCGTGGCGCTTGCGGGTTGCCGATAGCATCCGGGCTCGCCGTCCGCTTCGCATATCCGGCGTAGCTTTCCTTGGTCCGATGGGCAGACAAAGCGCGGCCCTGTCCTTCGGTCAAGTTCCGCCTCTTCAAGTTCGGTCATGCCGCCGTGTCGGCAGGCGTCCAGGGTAAACTCTACAGGCAGGCCGATTTCCTTGCGCATCCGCTGCACGATCTTCTGCATTCCGGAAAACGAATAGGGCTTGGATATACCCTCTTCGACCTCACGCAGGATCATCGGGATTCCACGCCGCGTGAGTTTGGCAAGCACGGCTTCAGCGTCGTCATAAAATTTGCACGTCCGCCATCTCTTCTAGCGGGATGGTCGATCACGGCGCCGGTCTTGTGATGCTCAATTCGAATTGTCGGCTTTGGTCCCGTCCGGTAGCCGGTCCACTTGATATGTCCCGCAATCACGTTCTCGGGGCGCTGGAGCCATTCATTTTGGGGGCATTGGATGTGGACCCGGGAGAACCGCGGGTCGCTATGACCGCAGCGGCCTGCGCTACGAGAGCGACCTGCCTGATGATGAGTGGGCGGAGATCGCACCGCTGATCCCGCCGGCCAAGCCGGGCGGCAACAAGCGCTCGGTCAACCTGCGCGAGGTGGTCAAACGGGCTGATGTACATCTTGAGCACGGGTTGCCCGTGGCGTGCGATCCCGAAGGATCTCGCGCCCCGGAGCACGGTATATGACTACTTCGACCGCTGGATGGCCGGATCGCTCGGATCTTCGCTTCCCAATGTCGCGGCCGGTGCCGAAGCTCGCCCCGTCGTAGTAGTCGATTTTCCAGAATATTTTTTTGCCGTCGTGCTTGAACGCGCCGAAGTCGTGTTCGCCGTGGGGGTCGTTGTCCGATGTGAAGGTGTTGAAAGTCTCCACTTTCTCGCGGATCGCGGATTGATCGGCCAAAGGCAACGCGCTGATACCGGCTGTCTGAAGAAATTTGCCCGCAACGCCCATGGCTGTCCGGCACAGGTCGTTTAGTTCGGCGATTTTGCTGGTGGTGTCGTTCATGGTGTTTCCCCTTCTCTTTGGTTTTGGTTGCATCGGCTGATGCAACCTTGGCCTTCGCGGAGAGCGGGGGTGTGCAAACGGAAAGCAAAACCGGCGAAATTTTCTGGTCTTTCCTAGCGAGCGACGGAAAGCCGGAAAATCTTCGATCTGTTTTACTTGCAGTGCGCTGAGCTCGACTTTATCGAATCACGCGGCATAGGCGAGAGCGTTCGCGGCGCGATCCCATAGCTGTCGGGGAATTTTGATGCTGTCCCGGTAACACGGGGACATGAGAGAAACCTGATGGTGCCAGATCTTGCGACGCACGGCGGCAATGGCATCGCTGAAGGTACAGTGTCGCTTGGGGTACCAAGCAGCGGTCGCGGGAACCAGCGGTGTTTCGGCTGCGAAGTCATGCGCCCAGAGAGTGACCAGCGAGAACAGGCCAAGTAGCGCCGGGGTGGTGCGCATGATCGCCAGATCGGACCACTGACGTTGAGTTTCGACGCCGAGATGGGCACGAACTTGCTGAAAGGTAACCTCCAGCTGCCAACGCGAGACGAACCACTGGAGGATATCGACGGGAGTGGCATCAAGATCGGTGCAGAGGAACGTTTGTGGCGGTAGTTCGCCGAGCGGATCGCGCACCAGCAGCCAGCGGATGGGCACAGGGGACAGACCCCCACGGTACCAGACAGCCGTGCCGGTGGCGATCTCAACAACACGGTTGGTGCGGCCATACCAGAGGGCTACGGTGTGGCGCTGCCAACTTGTGCCGGCATCGTGCAGCACTTGGGTCAGTGTGGGCAGGCGCTTTCCCTTGACCGGCGGCCGTCCACGGCCCGGTCGTCTGGGTGGGACGGGTGCATAAAGATTGGCGTCGAGGCGCAATCGAGTGACAACGCTGACATAATTTCGCACGGCACCGAGGAAGTCGATGGCGGCGAACGCGGTGTCGCCGACGATGACAATACGCCGGCCTGGCAGCCAGCGATGGATCTGCAACGCGACCTGGCGCGCACAGTCCAGCAGTGTCTTGGGTGAGCGCGGCTTGTCGGCATAGAAGCGCTTGGACGGCGCAAGCACCGTGAGAAACGGCAGGCCCATGATGCGGCCGGCCCAGGGTATTTGGACCAGTAGTTGCGCGGACAGCCAGCGCAGACCACTGGTTTTGACGAAGTGTCCCTTCGACGAGCGGACTGGATCGCGGTAGATGCCGCGAGCACTGATCTTACGCCCCCAGCGCCGCTCAATGGTGTCGTCGATGCCAATCACCACGGTGGCATCCGGGCTAAGGAAAATAGTCGACCAGCAGGCGCAGTAGCCAGCCTGCCACGGCGCGGGACGACCACACGGCCCGGCTGAGCACGCCATGGTAGATCGGGAAGTCGTTCTCCTGCTCGCGCCCAAGAATGCGCAATGCCGCCGTGACGGTTCGCTTGCCCGGCGCCAGGATGGCACCTGCCACCAACAGCAGGACGTTCGGCCAGGTCGGGCGGGTAAACAGCTTGGGCAAGCCGGCCATCCGCAACAGCAGGCGTTCCGGCAGCGGGGTTTCGCACGATGGCGGGGTGGGATCGGGGTGTTGCATCCCATGCGTAGAATCGACCCGACCAAATCGCGGCAAGCGCTGCTTCGGGTCTGCGGTACGAGGTATCGGCACCAGCTGGCTCGTCCGGCGGCCCAAGTGAGGGCAAACTGGCCGCCATGACGGAACCCGACCCAGTCCTTACAATGATCGGCGCCACGTTCGCCGGTCTCGACGTGGTAAAATCCCGTGGCGGTTACACGTTGGTTGACCCTCGCAACGGTACCTCGCTCGCGCGGCTGAAACCGATCCCGCAATCAGACCGCTTCGAATTATTCTACTGGTCCGACATGCGGGGACGCTGGCGCACGTTCGGAGACTTCGGACGCCTCAGGCTCACCCTCGAACGAGCCCGCGAGATCTTCCGCGAGGAAACAATCTTTCACATCTCGGCGACGCGGTGAGGCTGCGTATTTTTCGATAAAGTCCAGCTGAGGGGAGGTCACCCCTAAGCAGGGGCCGCGTCGGCGGCCCGTGTGATGATGCGTGAGGGGGCGTTACCCGGTAAGCGTTGCGCTGACGACACATGGCATTCCATGTGGGATTGTGCTGCGGTTGGGTGATGGACACGGCCGCAGCCCCCTTTGAGATATCAACCGCAGAAGAGAGTGCTCATACGAGTAGTCATAAGAGTGCTCGTATCCCTCGGATCGAGGTGATCACCCGCGGCGAGCGCCGGCGGCGATGGACGACCGAGCAGAAGCAGACGATCGCAGCGCAGAGCTTGGCGCCGGAGTGTCACC
>CAVTNA010000065.1:0-36655 GCA_963735835.1 uncultured Alphaproteobacteria bacterium | reverse complement strand
AACGCCAACGGCCAGCGCGTCACGGTGGCGATGGCGGTGGTGAAGGTCGACGTCGCCGGCGAGCGGCGATCTCGGCGGAAGGCAACGGTCCGGTCAATGCGCTCGACGTGGCGCTGCGCAAGGATCTCGGCAAGTACCAGAAATACATCGAAGGCCTGAAGCTGATCGACTACCGCGTGCGTATCCTCAATGGCGGCACCGAAGCGGTGACGCGGGTGCTGATCGAAAGCGAAGACGAGACCGGCCAACGCTGGACCACGATCGGCGTGTCGCCCAATATCATCGACGCCTCGTTCCAGGCGCTTGATCGATTCGGTCGTCTACAAGCTCGTCAAATCCGGCGCGCCGGCGTGAGCAGGCTACCGTCATTCCGGGGCGCGTCGAAGACGCGAACCTCAGATGTGCAATTGCACATCGGGGAATTGAGATTTCGGGTTCGACGCTGCGCGTCGCCCCGGAATGACGTTGTCAACTCGGGATGCATCTCCATGATCGATCATGTCTCCGTCGGCGTCAGCGACCTCGAACGATCCGCGCGTTTTCGAACCGGTGCTGGCGCAACTCGGGCTTTCGTGCCTGGTGACGCGCCCCGGGACGATCGGCTTCGGCAAGACCTATCCCGAATTCTGGATCAATTTGCGCACCGATATGGTGGAGGTTGCGCCCGACAGCGGCGTCCATATCTGCCTGCGCGCGAAATCGACGGAAGACGTCGAGGCCTTCCATACCGCGGCGCTGGCCGCCGGCGGCCGTTCCGGGCGGCGCGCCGGGCCGGCGCCCGCATGATCGCGTCCGCTACTACGCGGCGTTCGTGGTCGATCCCGATGGCAATCGCATCGAGGCGGTGACGTTCCGACCGACGATGCGGGAACGTCGCGATAGTTCAAACGCTAAAGCCTTCGCGCCATTTCGGGCGCCAGTTCGCCCGGCGCCCGCGGGGCGCGGGCGATAGCGGAGCCAGCCGCGGCAGGATATCTTCGACCCGTTCGGCCTTCAGGATATCGACCGACAGTGAGGGGCGAATGAATTCCGTCGCCCGCATGCGCGAGCAGCGCCAGCGATGGGTCCCAGAAGCCATCGATGTTGGCGAGCAGAACCGGCTTGCTGTGGCGGCCGAGCGTCCGCCAGGTCAGCTGCTCCACCAGTTCCTCGAGCGTGCCGATGCCGCCGGGCAGCGCCACGAACGCGTCAGAACGCTCGAACATCAGCCGCTTGCGTTCGTGCATGTCGGGCGTGACCGACGCAGTTCCTGCAACCCGCGTCAGCGCGTTTTCGCGCGCGGTGAGGAAATCGGGGATGATGCCCGTCACGCTGCCGCCGTGATCGAAGCGCCGATGTCGCGATCGCGCCCATCAGCCCGATCGAGCCGCCGCCATAGACCAGGCCAGAACCGTCTTGGCGGAGAGTTTTTCCCAAGGCGATGGCGGCTTCGACAAAGCGGCGATTTGTGCCGCCGGAGCCGCAATAGACACAGACAGTTCTGAGTTTGTTCGTCATACCGGGCATGTGGCACCGCAGCGTAAGAGCGCTCACGCAAGCCTGCCGACGTCGCACGTGACCGATTGATTCGTTGCAAACGCCATGAATCGCGAAAGAAATGCGCCTGACGAGGGTGCATGCGGCGTTCAAACGCTCTATATGACGGGCAGAATGAAGATACAGAACCACGCCGCGTGGGGTCGGGGCTCTTGATCGATGACTTATACCGATTTGTCCCTAGGGGCCGGCGAAGCTTCCAGCAAACCAGTCGAACAGGCGACCCTGATCGGGACGCTCGCGTGCATCCGCTGGCCGATACCGGCCCGGTGATCGCGTCGATCTCAAGATGCGCGTGGTCTGGTCGGTGGTGGTGCTGCTGCTGGCCGCCAAGCTGGCGACGTTGTCGGTGCCGTTCACGTTCAACTGGGTGATCGACGCGCCACCGGCGCGGATACCGCTCCGGTGCAATCCTCGAACTGGCCGCTGTGGCTGATCGCCTCGCCCCTGATCATGACCCTGAGCTACGGCGCGGTGCGGGTGCTGATGGCGGTCCTGACCCAGTGGCGCGACGGACTTTCGCCCGGCGTGGCAATGCATGCGGTGCGCAAGCTCGCCTATCGCACCTTCGTGCACATGCATGAACCGTCGCTGCGCTTTCATCTCTAGCGCAAGACCGGCGGACTGACGCGCGTGCTGGAGCGCGGCCGGCTCGGCATCGAGGTCATCGTGCGGATGGTGATCCTGCAACTGGTTCCGACCATCGTCGAGGTTTCGCTGCTGATGGGCGTGCTGCTGTGGAGTTCGACTGGCGTTACGTCGCTCGTCACCATGATCACGGTCGTGATCTATATGTATTATACCTACATCGCGACCGAATGGCGGATCGAGATTCGCCGCACGATGAACGATTCCGACACCGATGCGAACACCAAGGCGATCGACTTGCTTCTGAACTACGAGACCGTCAAATATTTCAGCGCCGAGGAACGCGAGGCCACCCGCTACGACCGCTCGATGGAGCGCTACGAGCAGGCCAGCGTGAAGACCTATACCTCGCTTGCGGTTCTCAATACCGGGCAGGCGGTCATTTTCACCTTCGGCCTCACCGCGACCATGCTGATGTGCGCGATCGGCGTCCGCAATGGCGCCAACACGGTCGGCGATTTCGTCATGGTCAACGCCATGATGATCCAGCTCTACCAGCCGCTGAATTTCATGGGCATGGTCTATCGCGAGATCAAGCAGGCGGTGATCGACATCGAGAAGATGTTCGGCGTGCTGTCGCGGAACCCGGAGATCAAGGACGTTGCCGGCGCCCGGCCGCTGGAGGTCACATCGGGCAATGTGCGCTTCGACGATGTGCGGTTCTCCTACGATCCCGAGCGTCCGATCCTCAAGGGTCTCAGTTTCGAGGTGCCGGCCGGCAAGACGGTCGCGATCGTCGGACCGTCGGGCGCCGGCAAATCGACCATCTCGCGGCTGCTGTTTCGGCTCTACGACGTCTCGGCGGCAGGATCCTGATCGATGGCCAGGATATCCGCAACGTCACGCAGTCGTCGCTGCGGGCCTCGATCGGCATGGTGCCGCAGGACACCGTGCTGTTCAACGACACCATCCGCTACAACATTCGCTACGGCCGCTGGGACGCCAGCGATGCCGAGGTCGAACAGGCCGCGCAGCTGGCGCAAATCGACGGTTTCATCAAAATGTCGCCGAAGGGGTACGAGACCCAGGTCGGCGAGCGCGGCCTGAAATTATCAGGCGGCGAGAAGCAGCGCGTCGCCATCGCGCGCACGGTTCTCAAGGCGCCGCCGATCCTGGTGCTCGACGAGGCGACCTCGGCGCTCGACAGCCACACCGAGCAGGAAATCCAGGATGCGCTGGAGAAGGTGTCGCGCAACCGCACCTCGCTGGTGATCGCGCACCGGCTGTCCACGATCGTCGGCGCCGACGAAATCATCGTGCTGGATCAGGGCCGTATCGCCGAGCGTGGAACGCATTCCCAGCTTTTGGCAAGCGGCGGACTTTATGCCAGTATGTGGAACCGGCAGCGCGAGGCTCAGGAGGCGCGCGAGAGGCTGGCGCGGATTGCCGACGACAACGAGGCGCCGAACCGCATCCCGCCGCCGGTCGACGATGCGCTGGTGACCCCGGCCGCGGCGGAATGACCGAAGTGCAATACCCTCTCCCACAAGAGGTGAGGGGAACAGACGACAGTGAATCCCGATGTCCATCACCAATTCCATCCGCGCGCAAATTCCGCCGGTCCATCCCGAGGGCTATCCGTTCATCGGCGCGCTTTGCGCTGGCCAGCCTGATCCTGTTCTGGATCTGGTCGCCGCTGGGATGGATCGGCACCTTGCTGACGGTCTGGTGCGCGCTGTTCTTCCGCGATCCGGTGCGGGTGACGCCGGTGCGCGAGGGCATCGTGGTGGCGCCGGCCGACGGGCGCATCTCGATGGTGACGCAGGTATTGCCGCCGGCCGAACTCGGTCTCGGCGACAGGCCGCTGCCGCGCATCTCGATCTTCATGAGCGTGTTCAACTGCCACGTGAACCGCAGTCCGGTGGCCGGGCGGATCGACCGCATCGCGTATCGGCCGGGCACCTTCATCAATGCCGAACTGGACAAGGCGAGCGAGGACAACGAACGCAACTCGCTGGTGATCTCCACGCCGCAGGGGCGCATCGGCGTGATCCAGATCGCGGGCCTGGTGGCGCGGCGGATCGTGTCGTTCGTTCGCGAAGGGCAATCGATCGGCGCCGGCGAGCGGTTCGGACTGATACGTTTTGGATCGCGCCTCGACGTCTACCTGCCCGAAGGCACCAAATCGCTGGTCTCGGAAGGTCAGACCGCGGTGGCCGGGGAGACCATTCTGGCCGATCTCAGGGTCAGCGACAGCGGCCGGACCTTCCGCGCGGATTAACCACATCAGGCGGTCAACCGGCTGGCCGGCCGCCGCAATGGCGGAGCGGACCCGGGCTTGCTATATGTATGAGCGCCATGGAACTGCCGATCGATCCCAGATCTCCGGAAATGCGCCGCCGCCGGTTTCGCCCGATCCCGGTGCGGATGCTGGTGCCCAACGTCATCACCTTGCTCGCGATCTGCGCCGGGCTGACCGCGATCCGGCTGTCCACGGAAGGGCGGATGGAGCTGGCGGTGGCGGCGATCGTGTTCGCAGCCGTGCTCGATGGCATCGACGGCCGCGTCGCGCGCATGATCAAGGGCCAGTCGAAATTCGGGGCGGAACTCGACAGCCTCGCGGATTTCGTCAATTTCGGCGTGGCGCCGGGCCTGATCCTGTATTTCTGGCAGTTGCACGAGCTGCACAATGGCGGCTGGATCGCGGCGATGGTTTTCGCGATCAGCGGCGGCCTGCGGCTGGCGCGTTTCAACGCCACCATGGACGATCCGAACAAGCCCGCGTTTGCGGCGAATTACTTCACCGGCGTCCCGGCGCCCGCCGGCGCGATCACCGTGCTGCTGCCGATCTATCTGGCATTCCTCGGCCTGCCGAAACCGCCGGCGCTGCTGACGGCGCTCTATACGCTGCTGATCGGATTCCTGATGGTTTCGCGGCTGCCGGTGTTTTCCGGCAAGACCGTGCGGATGCGGGTGCCGCCGGAAATGGTGCTGCCGGTTTTCGTCTCGGTGATTTTCTTCATCGCGCTTCTGATCGGCTATCCCTGGTACATTCTGTCCGGCGGGTACGGTGCTTTACCTGCTCAGCCTGCCGGCCGGATGGAAGTCCTATCGCGACCATCAGCGCAAGGCCGCGGCATCGGCCGTGACGACGCCCGCCGATGTCACGCCGGCCAATCCGGCGCCGCCATTCGCATCCGTGGTCTCCGAGCCGCAACAGGACGACCGGCCGGCCCGGTTGAACTGAAGCGGCCTTTCGCTCGAAAACGCGCTGGATATCTGCCATGAGCGATCACCGAGTTGGGTTCGAACCCAATCTCGGCTATATCGCTGACCAGTGGCCTTCAAAAATGGCCAGCCCCTGAATTTCCGGAGAAAACGCCGTGACGGATTCCACCAAAGCGCCGCTGCCTGCCTCACTTCTCGAGGCGCTTTCGCGCTATGACACGCCGACGATCTGCAACGCGCTGGAAATCGTCGCGCCGGCGCGTCGTCTGGTCGGCTATACGACCAAGCCGCTGGTGTGTCCGTTCCCCGATCTGCCGCCGATCGTCGGCTATGCGCGCACGACGACGATCCGCTCGGTGCTTGCTTCCGGCCTTTCGGCCGCCGAACAGCAGAAGCGGCGGATCGCCTATTACGAATATGTCGGCACCGGGCCGGGTCCGCGCATCAACGTCATCCAGGATATCGACGGCCCTGATGTGGGATTCGGCGCGTTCTGGGGCGAGGTTCAAAGTTCGGTGCACAAGGCGCTCGGCTGTATCGGCGTCGTCACCGACGGATCGATCCGCGACATCGCGCAATGGGCGCCTGGATTCCAGGCGCTCGCCGGCTCGATCGGCCCGTCGCACGCCTACGTTCACGCCGAGAATTTTGGCGGCGAAGTTCGCGTCGCCGGAATGACGGTGCGCTCCGGCGACCTCATTCACGCCGATCGTCACGGCGCCGTGGTGATTCCAATAGATGTCGCCGCGAAAGTGCCGGATGCCGCCGAACTCTGCGGCCGTCGCGAGACGCCCATTCTCGAAATCGCCCGCAGCAAGGACTTCACGCTGGAAAAACTGAAAGAGGCGCTGGCCCGGTCGGCCGAGATCCATTGACGGGTTTGGAGAGAGCGTCGAGATGAAAATGGACGGCAAGACGGTGCTGGTCACGGGTTCGACCGACGGCGTCGGCCGTTATGTCGCCGCCAGACTCGCCTCCAGCGGCGCGACGGTCCTGATCCATGGCCGCGACAAGGCGCGGGCCAGGGCGCTTGCCGATGAGATCAGGCGGGCGGGCGGCCGTGAACCCGTCTTCTATCAGGCGGATCTGTCCTCGCTGGCCGACACGCGGCGGCTTGCGGAAGCAGTCCTCGCCGATCACAAGCGGCTCGACCTCTTCATCAGCAATGCCGGGATCGGATCGCAGAACGAGGGACCCGAGCGGCGGACCAGCGCGGACGGATACGAACTGCGGTTTGCCGTCAACTACCTCTCCGGCTTCCTGCTCGCTCATCTTCTGCTGCCGCTCCTGAAGGCGAGCGCGCCGGCGCGAATCGTCAACGTGGCTTCGCTGGGCCAGCATCCGATCGATTTCGACGATGTGATGATGACCAGGGGCTACAGCGGCGGCCGCGCCTATGCGCAGAGCAAGCTTTGCCAGATCATGTTCACGATCGATCTCGCCGAGGAGTTGAAGGGATCAGGTGTAACGGTAAACGCGCTGCACCCTGCGACCTATATGAACACCACGATGGTGCGGGCCGGCGGCATCACGCCGATCTCCACGGTGGAGCAGGGCGGCGAGGCGATCTTGCATCTGGCTGTCGGCGACGATGTCGCAGACAAGAGCGGGCTGTTCTTCAACGGCATGCAGCAGGCGCAAGCCAATCCGCAGGCCTATGACGCGGCGGCCCGCAAGCGGCTGCGCACGCTTAGCCTCGAACTTGCGGGGCTGCCGGCGGCCTGACGCGGTCGAACGTCTCCCCGATCCCTGCGCCATGTCCTGGTTTCGGCTGCCGGGCGTGAGCCCGCGTTATGGTTAGCAGAGTGTTTAGATCGGGCCTCGCGGCCGTGCCGATTTGTCCGTTGCAACGCCAATCGGCTTAACCTTTACGCGTCTTTAATGGCGCGTCCGTAGGGTTCTTGTTGCGCGGCCCCGGATGGGCCGCGCCACCGTCCAGAATGGCCGGTAGTTCGCGTACGCGTTGGAGTCTCCCATGGATATCATGACGAGCGTTGGGCTCGTGTTCGGCATCGTTGTCGTGTCGGTGATAATGCTCATGGGCGGCGATATTCACATGTTCATCAGCGAGCATGCGGTCATCATCGTCGTCGGCGGATCGATCGCCGCCACCATGATCCGGTTTCCGCTCAGCGCGATTCTGCATGGCGTGCCGCTGGGAGCGAAATTTGCCTTCACGATGAGCCGGCTGTCGGCGCGCGATCTGGTCGACGAACTTGCCCGCATCGCGGAAATCGCGCGCAAGCAGGGACCGGTCGGCCTGGAAAAGGTCGAGACCGACGAACCCTTCCTGGCCAAGGGAATTCGCTACGTCGCCGACGGCTACGATCTCGAATTCATCCGCGACAATCTCGAACGGGACCGCGACAATTTTCTGATGCATCTCGACGAGGGCGGGAAAATCTACCGCGCCATCGGCGACTGCACGCCGGCGTTCGGCATGGTCGGCACCTTGATCGGCATGGTTCAGATGTTCGCCAACATGACCGATCCTTCCAAGCTCGGCCCGTTCATGGCGACCGCCTTGCTGGCGACGCTTTACGGCGCGGTGATCGCGAACCTGTTCTGCCTGCCGATCGCCGACAAGCTGCATGGCAAGCTGCTCGACGAGGAGACCAATCGCACGCTGATCATCGACGGCATTCTGATGATCCGGGATTCCAAGAGCCCGACGCTGGTCCGGGAAATGCTGCTGGCTTACTTGCCGGAAAAACACCGCCACGAAGAAGGCGAACCGGTCCCGGCCTGATCGGGCTGGTCACGTCGGTCCGGGAAGCAAACAATGGCCAAGAAAAAACGCGGCGCTGGGCATGGAGGAGGGCACGGCTGGTACGTGTCCTTCGCCGACCTGATGGGGCTGATGATGAGCTTCTTTGTGATGCTCGTCGCGTTCTCCACCATGGACAACAACAAGCTCAAGATCGTCGCCGGCTCGATGCGCGATGCCTTCGGTGTGCAGAGCGAGGCGCGCTATTCCGGCATTATCGAATCCGATGGCCTGCCGACGCGGGCGAAGCTGAAGAACGCCGCGCACATTCCGCCGGAGGAAGCATCCAACACGCCGACCCCGGATGAAAAGGAGCGGAGCGCCGCCCAGGGCGCCCGCCTGAAAGTCGACCGCGAATTCGCGCTGGCCTCGGCTTCATTGCGGCAGGCGTTGCAGGACATGCCGGAACTGACCGAAATCTCGAAGCACATCATGTTCGAGGAGACCAGCCAGGGCCTCAATCTGGAAATCATCGACCAGGACGGCCGCTCGATGTTTCCCGACGGCTCCAAGGTGCCGTACGACCGCACGCGCCGGCTGATCGAGAAACTTGCCATTCCGCTCAAGGCGACGCCGCTGCGAATCTCCATCGTCGGTCACACCGCGGCGGGTTTCGTGTCGGCGCGAAGCGACTATGGTGCGTTCGATCTGTCGGCGGATCGGGCCAATGCGGTGCGCCAGATTCTCGAACGGGAAGGACTGCCGTCGGCTCACATTTTTGCGGTCTCCGGCAAGGCCGATACCCAGCCGCTGTTTCCCGACGATCCCTCGCTGTCGGCCAACCGTCGCGTGACCATCACGCTGATGCGCGAAGATCCGCCGCTGCCGCCCGACCTGAAGCCGTAATCGGCCTGAATACTATATTACCCCCACAATTGGGGCCGCTGTGGCTTTGTGGAGACGTGCGGCGCTGTCCGCAGTGCTATGGTCGGCCGGTTGACAGGCTTTCCAGGAAAGCGTCGATAGCGGCCGGATCAAATCAACCGACAGAGCGTTTTTCCAGCATCATGACCGTCAGCGTCACATCAACCGAAGCCCATGACGGGCCGGTCACGACTGGCTTTTGGGCCCTGACGCTGGGAAGTATCGGCGTGGTCTTCGGCGATATCGGTACATCGCCGCTGTATGCGTTTCGCGTGGCTGCCACCGCGGCCGCCGAGGGCCAGCCGATCACGCGCGCGATTGTGCTTGGCGTTCTGTCGCTGATCCTGTGGGCGCTTTTTGTCGTCGTCACCGCGAAATATGTTCTGCTGCTGCTGCGCGCCGACAATAACGGCGAGGGCGGCACGCTTTCGCTGATGGCGCTGGGCCAGCGCGCTTTGGGCCGGAGAAGCTGGCCATTGCTGGCGCTGGGCGTCATCGGTGCTTCGATGTTCATCGGCGATTCCATGATCACGCCGGCGATTTCGGTTCTGTCCGCGGTCGAAGGTCTCAAGCTCGCAACGCCGGCGCTTGAGCATTTTGTGGTGCCGCTGACGGTTTTCATCCTGGTCGTGCTGTTCGCGGTTCAGAGCAGCGGCACCGCGCGGGTCGCATCGGCCTTTGGCCCGGTCATGGTTGTCTGGTTCGCAACCCTGGCGGTGATGGGCCTCATTCATATCAGCGACGACCCGACGGTGCTGGCCGCGATCAATCCGTGGTACGGCATTCATTTCCTGCTCTCGCACGGAACGATCGGAATGGTGACGCTGGGCGCGGTTTTTCTCGCCGTGACCGGCGGCGAGGCGCTCTATGCCGATCTCGGCCATTTCGGACGCAAGCCGATCCAGGCCGGATGGCTCTATTTCGTGTTGCCTTCGCTTTTGATCAATTACTTCGGCCAGGGCGCGCTGGTGCTGTCCAATCCGGCGGCGATTGAAAATTCCTTTTATCGGATGGTGCCGGAGATATTGCTGTTGCCGCTGGTGGGGCTGGCGACCGCGGCGACGGTGATCGCGAGCCAGGCGGTGATCACCGGGGCGTATTCGCTGACCCGCCAGGCGGTGCAACTCGGCCTGTTGCCGCGTTTCGAGGTCCGCTACACCTCGGAGACGCATGCCGGGCAGATCTATCTGCCACGCGTGAACAGGCTGCTGCTGATCGGCGTATTGCTGCTGGTACTTCTGTTCCGCACCTCGAGCGAACTGGCCTCCGCCTACGGCATCGCCGTCTCCACGACCATGGTGGCCGACGGCATCATGGGTTTCGTGGTGATCTGGAAATTGTGGAATTGGCGTGCGGCCGCCGCCGCGGCGCTGATTGTGCCGTTTGTCGTCGTCGACATGACGTTCTTCAGCGCCAATCTTTTGAAACTGCTTGAAGGCGCATGGGTGCCGCTGCTGTTTGGTTTTGCCATGGCGGTGATGATCTGGACCTGGCGCCGGGGCTCGGCGATCCTCATCCTGAAAACCCGGCGCATCGAAGTTCCGCTGACGGATCTGATCAAGAGCCTCGAAAAGCGCCCGCCTCACATCGTCAAGGGCACCGCGGTATTTCTGACCAGCGACCCCAGTTTCGTGCCGACGGCGCTGTTGCATAATCTCAAGCACAACAAGGTGCTGCACGAGCACAACGTGATCCTGACCATCGAAACCGCGCAGACGCCGCGGGTCGACGCGGCCGAGCGGGTCCGGATGGAGAAGATCAGCGACAAGTTTGCGACCGTCCGGCTGCGCTTCGGTTTCATGGAATCGCCGAACGTTCCCAAGGCGCTGGTGATCGCGCGCAAGCTCGGCTGGCAGTTCGACATCATGGCGACATCGTTTTTCGTCTCGCGGCGCTCGCTGAAGCCGTCGGCGCAGTCGGGAATGCCGCTTTGGCAGGACCACCTGTTCATCGCGCTGACCCGGTCGGCCAACGACGCCACCGACTATTTCCAGATTCCGACCGGGCGGGTGGTTGAAGTCGGGACCCAGGTTACCATCTAGGGGTATATGCATTTTTGCATGGCGTGGCCCCAAAATCAGGCTAGGCTATGCTCCAAGCGCAGGACTATAAGCCGCCCTCGCTTTGCTATTGTGCAGTGAAGCATTTTGAGGCCTCCGCTCCCATGACCAGCGATGTTGTAGTTCCCGCCCCGGAAACGGCGGCGGCCAATGGGCATGGCGACGCCCATTCCACCGCCGGCTTCAAGGCGCTGCTGATCGGCAGCATCGGGGTCGTCTACGGCGACATCGGCACCAGTCCGCTTTACGCGCTGCGCCAAGCCGTCGTCGCGGCCAGCGGGCCCTCGGGCGTCGTTACTCCGCAGGCGGTGCTCGGCGTCGTGTCGCTGATCCTGTGGGCGCTGATCATCGTGGTGACGCTGAAATATGTGTTGATCCTGCTGCGCGCGGATAACCACGGCGAGGGTGGAACGCTGGCGCTGATGGCGCTGGCGCAACGCGCGGTCAGCCACGGCGCCGGCGCCATCGTGCTGCTCGGGATTATCAGCGGCGCGCTGTTCTATGGCGACGCGGTGATCACGCCGGCGCTGTCGGTGCTTTCGGCCATCGAAGGTATCAAGCTCGTCACCGCGGCGTTCGAACCGTATGTCGTGCCGCTGACGGTGCTCATCCTGCTGGTGCTGTTCGCCGCCCAGTCGCGCGGCACGGCGCGCGTCGCCAGCCTTCTTCGGGCCGGTGATGTGTATCTGGTTCGCCGTCATCGCGATCGCGGCGATTTCCCCGATCATGCAACATCCCGAAATCCTGCTTGCGCTGAATCCGCTCTATGCCGTCTCGTTCATGCTCCATCACGGCATCATCGGCTTCGTCACGCTCGGCGCGGTGTTTCTCGCCGTCACCGGCGCCGAGGCGCTCTATGCCGACCTCGGGCATTTCGGCAAACGGCCGATCCAGACCGCCTGGCTCTTTATTGTGCTGCCGTCGCTGGCGCTGAACTATCTGGGGCAGGGCGCGCTCGTCATCGCCGACCCCAAGGCGGTCGAGAACCCGTTCTTCCTGATGTTTCCGGATTGGGCCTTGATTCCGATGGTCGCTCTCGCCACGGTGGCGACCGTGATCGCGAGTCAGGCCGTGATCACCGGCGCCTATTCGCTGACGCGTCAGGCCATCCAGCTCGGCCTGCTGCCGAGATTTGAAATCCGTCATACATCGGAAGCTCATTCCGGCCAGATCTATATCCCGCGCATCAACATGCTGCTGCTGATCGCCGTGATGCTGCTGGTGTTGATGTTCCGTTCCTCGAGCGCGCTGGCGTCGGCCTACGGCATTTCCGTCACCGGGACCATGGTGGTCACCGGGATGATGGGTTTTGTCGTGATCTGGCGGGTCTGGAGATGGTCGCCTTTCGCGGCCGCGGCGCTGATTGCGCCATTCCTGTTTCTCGATCTCACCTTTCTCGCGGCCAACCTCCTGAAAGTGATTCGAGGGCGGCTGGGTGCCGCTGGCGCTCGGCGCCGTGGTGATGCTGCTGATGTACACCTGGCGGCGCGGCAGCAGGCTGCTGTTCGAGAAGTCGCGCAAGCTCGAGTTTCCGCTGGCCGAGCTGGTGGCGATGCTGGAAAAGCGGCCGCCGCAGCGGGTTTCCGGCACCGCCGTATTCCTGACCAGCGATCCCGTCAGCGCGCCCGACGGCGCTGATGCACAGCCTCAAGCACTACAAGGTGCTGCACGAGAAGAACGTCATTCTCACCATCGAAACCGCGCCGACGCCGCGGATCGACCCGGCCGAGCGGGTCAGGCTGGAGGAGATCAGCAAGACCTTCTCCAAGGTCACGCTGCGGTTTGGATTCATGGAATCGCCCAACGTGCCGAAGGCGCTGGCGATCGCGCGAAAGCTGGGCTGGCAATTCGATATCATGTCGACGTCGTTCTTCCTGTCGCGGCGCGCGCTCAAGCCGGCCGCGCATTCCGGCATGCCGCGCTGGCAGGATCATCTGTTCATCGCGCTCAGCCGCACCGCCAACGACGCCACCGACTATTTCCAGATTCCGAGCGGCCGGGTGGTCGAGGTGGGAACGCAGGTTACCGTCTGATCCCCCGGTGTTTCCAAACTGCCTTCCGGCGCTTGATTTTCGCCGCGCGAGAGGCGAGGTTGGCGCCGGAGCGCGGCCAACCGGCATCCGTTGCCAAATTCGCGCTTTACCAATCGTTGGGAGGATTTGAGTGGCGGACCATCACGGTGCAGGATTTGACGCCGGAAGATGTCTCGAAGGGCATGGCCGAGGGACGCTATCTTCTGGTCGACGTCCGCGAGCCGAACGAAGTGGCCGTGGAGGCCTATCCGGGCGCCGTCGTCGTTCCGCTGTCGAGCTTCGACCCCAAGACCATTCCGGATCCCGGCAAGAGCAGGTGGTGTTTGCCTGCCGCTCCGGGAAGAGATCGGTAACGGCCTCGCTCGCCGCCCAGGCCGCAGGTCTTGCCTACGACAAGCACCTCGCGGGCGGCATGCTGGCCTGGAAGGCCGCGGGATTGCCGACCAAGACCGGCGGCTGACCGCTGCCATGACGTCCATGAACAAGGTCTTTGCCGATCTGCCGGTCACGATCTTCGAGGCCATGTCGCAGCTCGCGCGCGACAACAACGCCATCAATCTTGGCCAGGGTTTTCCGGACGATCCCGGACCCGAGGACATTCGCCGCGCCGCGGCCGATGCGGTCATGGACGGCTACAACCAATACCCGTCGATGATGGGCATTCCGGAATTGCGGCAGGCGATAGCGGCCCATTACGGGCGCTGGCACGGCCTCAGCCTCGATCCCATGACCGAGGTGATGGTGACATCAGGCGGCACCGAAGCGCTGACATCGGCGATCCTCGCCGTGGTCGAGCCCGGCGACGAGGTCGTGGTGTTCCAGCCGGTGTACGATTCCTATCTCCCGATCATTCGCCAGGCCGGCGGCATACCGCGTCTGGTGCGCCTCGAGCCGCCGCACTGGCGGCTGACCGAGGAGGCGCTGCGCGGCGTCTTCAACCACAAGACCAAGGCCGTTCTGTTCAACAATCCGCTCAATCCGGCCGCCGTCGTCTATCCGCGCGAGGACCTCGAACTGCTGGCGCGGTTCTGTCAGGAATTCGATACGATCGCGATCTGCGACGAGGTCTGGGAGCACGTGATCTTCGACGGCCGCGAACATATTCCGCTGATTACCATTCCGGGAATGCGCGAGCGCACCATCAAGGTCGGCTCCGCCGGCAAGATTTTTTCGCTGACGGGCTGGAAGATCGGCTTTGTCTGCGCGGCGCCGCCGCTGCTGCGCGTCGCCGCCAAGGTGCACCAGTTTCTCACCTTCACCACCGCGCCCAATCTTCAGGTCGCGGTCGCCTACGGGCTCGGCAAGCCGGCAGACTATTTCCACGACATGCGCAAGGATCTGGCGCGCAGCCGCGACCGTCTGACCAGCGGCCTGGAGAGCATCGGCTTTCCGGTACTGCGGTCGCAGGGCACCTATTTCCTCACCGTCGACCTTTCGCCGCTCGGTCTCAACGAGACCGACGAGGCGTTCTGCAAGCGCATCGTGACCGACTACAAGGTGGCGGCGATCCCGGTGTCGGCCTTCTATGAGAAGGATGCCGTGACCTCGGTCGTGCGTTTTTGTTTCGCCAAGAAGGATGCAACCCTCGACACCGCGCTGGAGCGTCTGTCCGACGCGGTGCACCGCCGATAGAAAGGCAGGAGATGCGCGACCGGAGCTGCCCTCAAATTCGATCTGTGGTCGCGATCGCCGCGGCTGCTTGCGGTGCTGTCGCCGCCGGCGCAGGCCGAGCAGCGCACCGTCAATTTCTACAACTGGTCGAACTACATGGCGCCGGGGGTGCTGGAGGACTTCACCCGGGAAACCGGCATCAAGGTCGTCTACGATACGTTCGACGCCAATGAGACGCTGGAGACGCGGCTGCTGGCGGGAAAATCGGGCTATGACGTCGTCGTTCCCACCGCCTATTTCCTGCAGCGCCAGATCAGGGCCGATGTGTTCCAGAAGCTCGACAAGTCGAAGCTGCCGAACCTTGCCAACGCCTGGCCGGTGGTGACCAAACAGCTCGCCATCTACGACCCCGGCAATCAATTCGCCGCCAATTACATGTGGGGCACGACCGGCATCGGCTACAACGTCAAGATGGCGCAGAAAATTCTCGGTCCCGACGTCAGGATCGACAGCTGGGATATCGTCTTCAAGCCGGAAAATCTGGCGAAGTTCAGGGATTGCGGCATTCACATGCTGGATTCCGCCGACGATATCTTTCCCGCCGCGCTGGGCTATCTCGGGCTCGATCCCAATTCGACCAAACCGGCCGACCTCGAAAAGGCCGCCGACCTCGTCCTCAAGATCAGGCCCTATGTCCGCAAGTTTCATTCATCGGAATATCTGAGCGCACTGGCCACCGGCGAGATTTGCTTCGTGGTGGGCTGGTCGGGCGACATCATGCAGGCGCGAAGCCGCGCCGCGGAGGCGAAGAACGACATCGAGATCGGCTATGCCATCCCGAAGGAGGGCGCGCAGATGTTCTTCGACAATCTCGCGATTCCCGCCGATGCCAAGAATGTCAGCGAGGCCTATGAGCTGATCAACTATCTCTACCGGCCCGAGTCGCGGCAAAGAATTCCGATTTTCTGTCCTACGCCAACGGCAATCTGGCGAGCCAGAAGCTGGTCGATCCCAAAATTCTCAACGACAGGAACATCTATCCCGACGACGCGACGCTGAAAAAGCTGTTCGTGATCACCGCGCGCGATCCGGCCACGCAGCGCATCATCAACCGGCTGTGGACCAGGGTGAAGACGGGACGATAATCTTTCCCGTCATCCCGAGGAGGCGCGAAGCGCCGTCCCGAAGGAGGCCGACACGGGCCGCGATGCCTTCATGGTTCGAGACGCGCGGAAGACGCGCTCGCTCACCATGAGGTCAACACTCACCGCCAGCGGCGATGCAGCCACAGCCACTGATCCGGATATTCGCGAATCCAGCCCTCGACCACCGAGGTGACCGCCTGCATCGTTCCCTGGATGTCGATCTGGCCGGAGGCATCGCGCACCGGCTTCACTTCCTCGGACAGTTCGGCGCGAAACCGATGGCCGGGCAGGCGGATGATCCGCACGCCATGGATCGGACACTCGATCTGCCGCAACAGCCGGGCCAGCATCGGATTGGCCCTGGTCTTGCGGCCGAAGAACGTCACCTCGACGCCGTTGGTCAGGTACTGGTCGACCAGCATCGCGACGTGCTGGCCGTTGTGCAGGGCCTCCGCAAGCCTGAGCGGCGCGTCGCGGCCGGCCGGAATCAGCGTACCCATATTGACCGCGCGTATCCGCTCGATGGCGCGGTCGGCCGACTCGATGTTCGGTCGCCGGTACAGGATCGCGGCATCGAGCCCGTGCGCGACGGCGCCGAGTGCCGGCAGTTCCCAACTGCCGAGATGGCTCGTGAAAATCAACGCCGGTTTGCCGTCATCCCTGAGCTGATCGAACAATTCCTTGGTTCGCGGCTCGAATTCGATGCGGCTGTTCTTTTCGGGATGATCGGGGTCGTAGTCCCAGATGTGGTCGAGATGGGCGAATTCGGCGCCGACGCGACCGAGATTGTCCCAGACCCCGGCCAGAATGGTCTCGATCTCTTCGGGAGATTTTTCCGGAAAGGCGGCCTTGAGATTGGCGCGGCCGATCTCGATCCTCGCGCAACCTGCGGCCAATGAAGCGCGTGATGCGGCCGAACAGATTGGCGGTCTTGATCGGATCGAAATAGCGCGTGGTGCGCAGCAGGCCGATCGTCAGCGCGCCGACCGCGGCTTCGCCGAGCGGCTTGGCGGCGTCGCGAATGCGAGCTCTGGTGCGAAGGAGCAGGCGGTTCATCGCGGACAAGCGCTAGCCGGCTAGACCGGTTCGCGCGTCAGGATCAGCGAGGCGTTCTGGCCGCCGAAGCCGAACGAATTCGACATCACGGCGGTGACGCGGGCGTCGCGCGCCTTGTTGGGAACCACGTCGAAGGGAATCGCCGGATCCGGAATTTCGTAATTGATGGTCGGCGGAATCCGCTGATGCTCCAGCGTCAGCAGCGAGAAGATCGCCTCGACCGCGCCGGCCGCGGAGATGGTATGGCCGACCATCGACTTGTTGGACGACACCGGAATCTTCTTGGCGCGCTCGCCGAACACCGCGGAGATGCCGAGATATTCCATCTTGTCGTTTTCCGGCGTCGCGGTGCCGTGCGCGTTGATGTGGTCGATCTGCTCCGGCGTCATGCCGGCATCGGCCAGTGTCTTGCGCACGCAGCCGATGATCGGCTTGCCGTCGGGGCTCGAGCGGGTGCGGTGAAACGAGTTGGTCAGTTCGCCGCAGCCGGCGACGACGCCGAGGATCGGTCGCGCCGCGCGCGATCGGCGGCATCGTAGCTTTCCAGCACCAGCGCGCCGGCGCCTTCCGCCATGACGAAACCGTCACGGTTCTTCGAAAACGGTTTGGAGGCAGCCTGGGGCGGATCGTTCTGGGTCGACAGCGCCGACAGCAGCGAAAACCGGATCATGGCTTCCGGATTGACCGAGCCGTCGGTGGCCACGCACAGCGCGGCGTCGGTTTCGCCGCGGCGGATCGCCTCGACGCCGAGCTGGATCGCGGTGGCGCCGGACGCGCAGGCGGTCGACAGCGAAATCGGCGATCCCTTGGTGCCGAACTTCTCGGCAAGATGGCCCGCCACCGAGCCGAACATGAAACGATGATGATATCGCGCTAACCTTCCGCCGCCGCTGATCGTCAGGACATCGTTGATGTCGAAGTCCGGCTTGCCGACGGCGTGACCGACCTCGATCCGCTGCGGCCACTCGAGCTCGACCGGCGCGACCGCGAGAAACAGCGGTCCGGGAAAATCGCCCTTGCTGCCGATGCCTGACCTGCTCGAGGGCTTCCTCGGTGGCGATATCGGCGAGCCGCTCGGTCAGGCCGGTCGACGAGAAGGGCTCGACGGTCACAAAATCGACGGTTCCGGCCATCGTCGACTTCAAACCGTCGATCGGAAAACGCGTCACGGTCCGGATGCCGGACTCGCCCGCGGTCAGCTTCGCCCAGTTGTCGGTCTTGCCGGCGCCGAGCGACGTGACGACGCCCATGCCGGTAACGACGACGATCGGTCTGCCGAATTTGTCGCGTGGTGCTGTCATGATTTCCCCCGTCGAATCCCGCGCGATGTGTTTACTTGACTGCCTCGACCAGGGCCATGCCCTCGCCCTGCCAGTGGCCGGCCCCGACGACGACAATCTGGGTCGGCGCTCCGGACATTTCAACCTCCAGCCCGGTCGGGATCGTTGGGCGGAAACAGCGCGCCGCGCGAGATCGAAAGCGCCGCCAGCGCAAGGCCGAGCGGAAATTGCGTCTCCAGCGTGTGGCCGAACATCGTCCCGGTCGCGCGCACCGCAAGGCCGGGGTGCTGCGCTCAGGAACGCCTTTTCCTCCGACGTGACAGGCTCGACGCCGGTCGCGCCGGTAATGAGCGCCCCTTGTCGCCGCCGACGCCGAGCTTCGACCACAGCGCTTCCAGCGATCTCGTCACCGCGCCGGGCTGCTTGCGTTGCGCCAGGTCGGCGACCACGCTGGTCAGCCTGGCGTAAGGCCTGGCGCCGCGCGCCTCCGCGTGCTCCCTGGATTCGATCACCAGGAAAACACCGGCCGAACCGAGCGCGAAGCCGCTGTGCTTGTCCTTGCGCCCATACCGGCGCGAATTTGTCCTTCAGATTGAAGTCGCCGAACTCGTAGAGCATCAGCAGATCCGTCCGCTCGCCATTGTGGGCCGCGCCGACGAGCGCGATGTCGCTTTGGCCCGATTCGATCCGCGCCAGCGCGATCCGCGCCGCATCGATGCTCGCGGCTTCCTCGCCCATGAAGGTGCGCGACGTTGCCGGAGACGCCATGGACGATGGCGATATTGCCGGCGAGCAGGTTGGAGAGCTGCGTCAGAAACAGCGTCGGCCGCAGATCGTTCATCAGCCGTTCGTTGAGAAAGCCGGGACCGGCATTGCCCTTGACGTAGGCGTTGAGAATAGCCATGTCGACCGCGACATCGCGCTCGCCGCCGCCGGCCGCGACGATCATGTCCATGCGGCCGAGGATTTCCTGGTTGCCCTTGACGCCGGCGGAATCCAGCGCGAGTCCGGCGGCATAGGTGCCGATGCGCTGCCAGGCTTCCATCTGGCGCTGGTCGCCTTTTTTCGGGATCTGCGCGTCGAAACTGACCGGCGCCAGCGGGTGAACGATGTAGGGTGCAAAGCGCTTTTCGTCGACATTGATGCGGCCGGCATTGAGCGCGTCCCAATGCGCATCGAGCCCTTCGCCGAGCGAGGACACGATACCGATGCCGGTGATCCAGGCTTCCTTCGGCTCGGTCATTGCGTCATCGCCTGCAGCGGAAAGCCGATCTTGTCGGCCATCGCGTCCATGTGGACGCGCAACGCCGGATCGGGGAAGGGGATATGGCGGAAGGTGAGGTCGGCGCTGCACTTCAACTCGGTGCCGACGCGCGCCTTTGCCGAGGTGACGGCAAAGCCCGAGCCTTCGTGCTCGATCTTCGCTTCGATCGTCAGCAGCTGACCGGGACTGACGAAACCCCGCATCTTGGCTTCCTTCACCATCGCCAGGAACGGCATGCGCTCGAACTTCATCACGCCGAGCAACAGCCAGCCGGAACTCTGCGCCATCGCTTCGGTCAGCAACACGCCGGGCATGATCGGAAAGCCCGGAAAGTGTCCCTCGAAGATGCTGTGATGCTCGGGAACCTGGGCCTCGACCGTGATCGTCTTCTCGTCGAGGTTGAGGTCGACGATGCGGTCAATCAGCTGGAAAGTATCAAGTTGCATGGCGGGCGATTAGGCGCCCGCGTTCTTGGCCGCGACCAGTTCGTCGATGCGGGCGGCAGAGGTTCTTCAGCACGAAATACTGTTCGGTGGTCGCCTTGCCGTCATTGACCTCCTGGGTCCACTTCTCGAGCGGCATCTTGATCCCGAACGCCTTGTCGATGGCAAAGGCGATGTCGAGAAAATCGAGGCTGTCGATGCCGAGATCGTCGATGGCGTGGCTTTCGGGCGTGATCGTGTCGCGCGGAATGTCGCAGGTTTCAGCGATAATCGTGGCGATCTGATCGAATGTATCGGACATCACTAAGCCTTTGATATATTGGAGATAAATGTCGAAGCGGCATGCGGGATGGGCGCGGTGCCCCGGAAATGCCCTGTCCCCCGGCCGGAGTCGAGTGCCCGTATAACGGAGCGACGCCCTGAGTTCAATGGAGGCGGGCAATGGCGGGTGGGTTCGAGAGCCGAAAAGCCCAATTCAGGCCCGAAATGCTTAGAAATTCGGGGTGGAAATGCGCGCGCAATCGCGCCGTCCCATCAGCACGCAATCCTGGGTCTTGCGCAGGTCCGCAATGCTCATGGCGAGCCATATTCCGACCGCCGTCAGCGCGACGGTAAAGGCGAAGGCCGCAATGTTCGCCAGCATGCGATGGCGAAAATCGTCCGGTTCGTCCCGGGCTTGCTCATGGCGTGACGGATCGTTCGGCGCTTGCCCGGCATCCTCCCGCTGCGGCCGGCCCGGCGGATGCGCCAGGGTGCGCGGCCGGAATTTGAGCACGCGATGCTCGTCGTCCGACGCGATAGGCTGCTGGGTTTTCACGGCTGCCAGCTCCGGGTAATCCTGATGCTATTTAACACGTCGGCCGCTCCGTCTCACGCCAAATGTTGACATGGCATCGATGCGGTAATCTACCCCTCCACGGTCTCATGGAACCTGCCGTAGTCGATTCTGAGCCGGCCATCCTCGGTGGTGTCGAGAATATCGGCGTAGCGCTGCCCGAAACGAATGTCGGAATGATCGTAGGATTTGCGCGCGTGAACGGTTTGCGCCGCAACCACATCGTATCCGGACACCACCAGCACCAGCGAGACCCCGGATGCTTCGAGATCGTCGGCATTGAGCGCGTGGAGCGGGCTCCGCTTCATCGAGGACGTGGTAGAGCGTCCAGCTCAGTGCCAGCGCGGGATGCTCGTTTCGCACCAGTGACAGCTCGTAGAACCGCCGGAACGAACCGCCCTCCAGGCTCACTTCATCCCTGAGCAACCACAGCCGCGCGGCGGCGTTGCCGATGATGTTGTGACGCTCGTTGACGAAGCGAACCATCAGGGTCGGCTTGCCCTCATGGCTTGAAACGACGGGATGGTCGGCGAACAGCAGCCTCGCGTTCGGACGCGAGAATCGCGCAAAGATCAGGCCGGTCATCAACGACATCGAGAAGATACCCGTGAACAGCTCCACTGCGGCGACGAAATGTCCGTAGTGGGTCTGCGGGTGCATGTCGCCGTAGCCGGCGGTCGAAAGCGTCTCGATGCTGAAGTAGAGATAGTCGATATAGGCGCCGCCGGGCACGTTCGAGATCGGCTGGTCTCCGATCCAGTAGAAGCATGCGAAAACCGCGTTGAAGGCGACGAACACCAGCGCGGCTCCGCCGATAAACGCCGGCCATGAGGCGGTCATGCTGCGATGGCTGATGTCCGCCCAGAAACTGAGATGAAGGCCCTCGGCGATGACTTCGCGGCCGCCGAGCCGGACGATCCGTGGCTTCGATGTTCGCTGGCTCCGGCTATTGGCCATCTTTCCGGATCTCTCGAGGGCACGGGCAAGGGCATTTGATCGCCCGCGCCATCATGGCATAATCGCGCCAATTTCAGCGGGATTTTTGACGGTCAGACAAGGGGTCCATATCATGACGGCGAATACGCGCGAACCGATCCTTCACCCGATTCCGATCCTCTCGCTGCGCCCGACCCAGATGACCGTCGGAATGATCGAGGTCAAGGAAAAGCGCAAGCGCATGCGGGAGAACTGGCGCAAGCACAAATCGACGAAAAAGCAGGGCGAGTTTCTGGGCAGGCATACGATCCCGGTGGTTCTGGGACCCGACAAGCGCCACTACGTGATCGACCATCATCATCTGGCGCTCGCGCTCCATGAGGAAGGGGTGAAGGACATTCTCGTCACCATCATCGCCGACCTCACCATGGTGGATCGTGAAGCGTTCTGGGGCGTGCTGGACAATCACCGATGGGCCTATCCCTACGACGCCAAGGGCGAGCGCCGGCGCTTCAAGGACATTCCGAAGACGATCGCGGACCTCAAGGACGATCCGTTCCGCAGCCTCGCCGGCGAATTGCGGCGGGTCGGCGGCTTCGCCAAGGATACGACGCCGTTCAGTGAATTCCTGTGGGCGGATTTCCTGCGCCGCAGGCTGACACGCAAGAGCGTGGAAGCCAATTTCGGCAAATCCGTCGAGAAGGCGCTGGCGCTGGCGAAAGGCAAGGACGCGGTCTATTTGCCCGGCTGGTGCGGTCCGGCGTCGGACGATTAGGGCGGCCATCGCAAGCGGAAAGCCTATTTCGGCACCCGCCCCATCAGATAAAACTCGTCGTTCGGGCGCATCGCGGTGACGTTGGCCATCCGGTTCGACAGCGCGAAGAACGCCGCGATCGCGGCGATATCCCAGATGTCGTCGTTGGAAAAGCCGTGGCTGGCGATCTCGGCAAAATCATTTTCCGAAATCCCCTGCGCCCCGGTGCTCACCTTCATCGCGAAGTCGAGCATGGCGCGCTGGCGCGGCGTGATATCGGCTTTGCGGTAATTGACGGCGATCTGGTCCGCGATCTGCGGGTTCTTGGCGCGGATGCGCAGGATGGCGCCGTGCGCGATCACGCAATAGTGGCACTGGTTGGCGCTGCTGGTCGCGACCACGATCATCTCGCGCTCGGCCTTGGAGAGGCCGCCATCCCTTTCCATCAGCGCATCGTGATAGGCAAAGAACGCGCGGAATTCGTCGGGCCGGTACGCCAGCGTCAGGAATACGTTCGGCACGAAGCCGGATTTCTCCTGCACCGCGAGCAGGCGGTTGCGGATATCCTGCGGCAGGCTGTCGACGGCGGGCGTCGGGAAGCGTTTTGCAACGGGCTGGGTCATGGGGTGGTTCCGGCGGATACGGCGGGTGCGGCCCCGGACCATAGTCGATGGCGGCATCGGCGCAAGGCAGGCTGAAGGAATGGCTAGGCCGCTTTCGTGGCGATTGGCTCGATCTTCGCAATGACCGATCTTGGCTACTCGATCAGTTCGTCGGTTCGGCCGCTTAGCGCGCCAGATGGCTTTGATCAGCCTGGCGGATCGCCCGACAGGCCAGAGGGACCGTCCCCAGCCTCCACTACCAGGCGGGACCGTGCTTTAGTTTCGGGTTCCATTAGCCGGAACGATCGCGGTCTAGTCGACATTCCGCGATGCGAGTGTATTGCGAAAGTCCGGCGATGTGCCAGATGATTTGAGTGCGTAGTGATTCTCACACTGACCGAGGAGGGGCCAATGTTCCCGAATTGGATAGAACCGCTTTTCGCTCTGATCGGCCTTGTCGGATTTATTGGCTTTGCATTTCGTCAAGGCACGAAGGTCAAGCCAGACAAAGATAATCCTGACAATTGGCGGAGCTACAGTGGCGGCGAGGGATCACACCACGGCTTTGACGGGCATTCCCCAAATTGAAGGGTAAGTAACCTTGACCGGAAAGAAGGGGCCGCGAAATGATGGCTGCCAGAACTTTGCGGCATCCCTCTCCAGGCTCAGCGGTAGTGGAGTCCTTGACAGGCCGGGCAGCACTCCACACCTTGGATTATGGCCAACAATGAGGCTGGCCTGAAGCAGAGGAGACAAGATGACTCCACCTGCAAAGTTCGCCGCAGTGACCGCTGCTGCAATGTTCGGGCACCAGCGTAGCGGCTAACATACGAACGGCGTTCCCGGGAGCGGCCTATGGGCCTCATCAGTTAGGCATGGACCAACTTGGCCCCTCCCAGGGCTCCTGCATGGTCGGAACCAGCCCGGCCATCCCGTCGTTAACGCGTCAGCGGAGGAGGGTTCGTGTCATGGATATCGACCAGAACAGCCACCGCAATGCAGTAACGGTCTACGCCGTCGCCCTGACAGTCGTTTTGATCGTGGCGTTCGTCACGACCTTTCGAGGTGTCGACACAACACGCGCCACCAACGAAGCGCCGCCGGGTACAATTGGGCTAGCCCATCCTCACCCGCCTCTCGACAGGGCGCCGGGAGAGCCTTTTCGTAACTAATTCCTTGCAGGCCAGTGTCTGCTAAAAGGCAGACTTCAAACAGCTCGACGTTAAGTTCAGCCCCTCATCATTCCGGCAAGCCCGCCTTACGCAGGCCATCCTCTAGCCTTGCGAGGTCGTCAGGTCGACGAAATGGTTGCCATTCTTTGACAGTGGAAACTCGCATTGCGGGGGCGATTTCGCGCAAGCGTGCCATTGCTGCTTGCGCTTCGCTATCCCGACCCGCGAGCGCTCTGGACGCCGCTAGATCGCGTATTGCGGGGAGAAAATTCGCCCGCTCCTGCAGTGCCTTTTCGGCCCACAACGACGCCTCGTCATAGCGACCAGCAACGAAATGAGCGAGTGCGACCGCGCCCAGTGCTCGGAAACTCATTGGATCGAGCGGGCTCAAGCGCATGGCATCGGTCACATGCTTGATGGCCATATCCGGTTCGCCGAGAAAGGCTTTTGTCCATCCGCTGTTAATCAATGCCCCAGCGTGATTGGGATTGAGCGCGAGCGCTCGATCAAGAATGGCTGACCCGTTATCGAGATCGTGCGCAACAAAGACGAGCGCATAACCTGCTCCTGATAGTGCCGTGGCGTCATCCGCCCCCAAATCCACCGCCCGACGGGCGAGCCGTGCCGCTTCGGCGATCTCTTGAGCACGGTCGGCCATCCACCTATTCGCCTTCCGCAAGACGAAACCCCAAGCAGCCATGCCGTATGCCGACGCAAACCCAGGGTCCAACTCGATAGCCCTGTAAAATAGCCGAAGCGCCTCATCGCTGGATTCTTTGGTCCATTGATGAAGGCTAGCCATGCCGCGCAGATAGTGGTCGTATGCATCGAGACTCTCGGTCGGCTTGCGCTTGGCGCGTTCAATCTCGACCTGTTCCAGCTTCGGCGCGATCGCACCCACCACGCGCGTTGTCACTTGGTCTTGTAGATCGAAAATGTCGTTTAACTCACCGTCATAGCGTTCCGCCCAAATATGATTGCCGGTCGCCGCGTCGATTAGCTGGGCGGTGATCCGCACGCGGTTGCCACTCTTGCGAACACTACCTTCGAGCACGTAGCGAACGCCGAGTTCGCGTGCGACGCGCTTCACGTCGACTGCTTTTCCTTTGTAGATGAACGACGAATTGCGGGCGATGACGAAGAACCAGCGCAGCTTCGACAGAGCCGTGATAATGTCTTCGGTGATGCCGTCGGCGAAATACTCCTGCTCGGCATCGCCGCTCATATTGACGAACGGAAGCACGGCGAGGGACGGCCGATCGGAGGCCGTCCGCTCCATCTTGCCGCGGCAGTCGCCGATTTGCCTGGCGCAACTTGCTCGGCCAATTGAACGCGGTGCACGCCGATCGGGCGTACGATGTTCTTGACCGCCTGCTCTCCCATGTCCTCGAAACCAAAGCTGAGCTTATCGCGTACTTGATCGTGCACGACGCCCGAAACCATGATGCCGCCGGGATCGGCCAGCGCCTCCAGACGCGCCGCCACATTGACGCCGTCGCCGAAAATGTCGTCGCCGTCGAAAATGATGTCGCCGACATTGATGCCGATGCGGAATTCGATGCGCTTGTCCGCCGGCACCTCGGCGTTGCGCTCGACCATGCCGCGCTGGATATCGACGGCGCAACGGACAGCGTCGACCACGCTCACGAATTCCACCAGCATTCCATCGCCCGTCGTTTTGACGATTCGGCCGCGATGTTCGGTGATCTTGGGATCGACGAGTTCCTTACGGTGCGCCTTGAGCTGGCGCAGCGTGCCTTCCTCATCGACGCCCATCAGCCGGCTATAGCCGGCAATGTCGCCGGCGAAAATCGCCGCCAGCCTGCGGTCCACGCGGTCTTCGGGCATGTCACCGGGTCCGAGTTTGTGCTGTCGGCAGCCTATCGCCTGTTTGCCTGAACAGCAATCTGCTGTGGACCGAGGAGCTGCCGGAAACGCCCCTTGGGCCCCGAACTACACGCCATCCGCCAACAGGCCCCTATTTCACGACGAAACTCGGACCCGGAGCTCCGTGCAATAATTCGCCCATGTTGGACACCGCGCGCTTCGGCCGATCGTCAACGATGAGTTGAAAGATATCCGGCCGCGCATAGTGCCCGGTAGCGTCGAAGTCGAACTTGCCGCGAGCGATTTGCTCGAGATCAATTTCAGCGTAGAGGATCGTCTCACCGGCAAAATCCGGACCCGCAAGCACGCGCCCGAGCGGATCGATGATAGCGCTACCGCCGCGCATCATTATCGTATCCGGGTCGTCGCCAAGCGCGGATTCGTGAATATCTGAATACATGCTTCGCTTCAGATATTGGCATGCTGTCAACACGAAGCATCGCCCTTCGAGGGCGATGTGCTGCATAGATGGCAGCCAAGTTTCGCGATGGTCCGCGGTCGGCGCACAATAAATGGAGATTCCCTGGGAAAACATGTGCATGCGCAGCATCGGCATGTAGTTCTCCCAGCAGATGACGGCTCCTACGCGACCCAGAGGTGTATCAAATACCGGCATGGTCGATCCATCCCCGAAACCCCAGATCAGCCGCTCGCCCGCAGTCGGCATCAGCTTGCGGTGCTTACCGATCAGGCCCTGCGCGCCATCAAAGAACAGCACTGTGCAATAGAGCGTGCCGCCGTCGCGCTCAACGCAGCCAACGACTGCAAACATGCCAGTGTCGGCGGTCGCCGCAGCGATTGTCTTCACGGCCTCGCCATCGAGGTCGACGGCGGCCTCGTAGTAGCGGCGAAACGCCTCGCGTCCCTCAGGCTTGCGTAGTCCGATGGGAGCTCCGAACGAGGCGCCTTTTGGATAGCCCCCGATGAAGGCTTCCGGGAAGACCGCGAGACGGGCACCGCGGGAGGCCGCCTCCCGGATCATGTCGGCGGCTTTGGCGGCGGATTTCAGCGGCTCATCGGGATAGGAACCCGCCTGCACAACAGCCGCAATGTATTTGGACATCCTACCCACCATGTCTATCGGTATGGCTCAAGCATAGCGATCTCTTCCGATTTCACCAGCGCAGCAAGCCATTATCGGACTTTCAGGCCATTGTTTAGTCTGCAACGGCACGCGGCTTCGAATCTCGCCAAAATTCCATGTAGCCCCTTTCGGGTCGCCATATTTTTCCCAACGCGGAATTCGTCATTCCGCCTGAATTCAAAGAAGCCGCACGGCCTGGCGCCTGATTTGCCCGACGGGCTGTTTGGCAGAAGCGCTGTCCAGCCCCTTCCAGAAAAATATTCTGATTTTCCGAAAGCCCAAATCACTCCTACATTCGCAGCCGTCCTATCCCTTGGGAGGGGCGACACGCGATCGTCATGGCCGCGGGGCGGGATGCGGTGGACGCAAGGGGCGCCGTCGTAATTCCTTGACATGACCAAACCGAGTGGATCAACAATCTGCGTCGGCTTGTTGAAGACGGGATCGTAGTTGTAGCTGACCGCGCAGTAAGCAGCCCGGCCTCGCCTTGCTGTGCTGCGGGGTTTCAATGGACTTTGTGTCTGGCGTTTGGGTAATGTCTCAGTTTGAAATTTTTGGGAGGCTGCTTTGCCGGAAGTGTTCAACGGCACCATCAATTTGAACCCAGTCATGTTTCGACTGCTCAAAAACTGATATGACCGGGGCTGGATATTTTGGGTCCGCCATCGTGCCGACCGCAACGGCGATCAGCGTGGGCAGATTGCTGAGTTTCCAATAGACTGTTGAGCCGCACTGTGGGCAAAAATAGTTATGGATTTTCCCGCCGCTTGCGGCGGCGTGCGTGAACTCTCTTGAGGTTCCCGAGATGGTGACAAGCTTAGCGGGGTAATAGGCGCCTACACCGAACGGCGCGCCGGTCCGGCGCTGGCAGTCGACGCAATGACAAGCAACGACTATCTTGGATGGTTCTTCTGGAAGTGAGACCGTGACTGCACCGCAACTGCATCTGGCGTCGCCCATCGGAAAAGTCCCCCTCTTCTGAGCTTGCGAAGCTTAGCGCCGCAAATCGTTGGGGGAAATAGCAAGCACGTTCCGACCGGCAGGCGTCAGCGGCGAGGCCATTGGAAAGCCCTACAGCGCGCCGGGAGCGCAGGGTTTGGCATGTCCGTTGGTGCCAACAAGAGACACACCCGTTGGCGAAGGCCAGCCTTTGCGATAGTTTACAAAACCGAGTGACCCCCGGCATTGGAGGGACTTGAATATGGACCGTATCACTCGCCGGCAGGCGATGCGTGGTGCGGCTGGGGCCGCTGCCGCGATGACACTGGGCGCGCCTGCGGTCCATGCGCAGAACCGGCAGACTCTTCGCTTGGTGGCTGAAGCCGATCTGAAAACTCTCGATCCCGTTTGGACGACCGCCTACATTGCGCGCAATCACAGCTTTCTCGTTTACGACACTCTGTTCGGCACAGACGAGAACCTGCAGATCAAACCGCAAATGGTCGAGCGGACGACCGTGTCCCCGGACGGCTTGAAATATTCATTCACGCTGCGCGATGAACTCCGATGGCATGACGGAAAATCGGTCCTATCCGAAGACTGTGTCGAGTTGTTGAAGCGGTGGGGAAAAAAGGATCGCTTCGGCCAACTTCTTATGGCGCATACCGGGAAGATTACACCTGTTGACAACAAAACGTTCACGCTCGACCTCGTTGAGCCCTTCGGCCCGGTGCTCGGGGCGTTAGGAAAAAGTGGGCCAAACGTGCCCTTCATGATGCCGGCCCGAATCGCGTCTACCTCGCCTGAGGAGCCGATCAAGGAGGTGATCGGCTCGGGCCCATTCAAGTTTGCGAGGGAAGAATGGCAACCGGGCGAGCGAGCTGAATACTTGCGCAATGGCGACTATGTGCCGCGCGATGAGCCTCCAAGCGGATCGACTGGCGGCAAGAAGGTGTACCTTGATAAGGTAGTCTGGAGGTACATCGCCGATCCCTGGGACGCTGCGGAAGACCTTGCCGCGGGTGAAGTGGATTGGTGGCAGGAGCCGCCGCTGGATTTCATCCCCAAGATTGAACAGAATCCAGATCTGCGGACTTTTCTCATCGATCCGCTTTGGCAGCAAGGCTGGCTCAGGCCAAACTTTCTCCACCCGCCATTCAACAACAGGAAGGCGCGCGAGGCCTTGCTTCACAGTATGGACCAGGAGGCATATCTCTATCTGTCTGTTGGCCTGGCGAAATATTACCGAACTTGCCATTCGGTATACGCTTGCGGCGGCCCTTATGCGACGACGGTCGGCGCCGAGCCGATGATGCAGCACAACCTCACGAAGGCAATCCAGCTCGTGAAGGAGTCCGGCTACGACGGCACGCCAATAGTACTACTGCAAATCCTCGACCGACCGCATCTGAATGCCGCCGCCTTCGTAACGCGCCAGCGGCTCGAGTTCATCGGCTTCAGGGTGATCCTCAAGTCGATGGATTGGTCAACGTACCTGATCGTACGGGCGCGTAAAGAGCCACCCGACAAAGGGGGGGGAACCTGCTCTTTACTTGGTTTCATGGCGCGGACGTCATCAATCCCGCCGTTCACTTTGCACTATCGGGCGCGGGCCCGAATGCCTGGTTTGGCTGGCCAAACGTCCCGCAACTAGAAAAGCTCAACACCGACTGGGTGCGCGCGACCGATGAAACGAAACGGAAGCAGATCGCCGATGAGATCCAGAAGCTGGCTCTCAGCGAAGTCGCTTACATTCCGTGGGGGGAATGGGTCCAGCCGACCGCTTTTCGAAAGAACGTCCGGGATATCCTCAAATTCAGCGGACCGCTTTTCTGGAACGTTAAGGTGACGTAGGCCAATCCTTTCGGCATCTTCGTATCCGTTCTGAATTGGATGACCGGGCGAGACCGCGAAGCCGCAGCAGCCAAAGTGCTGAAATCACGGCGCTGCGTCGAAGTGATCGACCGAACCGAAGTGTCGGCGTAACATCCCCCGCCACGACAAATTACCTCGCCTTTGTCAAACTGGCAGCAGACCGCATCCGGGTCCGCCCTTATGAATCCACTTCCTGGGTTGGGCGCGCCCGACGGCCTACAGGGTGATTTGCCCGACGGGCTGTTTTGCAGAAGGGCTGTCCAGCCCCTTCCGGAAAAATATTCTGATTTTCCGAAGACCCAAATCACTTCTATATTCGCAGCCGTCCTGTCCCTTGGGAGGGGCGACACGCGATCGTCACGGCCGCGGGGCGGGATGCGGTGGACGCAAGGGGTGCCAAAGACGAGGGTGCTTTCTCCGCCTTCGCTGAAGCTTCGGCGGACTGGCACTCAGCCCGGCGAAGCCTTTGGCGTAGACGGGTTGCGGACGGCGAAGTCGTGTGGTCCTGACGCCCCGATGCTGGCGTCAAGTTCGCGCTAAGGAGCGCGGACGACGGTGGCAAGAAAGCCCGGTCGCCGGGGAGAGCTCGAAGGAAACCGTTAAAACCATTGCGCGGGGAATGCCGGGTGATTCCGGTGTGACCTGTATGCTCGTGTGCGTTTTTTTAAAGCATTTTGCACACGAGACCGCGGGGCGCATCGGGCGCCCGGCATTCCCTGCGCCCTCTTTTCGAGAGGGCGGGAAGTTAATGGCAAAACTCGCGCGAAACGCGCGGCGAGATCGCGAAGCGCGTGTCCTGCTGCTCGTTTGACAGATTGAATCTGAATTCACACCCGCGTCGTCCCCTCGAACTCGGGGACCCATAAGCCGCGGCCCCCGTTTTGAAAGACGCTGTTCGACGGCTTCGCGCTACCGCTGCTGCCTGTGGTTATGGGTCCCGGCTTTCGCCGGGACGACGTTGAGAGATCGACCCTGGAGCGTCAGCGCAGCGGCTTTTTCAGCAGCGAAAAGCGGTCGGGATCGAGCCCCATCGATGGCTGCAGCATCGGCGCTTCCACCAGGGCCGCGCGTGGCGCCGGGCGTTCGTTGACGGTGGGATCGTTGGGAACGTCGCGATGCGAGGTGGCTCCGCGCCAGCGCTCCAGCACGGCGCTGACGAAATGCATGTCGTGGCCGGCGGCGACCGACGGCACCGTCGAAATCGTGGCTTCGCTGCGCGGCAATTGATGCACCGGCACTTCCTTGAAGCGCAGCCGGGTCGGAAGCGCGACGCCTTCGCCGAAGGCCAGCACTTCGCGGGTGCCGAGCGAGGGCACGAACGACAGCAGGTTGGCCGCGGCGTCCGAGACCGCCGAGCGCAGCAGCGCCTGGTCGCGATCGTTGGCAAGCCGCATCGCAAACAGCGTGTTGCACTGGGAAATGATGGTGGCGTCGAGTTCGGCGGGACGCTGCGTGACGAGGCCGAGATAGACGCCGTATTTGCGGCCTTCCTTGGCGATGCGCGAGACCGCCTTGCGGGTCGGCCCGAAACCGATGTTGCGGTCGGCGGAGGCGTAGCGGTGGGCCTCCTCGCAGACGAACAGCAGCGGCGAGACGCCGTCGCTCCACAGCCCGAAATCGAACGCCATGCGGCACAGCACCGACACCACGGAATCGACGACTTCGGCGGGGAAGCCGGCGAGCTGCATGATGGTCATCGGCCTGCCGTTGGCCGGCAGCCGGAACAGATGGCTGATGACTTCCGCCATGGTGTCGCCGCCGACATTGGCGTTGTCGAACATGAAGGCGTAGCGCGGATCGTTGCGCACGGTCTCGATGCGCGAAATCAGCTTGTGATAGATGATGCGCGAGGAGCGGTTTTCCAGCTTGCCCATGCGTTCGTCGATCAGCGAGATCAGATCGACCAGGCGATAGGGCACCGGCGTATCGACGGTATAGCCGATCGCCTTGGGATCGATGCGCTTCAGGCCGACGCGGTCGGCGTTCTGGTACTGGGTATAGATTCCCTTCGCCATCGGAATGACTTCGGCGAGGATGTCGAGTTCCTCGGGCACGCCGGGCCGGCCGGCGAACAACACGTCGACGATCTCTTCGAAATTGAACAGCCAGAACGGCAGCTTCAGATTGCGCGGGTTGAGAACCAGCGAGCGGTCGCCGAAACAGCGGCCGTACTCGTTGTGAACGTCGAGCAGGAAGATCCGCAAATTCGGCCGCGACTTGAGAATCTCGTTCAGCAGCAGCGACACGCCGCTCGATTTGCCGACGCCGGTCGAGCCGAGCACCGCGAAGTGCTTGGAGAGCATCTCCTCGACATCGACATAGGCGATGACGGACGGATCCTGCTGCAGGGTGCCGACATTGATCTGGTCCGATCCGATCGGCGCGTAAACCGTGCGAAGCTCCTGATTGGTGATGAGGTCGACGGCATCGCCGATGGTCGGATAGTTGGTGACGCCGCGCTGAAATTTGGGGCGGTCCGGACCGCCGAGGATTTCGCCGAGCAGATCGACCGAGGCGCTGGCGATGTAATTGTCGGAGGTCGGCAGGTCCTCGCAGGACACTTCCGTGATCATGGCGACGATGGTGGAATTGGCGCAGCGGATGCTGACGAACCGGCCGACGGTGGCCCTCACCTCCGAGACGGCCATCTGGCTCGCCGCCAGAAGCCCGACCCGGGCGAGGGATCCGCGCACCGAAATCACACGTCCGAAGGATGTCACTGTGGTTGAACCTGGCATGTCATGAATTGGGTCAGGGCGAGCACTATGCAGGCGGTGGCTGGAGAAACGGTTAAACCCGGGCGGTCTCCGATGCGTTAAATCCGCGCTATCTCGGTCTGGACGTCGCTCCGCCCGACGGCTCCCGGCTATCAGGCATTGGCGGATTCTGCTGGAAAACCGATGTTTTCCGGCTGCCGTCCGCCGAGCCTGGCCGCCGCTTAACGTCTGGTTTACCAACCCCGCAACGGAAGGGCCGTTCGCGTATCGGCGACCTCAGTGCTTGATGCTCGCGTCTCATCTGCATGCGCTTGGACGGATTGACCGCGAAGCTGTGGCGTAATTGACACATGGGATATCAACGCTACGCTGTGCCCAGCTCAAGGAAGCAATTTCCATCGGAGACAGGTCTCCTTAAGACAAGAAGAAACAGGGCAGGGGTGGAACGCGATGAATCGCGGCATCGGGTTTTGAGCGGGTTGGCGCGGCCTTCCGCGCTCGCACCCTTCCGTTACAGGAATTATCGTTTCCAGTGGCCCGCCGACCTGCTCACATCGTGGGCGTTCGAGATGGAGACGCTCATTCTCGGCTGGTATGTGCTGGTCGAGACCGGATCGGTCGTGCTGCTGACCCTGTTTGCCTCGCTCACCTACATCGGCACGCTGATCGCGCCGATGTTCGGCGTGGTCGGGCGACCGCATCGGCCACCGCGATCTGCTCGCCATGATGCGCGCGACCTATGCGGTGCTTGCGGCCACGCTGATGACGCTGGCGCTGACGGGTTATTTGACCCCGCTCTACGTCCTCATCATCGTGGCGATCATGGGCCTGGTGCGGCCGTCGGATCTCGGCGTGCGCGGCGCGCTGGTCGCCACCATCATGCCGCATGATCAGTTGATCGGCGCGATCAGCATTTCGCGAACCACGATGGACACCGCGCGAATCGCGGGAGCGCTGAGCGGCGCCGGGTTGTTCGCCGCGCTCGGCATGGGGCCGGCCTATATGGCGATCGTCGGCCTCTATGTCGTCAGTACCGCGCTCACCCTCTGCGTCGTGGCGCCGTCAAAGCCGCACCCGGTCGATGCGGCGGCGGACAGCGCGCTGCGGCGCTCGCCGATGCGCGACCTCAAGGAGGGCATCAGCTATGTCTGGACCACGCCGCGAATGCGCGCGGCGATCTGGATCGCGTTTCTCGCCAACCTGACCGCGTACCCGCTGTCCAACGGATTGCTGCCCTATATCGCCCGCGAGATCTACGGCACCAACCAGACCGGACTTGGCTATCTGTCGGCCAGTTTCGCCGGCGGTTCGCTGGTCGGGTCGATCGCGCTCAGCCTGATCGGCGGCATCCGGGTTGCGCGGCTGATGATCGGCGCGACAGTGATGTGGTACGCGGCACTTCTGGTGTTTGCGCAAATGCAGAGCATGCCGGCCGCGATTGCCTGCCTGGTGCTGGCGGGCTTCGCGCAAAGTCTTACCATGATCTCGATCGCGGTGATCCTGATGCGAACCGCGAGCGAGCATTTCCGTGGCCGGGTGATGGGCGTGCGCATGCTGGCGATCTACAGCCTTCCGCTGGGCCTTTTGGCCGCCGGAAGCCTGATCGGCGAAATCGGGTTTGCCGTCACCGCCACGCTCTACGCGGCCACCGGTCTGGCGCTGATGCTGGCGATCGTGCTGCACTGGCGCGCGGATCTGTGGCATGTGCACGCGCCGGCGAATGCGAAGTAGGAGGCCGATCGGCATTCAAGTCGCGTGATCAATCCGGGGAACGGATGCCCGCCGTGACAATATTGTTTTCAGACAGCAGGCCAAGAATGCGCTCCGCGACAAGCCTGTGGCCGTCCGGCGTCCAATGCGAGCCTGCGGCGTCGCCCGGATAAAATGCGGCGCCATCGAAGGTGACAAAAGGGATGCGGTTGACTTGAAGATACTGCATGAGGGCGGGATCGCGGTATTGCAGGCCAACGAGAAACTTGCCGCCATTCGCCTGCACGAAGTCACGCAGTTTGCCGACAAGGCGCTCCGTCGGGTCCGGCACATAAAGCACCGGATGCTCGATCTTGAGGTAGACCGCCGACACAAGCCGAGCGAGCCATAAATGGCGCACCAGCCAATCCTCCTTGATGTACTGCAGGCGGGATTTGGGAACCGGCTGTCCCTCCAGTACCAGCGAACCATCCGGGGCAAGCGTGAAGTAGGGCTTTTGATAGCCCTCGTACCGGATATTGGTGCTGTTATCCAATCGGTCGTTCTGCGTGCAAAAAATGAGCACGACGACGGCGGGCTAAATCTTCGGCCATAGCCGCTGCAGCAAGAGATACTCCTGGTCGGTGCCGTATCCCGAAACACCTGCAGCGACAATCTTGTGGCTGGAGATGCGCGCTCTCAGTAGCTCGGTGAAGCGCTCATCGGCTTCTGCATCCAGCCCCCAAACGAATAAATCTCCCAAGAACATGATTGTTGGTCTGGCATCGAGACTGAACTCGATGTCGCGCAGACCGAGGCTGTTGTGTTGAGCATGGATCGTACGTGCGTTTGCGACAATCGAGCTCGAGCCCGGCGCCGGGGCCCATCCAAGTTCCGCATCATAGCGATAGCTCAGCGAACGCTCGCTCACGCCCTCCCGCAACTCTCGGAAGTCGGCAACGCGGAGAAAGAGTTCCACGGCAGCCAAAGTCGCAATCGTCACGATCAGGGATATGCCGACCGAGCGAAGAACTCCCCGGAGCCGTCCCTGTTTCCTGAGATGCTTCATCGCTCCACTCTCGCTCTCATCGCGTCTTGATGGGATATAGCGGAGCTGAAAAGACGGATTGAGATCAAGGCATTGATAGGGGTTGATGGTCTGGCTGGGGAACTATCTGTCACAAGAGTGACAGATAATGTATAAATATCAATGGCTTATATTCGTATGAAAACGCAGATACCGACGGAAATACCGCCAATTATTGGCGCTGTAGTCAGGCCCGCATCGGATGGGTTCTATGCAGCATCCCCGACAAAGCGCATCTTGAAAGGCCAGTCCATTGGCGAGGCAACGCTATGAAGCGTGTTTCAGCTTCTCGTAGATCAAGGTTACAGCGGTCGCCTCCGGCACCAAAATCAAATTCCAAAAGGGGAGTCCCCGGTCGGGGGGGCCGCTGCAAAAGCCGGGGACCCGCAAACGGCTAGTCAGTCGCCCCGTTTCCCCACCAACGCTGAACTACAGCGTCTTGCAGCGCTCGCAAAAATAAAACCAGAAAGCCAAATCCATTTTTATGGAAATATAAACGAGCTTATTCGCGAGGCTCATATTTTCATAAACTATTCCATACAAGTACCAAAACGTCTCGCGCAGTCTTGCAGCGCTTGAGGCAGATGAAGACCCATGCGGATGAACTGGCGGATGAACTCCAAGGAGTAGTGGAAGCCGGGAACAGCACAGACGGTGATCCTGAAAAAACGTTTACATACGATTTCCTAAACGAGGCCATTGATCGTCCCCCGGGACCTTGGCAATCGGATCGGAGGCTCGCAGACCAAATCCAACAGTTAAGCGATCAGCTAAGCGATTTTCTGGCGGTTTCGCTACGGGCAGAGCGACAAGCAAACGACGTTTGGGGAAGAAAAGGGCGGCCCGCCGGATCAGGCGGAAACCTCGCCTTCAACCGTTTTATTGAGCAGTTGTATTTGAATGCGTGGATCGACGGCGGGGACTTCACCAATGCCCGCAAGAAGGATGAGCAGGAATGGTCCGGCAGCTTAATCGAGGCGCTGGATATACTTCGCCTATACCTGCCAAAGTTTTTTCCTTCCGCCGTAGTTGGCCGCGCCGCGCAGAGCATTCTCGATCAGCTTCGGGACAACATGAAAAAAAACCGATCAAGGTATCGGCGCTCCAAACTTGAAACAAAAAATCGGCGGTCGAAGCCCTAAATTTTGTGCTGCGTATTGCCGTCGAAGCCATGGCATCTCCTCACCACGCATCAGCGAACAT
>CAVTNA010000064.1:0-27100 GCA_963735835.1 uncultured Alphaproteobacteria bacterium | reverse complement strand
CTCAAATGCTTTGCTTGCCAACAAGCGCAGCGCTAGTGATTTCGGCACCCTGATCGGTATACGTACCGCTAAATCCGATGCTTACGGTTCCCTTTCGCGCCATGGGCCGCGTAATTGGTGCCGGAGTGTGCTCTTGATTTGTAAATTGACCTTTCCATTTCCCGCCAGAACAAGTGTAAGTACCGACGAAATAGAAAAACTCGGTACCACCGAGCAACGTCCCGTTGCGTAATATCATGACGCCGTTAGCGCCACCTTCCACGCCGTCCAGTGCCTTTGAGCTAACGAAGTAAAGTCCGTTCCTAATCATACCGTCCCTTGATGGATATAGTCCTCGGTCCAAGACAGTCAATTGGCCGCCACTCCGGTATTTGTCCCTCTCTCGCGTAATTCCAAACCGATGGCGAAGGCACGGTGTTCTGTCTTGACTTGATCATTTCTCGCGAGATTTTGCGCGTCAGGCGCTGAAAGTGAGGCCCTCTGGAACCTCGTTCTAATTGCTTCGCTACAGAATTGGGTAGCGGTCACGGCAACATTCTGAAGGCTGACGTGTGGACTCCCCTTCGGCTCCAAAAGTCGGGCGACCTCCCGATACAGGCAATCTTCCCGAGCGTTGATTTCGGCCGCGTCAATAATGGGGGTGGTCTGGATGGGATCAAGCTGAGCGTCGGTCCTGCATGATGCGCAAAGGATTGCTACCATAATGAGTAGGATTGCCCGCATCATTGCTTCGTCTCATCGAAAGGCAAGCTCGTTAGCTCCTTGGCTAAGTCTGAAAATGACGTGAATGTAACCGGCTGCGTTTCGCAAGAGAGTTTTTCCAAGGATGCCAGAAGTTGCTGATATGTATCCGTCTCGGCCTCAACCTGGCTAGCAACGAAAAAGAGGCCGTCGAACGCAACATTCGACGACCTCTTTTCGTTCAGTGTGGGTGGGCGGCAAAGGGGAATACCACACTGACGAAAACCATAACTACATCATCGAAAACTGGCCGTGCTGCCCATCTCGATACGCTTCACAGCTTCAGGAAGCTTCACGAATTCATTTTCAAGCAATTGAAGCAGTATTCTGCGTTTGTCTGGATGCGTTTCCGTTTTTAGCAATGTCCTGAAGAGACTGATGTTCTGAGCGGTGACAAAGCTTTCGATAGCGTTAGCCATTTTAGACAATCCCGCAAACTAGCATTGCCGACCCGCGACCTGGCCCGCATGAGTTCATTTAGCAAGGCTGCGACACGTCAGTAACTCGGCAAATTGCGAGCTAGTAGAATTGCGAGGTTCGATCGGCCCATAGCCTAGAGAGCGATCTTGTGCAGAGCCCCATCGCGGGTTGGGCAACGGGCTGATTGATCAAAATCAAACTTGCCATAAAGCCGCGCTGCTATTGAAAAAACTGCGGAAGAGGCCGTTGGAGCCAAAGCGGTAGCGGAGTACGCTGCCTGCAGCGCTCCGACCCGTTCGCTACTGTGGAGGCATCGGTTCTTGGCCAGCAAAAGCGTCATCCATGTCGTGGAAGACGACCAGGCTATGCGGGACTCTCTCGTAGAGCTGCTCGAAGACGCCGGCCACACGGTCCACGCCTATACGAGGGCCGAGGAGTTGCTGGCGCGGGGCCCAACCATCGAGTTCGGGCTGTATAGTCAGCGACGTGCGCATGCCGGGTATCGACGGTCTCACTTTGCTGCGGCGGCTTCGAGCTAGCGGATCGACAGTGCCGCTGATGTTGATCACTGGTCACGGCGACGTATCGATGGCGGTTGCCGCGATGAAGGCGGGCGCCGTGGATTTTCTGGAAAAGCCGTTTGAAGCAGACATTTTCCTGGCTGCTGTCGAGGCGGCTTTGAGCCATCCCAGGAGCGTTATCAAAGCGGGGGATACCGAAGCGCCTCGTGAACGTCTGCGGAAGCTGACTTCGCGCGAGTACCAAGTGTTTGAGCATCTGGTCGCGGGGAAGTCGAACAAGGAGATCGCGGCGCAGCTCGGCATCAGTCCACGCACCGTCGAATTTCACCGCGGGCATATCATGGAGAAGATGGCGGCCAAGGGATTGCCCGAGCTCGTCCGAGTTTGGCTTTCAGCCGACTTATCACTATCCACCAAATGATCGAACGGGCAAATCCGGACCAGTCGGCGAGCGTGGTTGCATCGAGCGCAGCGACTGCTCTAGCATGGGCCGATGAATTCGAGGGCCCAAATGCGGGGCTAATAAACCTTCAACCCACGCCCAGACAGAAGCTATCGGCGCTCGCGGCAGTTGCAGTTCTACTGGTCGCCGTTACCAGCGTGGCTCCGTATGCATCCAGAACGCTACCACGGTTCGCCGCCTTCATTCCGTTCTTGAATGCCACAATATTGGTCACTGACCTGATTACTGCGGTTCTGTTGTTTACTCATTTTTCGATTTCTCGAAAGCGGGCACTCCTGATACTTGCCGCAGGTTATCTTTTTACTGCGCTGATTGTAATTCCGCATGCGCTCACCTTTCCGGGCGCATTTTCACCGAAAGGCCTTCTGGGAGCTGGGCCCCAGACCACCGCCTGGCTTTACATCTTCTGGCACCTTGGCTTCCCCACGAGTCTCTTGCTGTATGTCTGGCTGAAGGACGAAGCATACACCGTCCAAGGTTCGCTTCGATCTGCGATCGGCTGGTGTACCGCGTTCTCAAGCAGTCTGGTATTGGGACTCGTATGGCTAGCCATCGGGGGCGACCCGTTCCTCCCCCGCCTTTTCCTGAATTCGTTGGACCTTACTCCACTGGGAATTTACGTTACCTACTTCGACTTGTTGATGTGTGTGGTTGCGCTTGCATTTCTGTGGACACGCAGACGTTCTGTTCTCGATCTGTGGCTCATGGTCGTTGCCTGCGGGTTAATCAGCGAACTAGCTCTTACTAGCGTCCGTTTCAGTCTTGGCTTTTATTTCAGCCGTTTATTCTCGCTCGCCACCTCGACGATCGTTTTGATCGTATTGCTTGCCGAGACGGCGGGATTGTACACGCGCCTTGCCCTTTCAAACACATTGCTGCGGCGCGAACGAGACAACAAGTTAATGAACCTGGCGGCGGTAGTAGCGTCGGTTTCACATGAAGTGAAACAGCCGCTGGGGGCAATAGTCATGAGAGCCAGTACCGCGCTGCGATCTCTGGGGCATACGCCGCCCGATGTTGAAAAGGCGCGATCGGCTCTGAACAAGATCGTCAACGATGGTCATCGCGCGAGCGAAATATTTGACAACATTCGTGACCTGTTCCGGGCGTCCGATCAGGGACGAGTGAAGATTGATGTAAACGAGATAATTTTGAGCATACTGGACATCATGCAGAGGGAGCTGACAGAACACCACATTACGACAAGCACCGAGTTCATGCCTGAACCGCCATGTGTCATGGGCCACAGGGGGCAGCTGCAGGAGGTCCTTCTCAACTTGATCTTTAATGCGATCGAAGCGATGGACTCCAAATATGGAGACCGCGTGCTGCGCCTGAAGACTGAACGCCGCGAGGGCGATGGAATTGTCATCAAGGTGATGGATACAGGACCGGGAATCGATCCGAAAAAATTAGACCGCATATTCGACGCGTTCGTGACGACCAAAGCCCGGGGGATAGGATTGGGTTTGGCCATCTGCCGGATGATTGTCGAACGCCACGGAGGGCAGCTGCTGGCATCGTCCGGCCGAGAAGGCGGCGCAGAATTTGATATCATTTTACCAGTCACAGACCGCCCGACTCTGCTGCGCAATAACGGGCACCCGCTCAGTGACGCAACGAGCGCGTAGCCCTCGGCGCCATCCAATGGGCCGCTTTAATCTCGTAAATCTACTAGCTCGCAATCTGCCGAGTTATCCAGAGCCGCCTGTTGCACTAACTGTTATCGGCCAATCAGGCTACGTGCACCAAAGCAGCACGGAATATGGAAGAAGATTGGAGGCGGCCTTGAAATTGAACGTCTTCAGCGAGAGCAGATCGTCGCATACCGAAGATCAATTGACGTCTTCGATGAGTTCTACCGAATGGCGCTCACTTAATCACCAGAAGGCGGGAACGGCTTCTCCGGCCATTCACCCCGCCTCGCTGAACCCGCGACCCCTAAACGCCCCGACTGCCTCCTCGATCCGGATGCCAGAGATTGAGGAAGTGATGCCCTGGGGAGTGTTTGCAGCGTATGCTGTGACGCTCGCTAGTACAGGCTTCTTATTCGTGCTGGCATTAACCGGAGGCATTTACGTTGGCTGACGTCATGAATGATAAAGAGCTCCGCTTGTGCACGTTTGGCCCTCGTATATCCAAAGACGCAACTGCCACATTGCCGATTGATTGATGCGTGTAAACCACCAATGAATGGAAACACGATGTTCCGTGCAACTGTCCAAAGTCAAAGTCCGATCTGTCCTAAGTGTCGACGCCTAGCGAGCCTCCGGCTGCGCAAGAGGCTTCAGGAAGCGGATGGATTTCCGGAAGTCCAGTGCTTGGAGTGCGGGGCTTGCGGCGAAGTCGTGGTCGTCGAGCGGGGATTAGGCGAAAGAACCGAGGTTGCCCAAGACGCGGCCGTTCGCCTCGCTGCGTAGTACTCGTCAGGTACCATCGCAGCCTGGGGCCGCCTGATTAGCCGCAGTGCCAATCAGCGTGGCGGCCGGTGTATCGCGTTTCACGAGGAAGACGATCAATGGACTTCAACAGGTTTTTTAGCGACGAGAACGTAGCGCTGTACAAACTCCTTGCTTCCTCAACAGACGTTGCCCAGCGACGAATGATCCTTAGGCAGCTCGCTGACGAAACAACGAAATTTAAAAGCGAACTTCAGCAAAGCAGTTCGGGGCAGCCGTGCGGAGGCAGGATTGGCGAAGCACGGCATTGAAGCATCTACGGATGCGGATTTGCCTACGCGACGATCCTCTCAACGCTAATCACAGGATTGGGCCCCACCGAGTTGCCTTCGGAAGGTAACCATCTTTGAGCGAAATAGGTCTGCCGCCATGAAAAGACTAAAGCTAACTATTGCTACGCTAGCGTTGATTGTATTTTCGGCAATGCCGTCCATCGCCCAGCAGTACAAGTACGAAACCCCGATTGCGCCGGGCATCGCCGTGCCGGACAAGATCGAAAGCTCCATCGGCACGCTCAAACTCCGCTACGGCTATCCCGAGGCTGACACCGTCGAGAAAATCTACGACAACCTCGACCGTTCGCGCGCCCTGCAAGCTTACCTCATGGCGATACCAATCGTGAATCAGGCAGGCATGCGCAATTCGCTTCGCAAGTTCGGACCCGAAAATCAGACCGACGTTATCTGGGAAGATTTGGTCGATGCCCGCACCGTAGAACTGACAGCGAATGACAATACGATCTACAACTTCATCTGGATCGACACTAAAAAGGGCCCGCTGGTCGTAGAAGTCCCGCCCAAGGTTTTGGGTGGCGTCAACGACTTTTGGTATCGCTGGGTCGCCGACGTGGGCATCACAGGTGAGGACCGTGGAAAAGGCGGCAAATACCTCGTTCTGCCGCCCGGCTATAAGGGCGATGTGCCGGAGGGTTATATCGTCCTGCGCCCGAGTACTTTTGGCAACTGGCTGTTCTTCCGGGCATTCCTCGTCGAAGGCTCCACCAAGCCCGGCGTCGCGCTCGTCAAGGAGAAACTGAAAATCTATCAGATCTCCGACGCCGCCAATCCTCCGGCAATAAAGTTTGTGAATGCCTCGGGCATCCCGTCTACCTTCGTCGCCCCCGGCGACTATGCCTTCTGGGAAATCTTGAACAAGGTCATCCAGGAAGAGCCGACAGCAGGAAGCGATCCGACGACGCTCGGCCTCTTTGCCTCGATCGGAATTGTCCGAGGAAAGCCGTTCAATCCTGACGCACGCATGAAGAGGATCCTCACGGACGCCGCCAATATCGGTGCCGTGACGGCGCGCACCATCGCCTTCAAGATACGCGACAAGGATGCCTACTACTTTCCGAACAGCACGTGGCGTTTGCCGTTCTTCGGCGGTTACAAATTCGAGAGCGCGCCCGGCGTCACCAACATGGATGGCTACATCCAATACTATTATTTCGCCACGGGCGTTACACCTGCCATGGAAATGAAGATGGTCGGCGAAGGATCGCAGTATCCTTGGTCGGTTCAGGACTCGAAAGGCAACCCCTTCGACGGCAGAAAAACATACAAGATGCACGTGCCGCCCAATGTGCCGGTGAAAGATTTCTGGTCAGTCATCGTGTATGACAACCAAACGCGGTCGATGGTTCAGACGGATCAGAAGGCCCCGAGCGTCAGCAGCCAAAACAAAGCATTGAAGGTCAATGCGGACGGCTCGGTGGACGTCTATTTCGGCCCGAAAGCGCCAGCCGGATTTGAAAACAACTGGGTGCAGACGATCCCCGGCAAGGGCTGGTTCATGATCCTCCGCCTCTACGGCCCGTTGGAGCCATGGTTCAACAAGACATGGCGGCCTGGGGAAATCGAACCGCAGCAGAAGTCGTGTTCAATGCCAACGATTACAAAGCCCCGACCTCAGCGCTTTTTTACAGACCGGGGATATCGCCTCTTGACCCACATGCGACATTGGCTACCCCCGAGCATATTTCGCCGAATGGGCTGCCTGAAGTCTTCCAGATGTTGAATTTGGACAGCTAAACTGCTGCAAAATGTTCCTTGGGGACGGACATGCGGCGGCGAGAATTTGTTGGTTTCGGAGCCGCGCTATCCGCCGTTGGTCCAAATAACTATCAGGGCTGTCACCATGATTAGGAACGGACTTTACGTAACTGTTGGCAAGGTACTGGATGGCGTGGAAGGCAGCTTAACAGGCGTCTCGGTATTGCGCGATGGGAGCATGCACGGGGGTACAGCGTTTTTTTATCACGTCGGAAGTTACCGCTGCTCAGAGGGCAAGTGGAAGGGTTCAATGATCCACCGAGAGCACAACCCGGCTCCTATTACGGCGGTATTTGCAGGAAAGGAATTTTCTACCGGTTTTTCCGGAACCTATACCGATGATAGTGCCGAGTTTGAAGCCGCAGTTTTCTCGGGCAAGCGAAGCTTTCGAATGAAAGTTACGTTTCGGCTGTTGTTACCGGTTTGAGCAGTGTCAGCTCTACTGCGCCTCGGGATCGATCAAAGAATTGCCAATGAAGGGGGTGACCATGAAGCGACGCGAATTCATCACGCTTATCGGCGGCACGGCCGCAACATGGCCACTCGCGGCACATTCGCAGCAACCGGCGATGCCGGTCATCGGGTTTCTGAACGGCGCATCGCCTGACGGCTATGGACCCATGGTGGCTTCCTTCCGTCAGGGCTTGAAGGAAACGGGCTACGTCGAGAACCAGAACGTGGCGATCGAATATCGCTGGGCCAATGGACAATAATACGACCTGCTCCCTGCATTGGCTGCCGATCTTGTTCGTCGCCAGGTCCTGGTGATCGCCGCGACCAGCACTCCTGCAAATCTCGTGGCAAAGAGCGCAACCAGCACGATCCCGATTGTGTTCACCACCGGCAGCGATCCGGTGGAGCTCGAGCTGGTCGCAAGCCTGAACCGGCCGGGCGGCAACGTCACCGGGGTGACCCAATTGACCGGTGAGGTGTTGCCGAAACGCTTAGAACTGGCTCGGGCGTTGATCCCGACCGCGTCCGTTGTCGCCCTCCTCGTCAATCCCGGCAATCGGGCTTCCGGAGCACAGATAAATGTCGCACAGGCGGCAGCCGCTGCGCTCGGGGTAAAGCTTGAGGTCCTGCAAGCCAGCACCGCAGGGGAAGTCGATAACGCCTTTGCCAGTTTGCTTCAAAAGCAGGCCGGTGCGCTCGTTATCGGTGCCGACGCGTTCTTCAACAGCCAGCCCGAATTATTGGCCGCGACGGCGATCCGCTATCACGTGCCTGCGATCTACGAGTTTCGCCAGTTCGCGGCGGCCGGGGGGCTGATAAGCTACGGCGGAAGCATTCTGGAGTCGTACCGTCTGGCAGGCGTCTACACCGGAAAAATCCTCAGAGGCGGCAAAGCCCGCCGATCTGCCGGTCGAGCAGCCGACCAAAGTTGAGCTGGTCATCAATCTCAAGACCGCCAAGGCGCTCGGCATCAGTGCCGCCCACTCTACTCGGCCGCGCCGACGAGGTGATCGAATAACGATGCCTGTTTGCTGCGGTGCATTAGTCCGGTTTTGATGCTGTGGACGGCTCCTCCACCGGCACGGGAGTGCCACGAATGGGGTTGCTGTTAAGGCCCCCACTATATGGAGGAGCCAATCATGCAGACGATCACGACAATCGGTTTCGACATTGCCAAGTCGGTTTTCCAGGTCCACGGGGTTGATGCCGCCGGCCAGGTGGTCATCCGCCGCCAGTTGAAACGTCGCCACGTGCTGACATTCTTTGAGAAGCTGCCACCCTGCTTGGTCGGCATCGAGGCTTGCGCCTCGTCTCACCATTGGTCGCGCGAGCTGCAGGCACTTGGCCATACCGTGCGATTGATGCCGCCGGCTTACGTAAAGCCCTACGTCAAGCGACAGAAGAACGACATGGCTGACGCAGAAGCCATTTGCGAGGCGGTGACCCGCGCCAACATGCGGTTCGTGCCAACCAAGACACCCGATCAGCAGAGCTGCCTGACGCTTCACCGCACCCGCCATCTGTTCATCCGGCAGCAGACCGCGGTGATTAATTCGATCCGGGCGCACCTCGCCGAGTTCGGCATTGTTGCGCCAGTCGGGCGCAAAGGGGTCACAGAACTGCTAAGCGTTGTTGCCGACCCGAACGACAAGCGGGTGCCGGAGGTTGCCCGTGCCTGCCTTGCCGCCCTCGGTACCCAGCTGCTCGCTCTCAAGGAGCAGATTTTGGAGTTCGATCGGATGATCCTGGCCTGGCATCGATCCAACCAGACGAGCAAGCGCCTTCATTACATTCCTGGGGTCGGCCCGATGCTCGCGACTGCGCTGGTTGCGAGTGTTGCCGATCCCCGAACCTTCCGGTCCGGACGTAACTTCTCCGCCTGGATTGGGCTCGTTCCCAAACAGCACTCAAGTGGGGGCAAGCAGCTACTCGGCAGCATCAGCAAACAGGGGGACCGCTATCTGCGGAGCCTTTTCGTGGCCGGAGCACTCGCCGTCATCCGCTATGCCAAGATCCATGGTACCGGGCACCAACCCTGGCTCACGGCGTTGCTAGGTCGACGCCCGACCAAGGTCGCCGCGATCGCCCTTGCCAACAAGATCGCGCGGATGGCCTGGGCCATGATGGCCAAGGGCGAGCGTTATAAACAACCCGTCGCGCTTGCGCGGTAACGAGATCGCGCCGGATAACCGGCGTGATGTGAAGGTTGGGAGGGCGAACAGCACGTAATGCAGAGCCGGTCGATCCGGCGATCAGGACAACCCATTAGTGCCACCGCATCGTCGAATGCGCGGTTTTGACCGGGACCTGATCCGCGGAGGGCATTATGGCCAGCGGTCATGTGAACCGCGCTTAAAGGCCGAACACATGGCTGCACCGACCAATGCTGCGACGTGAAGAAAGCTCTTGCCAATCCGGAGCCGTCCACACATGGCACCGAACCGGACATCCTAGCCGGAGCGCCGGATGTCCGTTCCGGGCGTAAAGCGGAAAACATGTGCTCGTGACGAGTATTTCCGAGTTTGACCCACAAGAGACATCCGTCGCTCCCAAATGTCCTCCGGCTGCAGCCTTGGTCGATCATCACCCGGAGTAGCTTCTCAACCGGCAACGGGATGCGGGCTTCACCCGCCACCCAACGCCTGACGGTGCGTCAGTTTCCTTCTCTGCCGATTGCAATCCGTGCAATTTCCGGGAACTGTATCGCGACATAAACAGACAAAGTGATGGGAACCTTACGCCATGGCCTTTTCGCTCTACGACGCAACCGTCGCAAACTACCTCCAGATTCTCGGCGCCGTCGGCGGCTTCCTTGAGAAGAGCCTCACACATTTCCGCGAAAAGGGCATCGATCCGGCCGAGATCGTCGAGACGCGCCTTGCACCTGACATGCTGCCGTTGCGTTTCCAGATCGTCTCGGTCGTACATCATTCGCGCGGTGCGATAGAGGCGGCGAAAAACGGGGTGTTCGCCCCGTCGTCGGGTAAACCAGACCTCGACTATGCCGCACTTCAGGCACTGGTGACGGAGGCGCGCAATGAACTCTCAGTCCTGACGCCAGAGGCTGTCAACGCGCTCGTCGGCCGCGATGTTACATTCAAGCTTGGGGACCGCGCGCTTCCGTTCACGACGGAAGGCTTCCTGATGTCGTTCTCGCTGCCGAACTTCTTTTTCCATGCGACCACGGCTTACGACATTCTCCGCCACAAGGGGGCGCCGCTTGGAAAACGCGATTTCATGGGCAAGATGAAAATGAAGGGGTGAGAGATATTTCAATTGACCGACCCTAAAGACTTCCAGATGTCGAGGTTAGACAGCTACAACGAAGAAATAACTAGCTGACTTGGTGTCCACGTTTGACGGTCGCCATGAACCGCGATTATCTTGGACCAGGCGTGGAAATCCCACGTCCAGAATGCAGGTTCAACCACATTCGAAGAGGGAGACAGAGATGCCTATGTTTATCACCTATGCCTCGTATTCCCAGTCCGGTGCAAAGGGGCTGATTGATAAGCCCGCGGATCGCTCCGGAGTTATCAAGGCTTTGATCGAAAAAGCAGGCGGCAAGCTGATAGCACTATATTTTACGACAGGTTCAAACGACGTAGTACTTATCTCCGAAGTCGCTGATGGATCGGATGCAGTAGCCGTTGGAATGGCTGTATCGGCATCTGGCTCACTGTCCAAAATAGAGACAGTCCGCGCCTGGACGCCGAGCGAATTCAAAGGTATCGCGGAAAAGGCTGCCAAGGTTGCCGGTGCCTACACTCCGCCCGGAAAATGATGAGCAATGCACGGCGCTTTGTAGCGCCGTGCGCATTCATCACGTGTGAATTTGAGAGCCGCCTCCGGGCGGTTTTTTCTTGTGAGCGACCTGTGCGCCCGATGTCGCAGTTTGGCACAACCCGGACATGCCGCAGTGGTCGCTGCATGTCCGTTACCGGGGGAATACCGGAAGTCGGATTTCGGGGGCGGTGGGTCCGTTGTTGACCCACAACCGACATCGACCAGCCAGCGATGCTTCGCACGGAAAGCCCCTTTTGCTCCCTTCCGGCACGGGCGATTGATGTCGTGGAATTTAGCTCGCATCCGAGGTCGGGAGCGATCCGCAGGATCGTGTCCCCGATCGTTCGGAGTCTCGCTGCAGCCGAGTGAAGCCGCCACCGCCGCAGATAGGAGGCGACACTCGGCGGACTTCATCACGATTTTCGATACCCGCAGGCCTCAAAACAGCTTGATCAATTCGACGTCGTCCTGCAAATGCTCCGGCGGCCCGTCGTAGATCTTGCGGCCGGCCTTCAGTACGGCCACCCGGTTGGCAATAGGCAGGCTGTAGTGCACGTTCTGCTCCACCATCAGGATGGAGGTGCCGAAGCTCCGGTTGATCTCGGCAATGCTCTGCATCACCCGGTCGACCAGATTGGGCGCCAGGCCGATGGACGGCTCGTCCAGTATGACCACGCGCGGCTCGTGCATGAGCGCCATGCCGATGGCCAGCATCTGCTGCTGGCCGCCGGAGAGCGTGCCGCCGATCTGCTGCTGGCGCTCGCCCAGGATCGGAAATAGCTTAAAGACGGTCTGCATGCGTGCCGGCAGCTTGGCCTTATTGTGCCATGATGAAGCCGCCCAGCTCCAGATTGTCGCGCACACTCAAAGTCCGGAAGATGCCGTGGCCCTGCGGCACGAAGGCGATGCCCTCGGCCACATTGTCGCCGGGCGAGCGGCCGGCGATCGGCTTGCCGTCATAAGTCACTTCGCCGGCGGTCGGCTTCAGCAGGCCGAAGATGGTGCGCATCAGTGTGGTCTTACCGGCGCCGTTATGGCCCAGCACCAGCAGGATTTCGCCGCGGCCGAGCGCCAGATCGATGCCGTGGACGATCTGCTTCTTGCCGTAGCCGGCGGCGAGGCTGCGCACTTCCAGGATGGCGGCGCTCATTTGAAATACCGCGATGCCAGGGCCGGATCGTTCATCAATTGACTGGGCGTACCGATGGCCATGGCATGGCCCTCGTCGAGGAAATAGACCACGTCGCACAACTCCTTGATGACGTCGAGATTATGCTCGATGATGCAGATCGTCTTGCCGTCGTCGGCTAGCTTGCGCACGATCGGAAAAATTTCCGCCAGGGTGCCGCGGTCCAGGCCGGACAAGGGCTCGTCGAACAGGAACACCTCAGCGCCGGTGGCGAGCAGCCGGGCGACGACCAGCAGTTTCTCCTCGGCATAAGACAGGTTCTCCGCTGTCTCATAGGCCTTGTGGGTGAGGCCGACGAAATCCAGCACGGTGCGGGCGCGGACCAGGTTCTCGTGCTCCTCGCGGTGGATTTTCATCGGCCGGAAGAATACATCGAGCACCCGATCGCCGGTCTGGCCGGGCAGCGCGACCATGACGTTCTCCAGCGCCGTCATTTTGGTGAACAGCCGCAGATCTTGAAACGAGCGGGCGACGCCGGCGCGCACGATGTCGTGCGGCTTCAGCCCGGTGATGTCGCGGCCGCGAAAGCTGATGCTGCCAGCGTCCAGCGAGAGGAAGCCGGTCAACAGGTTGAAGGCCGTGGTCTTGCCGGCGCCGTTCGGTCCGATCAGGCCGGTGATCGAGCCGCTCTTCAAAACGATGTCGAAGCCGGCTACGGCGACGATGCCGCCGAAGCGGCGATGCAGGTCGCGCCCCAAGAGGGTGACTTCGCCCTTCGGCAGCGGCTTGGGCATGGGCACTCCGTGGCTACTTGCGCCGTCGACATGAGGCAGATGGCGCATGGTGCTGCGCTCGCCGAGTAACCCTTGCGGGCGCAACCGCAGGATGGCGATCAGCAGCACGCCGTAGATGATGAGGTGCGACTTGTCGGCAATCTCGGTTGGCAAGGTGACGAATTTCAGCAACTCGGGCAGGACCACCAGCACCGCGGCGCCGATCAGCGAGCCCCATAGATTGCCGGTGCCGCCCAGGATCACCATGGCTAACATGTAGATGGTCTCCTCGATGCCGAAGCTTTCGGCGCCGACGTAGTTCAGATAACGGGCGAACAATGAGCCGGCGACGGCTGCGAGCCCGGCCGAAAAGGCGAAGACGGCGACCTTCATATAAAGCAGGTCCTTGCCGATCGCTTCGGCGGCGGATTCATTCTCGCGCATGGCGCGGAGCGCGCGGCCGAAGGGCGAATTGGTCAGCCGCCAGGCGATCCAGAAGCAGACGCCGAGTGCCAGGATCGCGGCGGGAAGGAACCGCCCCGGATTGTTGAGGGCATAGCCGAAGACATGCAAGCTCGGCACGCCGCGGAGGCCGTCGGTGCCGCCGGTGAGGCTTTTCCAATTGGTGGCGACGGCGATGACGATCACCTGCAAAGCCAAGGTCACCACCACCAGATAGGTGCCGGATACGCGGATCGCCGGGATGGCGACCAGGGCGCCGATGAAGCGCGGTCACCGCCACGCCGATCAGCAGGTCGATGGGAAAGGGCAGGCCGAGCTTCAGGGTCAGGATGGCGGTAGCATAGGCGCCGAAGGCATAGAAGGCGGCCTGGGCCATCGCGAACAAGCCGGCGAAGCCGACCAACAGGTTGAAGGAGGTGGCGAGGATGCCGTAGATGCAGACCATCACCAGGACGTGCAGGACATATTCCATGTCAGCTCACCGCCCGGCCAAACAAGCCTTGCGGCCTGAGCAGCACCACCAGGAACAGCACGATGAATGCGATGGAACTTTGCCACTCGGTCGGAATCTTCCACAGACCCAAGCTTTCCACCATGCCGAGCGCCAGGCCGCCGGCGATGGCGCCGCGCAGAGAGCCGACCCCGCCGACGATGACGGCGACGAAGGCGATGAAGACAGCAAAAAAGCCCATGCTCGGCGTCGCCCCGTCCTTGAGCAGGATGAGCGTCGCCGGGATGGCCGACAGCGCCGAGCCGATCGCGAACACCAGCCGCGACACCTTCACCGTGTCGATGCCGATGATGCGCGCCATCTCCGGATTGTCGGTGGTGGCCAGGATGGCTTTGCCGTGGCGGGTGTGGGCGAGATAGGCACCGAGCGACGCGGTCAGTACGATCATGGCGATCACCTGGCCGAGCTGGACCGAGCTGAAATAGACCGGGCCGACAAGAAAGATGCCATATTGGTAACTGTCGACCACGCGCCCGCCGGTGCCGAAGACGATGGCAATCAGGTTTTCCAGCACGATGAACAGGCCGAGTGAGGCAATCAGTGCCACATGCGACGAGCTTTGGCGCAGCTCGAAAGGCAGATAAAGATATTGATAGGTGGCGGTGCCGAGGGCGGCGGCGACCAGTGCCGCGAAGAGCATGGCGGCGGCGATCGGCAGGCCCAGCACATTGGCGGCGAACCAGGCTGCATAGGCGGCCGCGGTAAAGATCGGTCCGTACGCGAAATGCACGATGCGGGTGGTGGCAAAGATCAAGCCGAAGCCGGCGCCGAGCAGCGCATAATGGCTACCGTTGATCAGGCCGTTGACGAAAAGCTGCGCAAGAAGATCCATGATTGAACTCAGGCGGGCGTGTGGCCATGACTCCCGTTTGCCTCGAGATGCGCCCAGCGGGCACTCCTCGGCATGCGCAAGCCGTAACGAACCGTCATGGCGAGGTGGCCGCGCGGCGACCGCCTCGAACCATGGGGCCCGGCATTCTTTGAACGCGTCTGCTACTTGGCTTCAATATATTTCTCGAACACCTTGTCGCCGTTCTGGACCTTGAACAGCGCTACGCGCTTCTTGGCCACGCCGTTGGCTTGGAACTCCATGCTGCCGCCATAGACCGACTTGAAGGTCGGGTTCTCGCGCAGCGCCGCCGCGATCTTGTCGCCATGGTACCAATCGCCACCCTTGGCGCGGGCCCGCTTCATGGATTCGGCGATGACATAGACGCCTTCATAGTAATTGGCGGCATAGAAATCCGGATCGGCGTTGTAGCGTTCCTTGTAGCCTTTGGCGAAGGCGGCCGACCAAGGCTCGTCGGGCGAGGGTTTGAAATAGTCGGAGGTGAATTCGTAGCCTTCCAGCGCCGCACCACCGAGCTTCTGCACGTCGGCAGTATATTCCACGCCGATCAAAGGCACCTTCAGGCCGAAATCGCGTATGCGCTTGGCGGCCAGGCCCGGGTCGGGGCTGAATAGCCACAGGGCGACGAAGTCGGGATTGCCGGCACGAATCTTGGCTATCTGGGTATCGATGTTGGCGGCGCCGACATCCATTTTTTCCGACGCCACCACCGTGCCGCCGTCCTTCTTCCAAATCTCGTCCACGGTCTTGACGATATTGTCGCCGGCGTCCGAGTTCCAGGCCAGCTCGGCCATCTTCTTCAAGCCCAGATCGTGCGCGTGGCCGACCGCGGCGCGACCGAGATCGGAGGCGAGCGAACGGTTGTGGAACAGGTATTTCGAGGCGCCGACCAGGTTGTTGCTGACGCCGCCGCCGTTGATCAGGAAAATTTTCTGCTCGTCGGCGATCGGCGCGATGGCCAAAGTCGGCGGCGTGAACGAAGTCATCACCGCCTGCACGTTGTAGAGGTTGCGCACGCGCGTGAAGCCGTCCACTCCATCCTTGGCCACGCCGCCTTTATGATCCTCGATGTCGGCTTCGAGCTTGATGCCGTCGACGCCGCCCTTGGCGTTTATCTCGTCGATGGCCTGCTTCATCCCCTGGCTCATTACCGTGCCGTAATAGCTGGTCTTGCCGGTCATGGCGAACAGGGCGCCAATATGGATAATGTCCGGATCCTTCGGCTTTTCGGCGGCCGGCGCTGCCGATGTCGTAACAAGAAAGGCCGCAGTGAGTGCGGCGCCGATCAGCTTGAGCATGTCTTTTCTCCCTTACGCCTCTTCTTTTCCGAGGCATATATTTATTCTTGCACTTGCGGCCTGAAAGTTACCCCACTCTTTGGCCGCATGCGAGCTATATAAGCCTGCGCTTGGGCTGCGAAGAAGCTCTGGCGTGCCGGTAAGGTCCACGCAGGCCGGCCAAGCTGAAGTCACGCCAATGAGGTCAAGAACCAATGCCTTCCATTCCAACGCGCCCGCACCGCACGAGGCCTGAGCCATGCCGCGCAAGCAGGTCCTGATCGCCGGCGCCAGCGGGCTGGTGGGCTATGCAGCGATGAGGCATTTCGGCGCGGATCCCGATTGCGACGTCATCGCCCTGTCGCGGCGGGCGCCCGACGATACGCATGGCGCGCGCTTCCTGCCATTGGACCTGACCGACGCCGCCGCCTGCGAGCAGCTTGCCACGAGCCTGCCCGGCGTTACGCATCTGGTATACGCCGCCCTGTACGAACGCCCCGGACTGGTTGCCGGCTGGCAGGAACGCGAGCAGATCGAGACCAACGACCGGATGCTGCGCAACCTGCTTGACCCGCTGGAACGGCACGCGAAGAATCTACGCCATGTGACGCTGCTGCAGGGCACTAAGGCCTATGGCGTACATGTCCGCCCGCTTTCGGTGCCGGCGCGCGAAAACCGCTCGGAAATGCACGAGCAGCCGAACTTCTACTGGAACCAGGAAAACCACCTGCGCGCCCTGCAACGGGGCAAGGACTGGACCTGGTCGATCCTGCGCCCGGTGCTGATCGTCGGCTATTCCACCGGCAGCGCCATGAACGTGATCCCCGCCCTTGGCGTCTATGCCGCCCTGCGGCGCGAGGCAGGGCTGGACCTGCCCTTCCCCGGCGGCGCGCCGCGCGTGGCCCAAGCGATCGACGCCGACCTGCTGGCCCGCGCCATCGCCTGGGCCGGTGAGGCAGCAAGCGCCCGCAACGAGATCTTCAACATCACCAACGGCGACGTGTTCGTCTGGGAAAACATCTGGCCCGCCATTGCCGCGTCGCTGGGCATGCGGCCGGGCGGTCACGTGCCGCTCTCGCTCGACCGCGACATTCGCCCGCGCGAGGCGGAATGGGAAACGATCCGCGCCCGGCACGGGCTGCGCTCGGGCAATCTGCGCGACTTCGTCGGCCTGTCCTTCGAATACGCCGACTACACCATGGGCTATGGCCGCAATAAGCCCGGGCCGCCGGCGATTGTCTCGACCATCAAGCTGATGCAGGCCGGCTTCACCGAGGTGATGGACACCGAGGCGATGTTCGCCAAATACTTCGCCGAGTTCCAGGCCAACCGGCTGCTGCCACCTGCCTGATCGTTACGCCACCGGCGCTCGTCGGCGATCACCTTGCCGTCGTTCGGCAGGCTCCCCGGTGCGACCAGTTCGAGCGTGCCGCGTAGTTCGTTGCCGCCATCGGGCAAAGCACCTGGATGTCGCGAATGGGATCGAGGCCGAACCGTTTGGGGATTCGCGCCTTCACCAATTCGATGATGCGCGACACGGCGGTTTCGGGGTCGTCCGCTTGCACAAAGTAGAAGTCGCTCTCGGTTCCTGGCGCGCTGAGATCGGGGATCGAGCCCTGATTGATGCGATGGGCGCTGGTGATGATGCGGCTCTGTGCTGCCTGCCGGAAGACTTCAGTGAGACGCACCACAGGCACCGCACCGGATGAAATGACGTCTGCCAGCACTTGGCCGGGACCAACCGAAGGAAGCTGGTCGATGTCGCCAACGATCAAAAGTGCGGCATTGTCCGGCACCGCCTTCATGAGCGCCTGCATCAGCATGACATCGACCATAGAAGTCTCGTCGACAACCAGGAGGTCACAGTCGAGAGGGTTGTCTTCGCCGCGCTTGAAACCACCACCCTTGGGATCGACCTCCAGCAGCCGGTGGATAGTCTTGGCTTCAAAGCCGGATGCCTCGGTCATTCGTCTTGCGGCGCGGCCGGTCGGTGCGCACAATAGAAGGTTGGTACCCTTCGCCGCGAGGATGCGCAGAATGGCCTTGATGATGGTGGTCTTGCCGACGCCGGGACCGCCGGTCATCACCAGCACCTTGGACATCAGGGCGAGCCGGATCGCGGCGACCTGGCTTTCGGCAAGGGCGAGCCCGATACGCTCCTCGACCCACGGCAGCGCCTTGTCCGGATTGATCCAGGACCAAGGCAAAGGGCCATTTGCCAGTCGCATCAGCCGCGCGGCGATGCCGCGCTCCGCACGATACAGCCGGCCAGAAATACACAGGGCATTTCGCCGACATGGTCGGCGACCACCGTGCCCTCCTGCAGCTCGAGCTCAAGCGCAGTGCGAATAAGCTCCTGTGTCACCTCAAGCAGCTTCTCGGCAAGCGTTATCAACTCTTCCGTCGGCAAGCCGCAATTTCCCTCGTCCATGGCTTCAGTGAGTGCATAGGAAATTCCAGCGCGGACCCGCACCATGGCCGTCTTCTCGATGCCGAGCTTCATGGCGATCGCGTCGGCGGTCTTGAAACCGATGCCGCGGATATCACGCGCCAGCCGATACGGATTTTCGGTCATGACCTGGACGGCATCCGAACCGTAGGTCTTGTAAATACGGACTGCCCTTGCCGTACCAACCCCATGGCTGTGCAGGAAGACCATGATCTCGCGCACGATCTTCTGCTCAGCCCAGGCATCGGTGATGCGTTTGGCGCGGACCGGGCCAATACCCGTCACCGCGCGCAGGCGATCAGGCTCGGCCTCGATCGTCTCAAATACCTTCTCGCCGAAAGCCCGAACAAGCTTTTTTGCGTAGACCGGGCCGATGCCCCGGATCATGCCAGAGCCCAGGTATTTCTTCGATACCGTCGATAGACGTTGGCGCCGAGGTGCGCATGAATCGCGCCTTGAACTGCTGGCCGTGGGTATGGTCGTTGATCCATTCGCCGGATGCGGTGACCCACTCACCAGAAGAAATGGTCGCGGCATGTCCGACGACCGTTATCAGCTCTCGGTGCCCTCTTGCCTTGATCCGGAGAACGCAGAAGCCGTTGTCGTCATTATGGAAAGTAACTCGCTCGACGAGACCAGCGAGGACTTCCTGGGTTGATGGTTCCTGCTGCGGCTTCATGTCGATCATTGTATCATCGGCTTCGGCGCTAGGCACGCCAATCCCATGAATAACGAAGTCACCAGACCAGATGTTTGCCCGACTCTGCCAGATGGCGTCGTCGTCAACAACGTAGTCTTTCGTTCGCCGAAATGCGCGTGCGACGACGTACTCGGTCTTCTCCGGCCCTCATCTAAAACTGCGAAGCAAATGAATAGCCTCTCGCCGGGGCAGCGTGGAAGTCATTTGGAAGCGCGCCGAGCCTGATGGAGAAGCAGAAGTTTGGCGATCGCGTGATCAAATCCGGACTCCTCGATTTAGAATCTCCGGGCCTGTTGCAGATAGTTGAACCAGATCAATGTAATGCCGTTGCGATGGTCCGGAAAGCACCGCGGCAAGTACCGAAAATCGCCTTCGGCCCGCCAATTCAAATGAAGCGCCGGCGTTCTCCTGCAAGAGTTCTTGATGCGGACGTTCAACGTCCAAGACGACCGCGGCGGAAAAACGCCAGCAATTTCACGCGCGCGCGTTGCAGTCCCCGCGAGGAGCCTGCCCCTGATCGACGTCGGTCGACCGACCGCTATTGGCGGCGGGTTCAACTGGTCGCTGCAACACTCTAGTCTTCTAGCAAAGATGGAGTGTGTGCCATGAAACAGCGACGTCGTATTTATTACTCGGCGGCTCAGCGGTCTGAGATCTGGGATCGCTGCAGGCCGGCGAGCCGACGAGTAGTTCGATCGGACCCAAGCTTTGCAAGCTGGCTTGCCGTCCGTTGCAGAGCCGGACAGTATCGATCAAGCTTCGGCAGCAATGGTCGCCGGAACACATTGCTGGTAGGCTCAAACGAGCGCGTCTGCGAGCGGTCGAGCGAGACCTTTAAGCGGTGGATTTCACTGAGGAGAGTTGGAAGCCTTTGAGTTCCATTTTGCACCTGGATTTCCTGTGCTGTTGCCGAAACGCGACAGTCGCGAATGCACAATAGTTCCCAAAATGTTTTGCCAGATCGGCGAGAAACCGCATGGCCATCTTGGAGGCTCTCCAGAGGCAAATGGAATGAAAACGACGCGGTATAAATTAATTGGGTCGACGGCTTCTCCATATGCCATCAAGTTACGTGCGCTGATGCGGTATCGAAGGATCCCCTTCGATTGGATCATCATGACCAAGGAACTCCGGAGGCAGACCGCGCATCTGCGGCCCAATCTAATTCCGGTGCTGCAATATCCTGACGGCACATTTCACGGTGAAACCAGCACGCTCGCCTATGATCTCGAGGCGCGCCACGAGGAGCGGTCTGTGCTTCCACCGGACAGGGCGCTCGCTTTCCTCTGCGATCTTCTCGAAGATCTCGCCGATGAATGGGCTGTGAAACCCCTCTTTCTTTACCGATGGTGGGATCCCGAAGATCAAGTCTATGTTTCGCGATGGGCCGGGGAAGAGTGGTCAACCTCCGAAGCCGCAACGGGAAGCGTTGAGGAGATTGACGAATTCTGCCGTCGGCAAATTTCGCGCATGTCTATTCTTGGCGCTACAGCCGAAAACAAGCCGCTGCTGGAGGAAAGCTACCGCCGGATACTGGCGGCCTTCGAACCTCATGTGGGAATGACCAATTATCTTTTCGGTAGCCGGCCGTCGCTCGCCGACTTTGCGTGGTTCGGACAGCTCAGCGAAATGGCGACCGACCCGACGCCTATGCGGATCTTGCGGGAGAGGGCACCCTTCACCGATCACTGGGTCCGGCGCCTCGATGACGCATCGGGCGTGGATGGCGAATGGTATCCACGGGAACGCATCCTCGACGGGTGGGTCGAGGCGCTTCTGCGGATTGCGGGTGAACTGTACCTGCCGTTTCTCGTCGCCAATGCGGAAGCTTTTTCCCGTGGTCTCGAGCGGCTGGAGATCGAGGTGTGGGGCCTGCCTTACGCTTTGGCGCCGTTCAAATACCAGGTGAAATGCCTCCATCAGCTTCGCGATAAATTTACCGCGCTGGATGTCGGGGACCGCGACGCGCTGCAACCGATTCTTGCGCGTACCGGATGTTGGGAGCCGCTCCTGGCCAAATAGTCATCGCGGCGCCGGACCCGACCTATCATTCCGGCTTGCGGTGGCGGCTGCCGAGCGCGGCCGCAACTCCTTCAGGCTTCTGGATGCGCTCGATCAGCATGTCGATGCGATCGCCTCCCCAGAACAGCTCGCCGTTGAAGACCATGGTGGGAACGCCGAATACACCCAGCGCTTCGGCTTCGTCGATGATGCGGTCGTGTTCGGCGTGTGCCGGTCCTTTGACGTAGGCTTGAAAATCCCCGGCCGATCCGCCGACCGAGGCGATCACACCTGCTATGGCCGAAAGATCGTCGATCTCCAGATCGTGACTCCAGAAGCGCCGGAACACCGTGTCATGATAGGGCCGGAAGAAGCCGTGGCGCTGGGCGAACAGCATGCCGACGCTGGAATAGAAGGCATCGTAGATCCGGCTCGGGCCCTTCATGGTGAGGCCTTGAGCGTTGGCGAAGCGCCGCGCATCCATATAGGCATAGCGCACCTTGCGCCAGAAATGAGGCGTTCGCTCCTCGACGGTCCCCATGAATTCCGCGACGCGCAGCGTATAGGGCAGCCACTCCAGCTCGACGCCGTGCGTCTCTTCGAGCTCGAACAGGCGCTTGTTGGCGACAAACGCGTAAGGGCTTTTATAGTCCGTGTAGATTCTCACGCGCGACTTTTCCACTCGCGTTCCTTTCTGTGTCAGAGCTTATCGCGTCGGATCAAGATGCCGGCGCGTTCGCGATCCCACGTATCCCCCGTAACTCCTTCGGCGCGCAGGACGTGCTTCTCGACCTTGGCGGTCGGCGTCTTCGGCAATTCGTCGATGATGCGAACGTAGCGCGGGATCATGTGGTGTGCCACGCGCAGTTGAAGATGCCGGATGATCTCTTCTGGTTCGATCGTGGTACCTGCCGCCGGCGCCAGCACGACCATCACCTCGTCCTCGGAGTGCTCACTCGGCACGGGGATGGCGGCCGCCTCGCGTACAGAGGGATTACTGAGCAACTCGACCTCGATTTCATAGGAAGAGATGTTTTCGCCGCGGCGGCGGATCGCGTCCTTGAGGCGGTCGACGAAATGGTAGTCGCCGTCGGCGTCACGGAAGAATGCGTCGCCGGTGTGAAACCAGCCGTTTCGCCAGGCGTCCGCGGTGGCCTGCGGGTTGGCGTTGTAGCCGTGGTTCATGGCCCACGGTGCTTCGGTCCGCAGGATCAGTTGCCCGACTTCGCCGTCCTTTACGATGCAGTCCTGCTCGTCGACCAGCCGAACCTCGACGCCCGCCCGAGGCCGGCCGCAAATATTGTCCTTGACCGGATTGACGCCGGAAATCAGCGGCGTGCAGATCTCGGTCATGTTAAACAGCGTGAAGAAATCGACGCCAAAGCGTTCGCGGAACGGCTTTCCGCTTTGGCCAAGCGGCACGATGAAGACCATGCGTAACCCGTGATTACGGTCCCTTGGGCTCGGCGGTTGCTTCAGGAGGAAGGTCGCCATCGCGCCGAGCAGGAAGGCCGAGGTGATTTCCAGTTCGCGTACCTGGTCCCAAAAGGCCTCGGTCCGGAAATGGCTGACCACGCCGATCGAGCTCCCTGCGCACAATGAAACTGTTGCGATGAAGGCGCCGCCGATGTGGAAGATCGGCATATGGACCAGTTGCCGGTCGCTCGGCGTCAGGCAATTCCAGGCGTCGGGGCCCACGCAGGAAAAAGCATGCATGTACGAGGACAACACGCCCTTCGAGCGTCCGGTCGTGCCGGAGGTGTAGATGATTGATTGCGTGTCGAAGGGCTGAATTGGCTTCGGCGGCGGGGGCGGAGGTGGCGACGGTTTCGTGATCGCGGAAACGCCGCAAACCGATCACATCGCCATTCAACGAGACGGCCTCATCGGAGGAGTGAACGACCGCCTTCAGCGTCGCGGGTGCGGCCGCAAGGACGCGGGCGAGCACGCTGTCATGCACGATCGCGATCCTGGCGCCGGCATTGTGCAGGACATGCTCGAGCGACGATCCCTTCAGCGCCGGATTGACCGGCACATAGACCGCACCGAGATAATTGACCGCGAACATGACCCGCAACGCTAGCGGACAGGTCGGCAACACTAATACGACATGATCATGCTGACGGACGCCAAGCTCGCGCAGATTACCGGCAAGGCTGGCAACCTGTTCGAGCGTTTGTGCAAAAGTCCAGCGGTCGCCGTCCTCGAAGGCCGCGAATATCTCGTTCGGCTTGGTCCTGGCATGGCGTTCGAGCGCATAGCGCAAGACACATACATCGGCCGGATAGGTACTTCCCGGCACATAGTCCGCTGACAGCGGGATTGGGTCCTCGTGGCCATTCTGCATGCTAGGCGTTCGTCAGCTTATATCGATTGAGGTCGACATCATGGGTCATGGCCCAATAGTCGACGAAACGCCAGGGCATCGCGGAAAACACCCGACCGCTCTTATTGCGGTAATAGGTTGTCATCCCCGGGTGGGTCCAGATCATCGTTTCATGTTCGGCATCGACCTTGCGGACGTAGTCTTCGAGAATCTCCTGACGTACGTCGATCGCGGAAATTCCCCGCTCGATCATTTCGACCAGGCAGGCCGATATATACCGGCTCTGGCATTCGGACTGAAAGATCACGCTTCCGCCGTGTGCTGGACCCGTGTTGGGGCCGAGCATGCAAAACAGGTTCGGGAAGTCCGGCACGGTGAGGCCAAGATAGGCCGTCGGATTGTCGCCGGCCCATTTGTCGCGGAGATTCTTCGCGCCACGGCCAGTGATGTCAAGCCGCGCCGCCATCTCGGTGACCTTGAAGCCGGTCGCAACCACGATGATATCATAGAGCCGTTCCTTTCCGTCTCTGGTCTGTATGCCGTCGCGCGTGAGCCGGTCGATCTCGTCGGCAACGAGTTCCACGTTCTGCTTCGTGAGCGTCTTGAACCAGCCATTGTCGAGCAGGATGCGTTTGCCATAGGGCGGATAGGTCGGTACGCATTTCTCGATCAGGTCCGGGCGATCCTTCAATTCCGACAGGATGAAGTCGGTAAGTTCCTCGCGGTGCCGGTCGTTGCCTTTGTTAACCGCGCGATCGGGGTGCGGCCAGGCGGGGTCCTTGCGCAGGAACGGCAACAGGCCATCGCCGTAACGCCAGAACATGTTGAAGCGGTACCATTGCACGTAGAACGGCAGATGTGCGAGCAGCCACTGCGCGCCTTCGCTGATCGGTTCGGAATAGCCTTCGACCGGCCGCGCCCATTGGGCCGTCCGCTGGAACACGGTCAGCGATGCCACGCGATCGGCAATGGAGGGTACGAGTTGCATCGAGGTTGCGCCCGTGCCGATCACAGCGACGCGCTTGCCGTCCAGCTTGAGGTCGTCCGGCCACAGTGCCGAATGCAGGATCAGGCCCCTGAAATCGTCCTCGCCCATGAAATGCGCGCGAGAGGGATCATTGAGCTGACCGATAGCGCTGACCAGTACCGTCGATTCGAACGTTTCCTCGCCGTCTTTCGTCTTCAGGATCGAGATCCAGCGGCGTTTGCCCTCATCCCAGCGCGAAGACGTGAGTTGCGTGTTGAGGCGCAGATGCTCGCGGATGCCATATTCGGCCGCGACTTTCTTTAGATAATCGAGCAGTTCCTCGCGCTGGCAGAAATAGCGGGTCCAGGCGTTTCGCGACCCGAAGGAGTAGGAATAGGAATGGTTCGGCGTGTCGACGCCGCAGCCGGGATAGCGGTTGACGTACCATGTGCCGCCGAGTTCGGCGTTCTTCTCGACAATGGTGTAGCCGGTGCCGAGTTGCCCGAGGGCCACGGCCAGCGCGATGGCGCAGACGCCGGCGCCCACGATCAGGACATGATGATGCGCGAGAGTTTCGTCCGCCGGTCGTTGGCTCCAGCGGGCGTGCCGCGGGACAAAGCCCATTTCCTCCCGCATCAGTGGGGCGTATTCGGGCGCGACGTTCTCGCCGAGGCAGGCGCGCATCATTGTCAGGATCAGTTCGTCGCCGGGATCGGTGATGACCGGCTTTGGGGTGTCTTGCGCAACAGCCTTACGACCGCGGCGCGGATTTCATCCTGGATCTGCGCGGGTAATCCGGCATCGGGATCGGGGATCAGACGCACGTCGCGTTTGGGCTTGTAGGGCGGTTCCAACCAGCGCTGGTCGCCGGTCATATGCACCAGCACCATCAAAAGGCAGCGGATGTCCGCCTCGGCGATAGCGGAGGAGAGGTCGAGCTGTCGGCGCGGCAATTCGATATTCATGACGGTCTGATGTCCTCAAATCTAACTCTATAGCGCTTCAGGCGCAGCCCGCCCTACGCCTCCCATGCGTGGCCGGCGATGAAGCCGGCTTCGACGGGAAGGTTGATGCCGGTGACGCCGCTACTGGCAGGCGACAACAGCCAGGCGATAGCCTGCCGCAGGTGACCGGGTCACGGTACGCGGTCGCCTGCAGCGGCCTCATCGCGTGGCTTCAAGTTCCGCGCGCAGCACGCGCTTAAGTACCTTGCCGGACGGATTCCGAGGCAAACTCTCGCGAATAACAAGCTCCTTCGGCACCTTGAAGCCAGCCAGTCGCGATCGGCAATGGGTCGCAAGCGAGGCAAGATCGAGCGCATTATTTTCGGCGAGCACGACGACCGCGACCGGTCTCTCGCCCCAGCGTTCGTCGGGCATCCCACGACGGCGACCTCGCGGACGGCGGCCAGCTCGTAGATTACGCGCTCGACTTCGGAGGAGGCGATGTTCTCACCACCGGAGATGATCATATCCTTCTTGCGATCGGTCAAATATAGGAAGCCGTCGGCATCGAGATGGCCGACGTCACCGGTGCGAAACCAGTCGCCGAAGAATGCTGCTGCGGTCTTGTCGGGGTCTTTCCAATACCCCTTGGTGACCTTGGGGCCACGCAGACAAATCTCGCCGTCTTGGCCCGGAGGAAGGCGGTTGCCGCGATCGTCCCGGATCTCGACCTCTACATGGGCGATGGCGCGCCCCGTCGATCCGATCTTTTCGAACTCCCGTCCGGCTTCCATGAAGGTATCGCCGCCGACGGTCTCGGTGAGGCCGTAAGCGTCGATGTAGCGCGCTCCCGTGAACAAATCTGAAAAGGCACGGATGCGCGCCTCCGGCGTCTTCTCACCGCCGCCGATCGCCCATTTCAAGCTGGATACGTCGTAACGATCGCGCCCGGGGTGGGTGAGGAGGGCCGTGGTCATGACCGGCGCAAACCACGCGGCGTTGATCCGTTCGGCCTCGATTGCCGCCAGCGCTTGCCCGGGCTCGAAATCGCGGTGAATGGAGATGAGGCCGCCGCGCCACAAGACCGCTATGCCGGGCAGATCGAGCCCGCCGACGTGATAAAGCGGACCGACAACAAGCAATCTGGTGTCTGGGTTCAGCCCGAGTACCAAGGTCTGGTCTGCCGATTTCCAATACATGTTTTCGTAGGTCAGCATCACTCCTTTGGGGCGATCGGTCGTGCCCGATGTGTACATCAATCGCATCAGGTTGCCCGGTTGCCGCGGATGCGCCGGCGCAGGCTCGGCTTCGGGGGCAAGCGTCGTCGCGCTCGCCTGGGCGGCCTCGTCGAGCAGCACTATTGGCGCGTCGCCCGCCGCGATCGCGGCAAGCTCCTCGTCCGCGACCAGAAGCCGCGCGCCGGAATTGCTGACGATGTAGCCGACCTCGTCGGCGGAGAGGCGATAGTTGATCGGCAGAAACACCGCGCCGATGTGGCTGGTTGCAAATACCAGTTCGAGGAACGCGCTGCTGTTCTTCATCAGCACCGCGACCACGTCGTCGGGGCCTATCCCGCGCTTGACCAGCCAGCCGGCGACCTGTCGGATGCGTTGGTCGAAGGCTGCGTAGGATATATCCTCGCCGCGGTATTTCAGCGCACAGCGAGCTGGCGTTCGCCGAGCATGAAAGGCGATGAAGCTGGAAAGATTGATCATTTCGTCGCTCGATTGGCCCGTTTTCTTCGGCCTCGTTTCCTCTTCCGATGATTATGACCCGCAATTCATCTTGACGTCATCCCTTTGATCTGAAATTTTTCA
>CAVTNA010000063.1:0-46909 GCA_963735835.1 uncultured Alphaproteobacteria bacterium | reverse complement strand
CGGTAGAGCTACTCTAGGGAGGACAAATGCTCCTTCGGGCAACCACGATCAGCGTCGTTGTGGCGCTGTTTAGCGGGCCGTGCGCGGCAAAAGCACAGGGCAATCCCGGCGCCCTCGGCAAATTCCAGCGCGGCATTGGCGAAAGGCGAGTGGCCGGCTTATGGCGGCAGTTATGCCGCGGCGCACTATTCGCCGCTGGCTCAGATAGACCGCACCAACGCCAAGGATTTACATATCGCCTGGCGATGGAGATCTCCCGACCAGGCCATCCATGAAGCCAATCCAGCGGTGGGCCCCAGCTTCGTCAATGAGTCGACGCCGCTCATGGTTTCCGGGATGCTCTATACCTCGACATCGCTGTCTCAGGTTGCCGCGATCGACGCCGCGACAGGGGAAACCAAATGGGTTTTCGACCCCAAGATTTATGAAAACGGCCTCCGCATGCCGGCTAATCTGGGATGGACGCACCGCGGCGTTGCCTACTGGCGCAACGGGGATGACGAGCGCCTCGTGATCCTCACCGCGTTCGCACAGATGATCGCGCTCGACGCTAAAACCGGGAAGCCCGTGCCGACATTCGGACTGGACGGTCGGCTCGATCTCGCCCAGGGCCTGCGGCGGCCGGTCGAGCGAGAGTATTACACCATGACCTCGCCGCCCGTCATTGTGCGCGGGGTCGTCGTGGTCGGCTCTTCTATCTTTGACTGGTGGGGAAAGCGACCCCTACCACCCGGTGATGTGCGCGGCTTTGATGTGGTCACCGGACGACTGCTCTGGACCTTCCACACCGTGGCGCAACAGGGAGAGGCTGGAGTGGAGACATGGGAAAACAACTCATGGAAGGAAACAGGGAACGCCAATGTTTGGGCGCCGATGAGCGCGGACGAGGAACTCGGCTATGTCTATCTGCCGGTGAGCACACCGACAAATGACTATTATGGTGGGCACCGCCCCGGCGACGGCCTCTATGGCGACAGTCTGGTCTGTTTGGACGCGGCTAGCGGCAGGAAGGTCTGGCACTATCAGCTGATTCATCACGGACTATGGGACTACGACCCGCCCGCCGCGCCGAACCTGATCGACATCACGGTCGGTGGCAAACCAATAAAAGCCGTCGCGCAGGTCACGAAGCAGGCGTTTATCTACGTATTCGATCGCGTCACCGGAAAGCCGGTCTGGCCGATTGAAGAACGGCCGGTGCCCGCCTCCACGGTACCCGGGGAAATGGCTTCCAGGACGCAACCCTTTCCGACCAGGCCGCCGCCGTTCGACCTGCAAAGCGCGCGCGATGAGGATCTGATTGACCTAACGCCAGAGATTCACAAGGAGGCTCTCGACTACGTTGCTGGCTATGATCGTGGTGGCCTGTTCACGCCACCCTCGCAGCGGGGTACCGTCCAAGTGCCCGGTAAAGCCGGTGGGGCCAATTGGGCGGGAGCGGCGGTCGATCCCGAAACAGGCGTGCTCTATGTGGGGACATACCGGCTGCCCTCGCTCGCCGTCGTGGTCAAGCCGGAGTCGTGGGAATCCTCATACGACTTCATCGGTAAGCCGAAATATCTGACCGGACCACACGGGCTGCCGCTACTCAAACCGCCATTTGGCAGTATCGTGGCCATCGATATGAACAAGGGCGAGCATCGCTGGCGCATTCCGGTTGGGCACAGCGACGCGATGGATGCGATCCGGAAACTCGGCATACACGAGCAATTAGGATTGCCATTTCGTAGCTGGGTTCTCGTAACCAAGACGGTCCTGATTGCAGTGCAGATGGGATACTACGATCCACCGCACTCTGCGGGGTTCAATATTCCGATCCAGGAGCTTCACAATTTCGATCCCCATCTGTGGGTTTATGACAAGGCAAACGGCAAGATGCTCGCAGAAATCGCGCTTCCTTCAAACGCGACCGGTGCGCCGGTCACGTACATGGTGGGTGGCAAGCAGTACATTGCATTCCCCGTGGGCGGCGGCCCTATCGCTGAAGAGCTGATTGCGCTGTCGCTGTGACAGGCCCAATCTAGGTTCATTACACACCATGAAAATCTGCCGGCGAGACCTTCTCTTGTTCTGTGGCACGATGGCTGCGGCAGGCTTTCGGGCCTACGCGAAACAACCCGGGGCTCTTCGGACCATCGGTATTCTCGCTCAAGAGCTCCAGCCGGGTTTGCTGGAGGCATTCAGGGACGAGCTTCAGAAGATCGGCCACGTAGAAGGCGTCAACATAAAGGTCGAGGTACGAGACGCGTCGGGCCAGAACGATCGGCTCCCGGTCCTCGCTCAGGAGCTGTTGGACTCAAAAGTCGAGGTCATCGTTGCCGTCAACACGCCTGCCGCGGAGGCGGCCAAAAAAGCGACGCAAACCGTACCTGTGGTAATGATGCGTGTGGCCGACCCGGTAAAGTCGGGACTTGTGGCTAGTCTGGCTAGGCCCGGCGGTAACGTCACCGGCTTGAGCTTCATGCCCGACGCCCTTGGACCTAAAGGGGTCGAACTGCTGCACCAGATTCTTCCCAAGATCACAAGAATGGCTGCCCTTTATCGAGGAGACAATCCGGGAGCAGTTGTGATCGTAGATGAGGTGATCCGGAAGGCCGAGCCACTGGGCTTGACGTTCGTGGCGTACTCCAGTGCAAAACGGTTCCCAGGACATTCACAGAGCGTTCGACCTCCTCGAAGCCGCTGGGTCACAAGCGCTTTTTGTGATGGATGATGGAGCTATCACCGCAGAGCGGCAAGAAATCCTTCAGCTTGCGACGCAGCGACGTATTCCTGTCGTCTCGATTTATAAAGACTTTGCAAAGTCCGGTGGCCTTGTCGCATACGGGCCAAAGCTGGACATTGTTTATCGACGCGCGGCGCACTTCGCCGATAAACTATTGAAGGGCGAGCGCGCCGACGATTTGCCAATCGAGCAACCTGCAATTTTCGATGTCGTAGTAAATCTGAGAACCGCCAAGACCCTTGGCATTACTATTCCGGAAGCGGTACTGGTCGGTGCCGACGAGGTTATCGAATAGCTCCGCCACTTCCGTTTCTGGCACGAACCGGACCAGCCGGGTCGGTCTGATGATGTCCGTTGTTAGGGGTGGACCGGAAGTCGCGTTTCGACGCCTTCAGGACCGTTTTTGACCCAACTGTATGGACCGGCCGTGCGTTGCAAGCCGAATGTGAACAAATGGAGGGGGTTGGTCTTGCGCATCTGTATCCGGCCCTTGAATGGAGCGTTTGTGCTCCCGGCCACCATGGATATCCGCGCGCACCCGATCTCATTCTGAGAAAGGCCCTGCGCGCCGACCGCAGCGGCTGCTCCCACTGCCGCAGCACCGTAGCCGCAGCGGTAATAGCCGCCGCCTTAGCCGGGATAACTCGCATTAATTGGGTCAACCTCGCTGACGCGCTCTTCGCTTGTATGGCGTCACAGCCGGCTTTTCCCGCCTGGAAATAATTCGGCCGTTTTGCGGCAGATCAAGGCCGCCAGAGTCGGAAAGCCCAAGATGTTTCATTGTATTTTTTTCTGACGTAAGGAGAGAACAGATGGCCCTTCCGAGATTGTGGACCGCGAGCCAAGAGCTGGACCCATTCCGGTTCATGCAGCGCGAAATGGCAAATGCATTTCGTGCCTTCGATCAGAAACCGTCTTCTCCCGGCATTGGAGCTGGCGTGCCTGCCATCAATGTGGCGGAGACAAATGATGCCTTCGAAGTGACAGCTGAACTTCCTGGTGTGGACGAGAAAGATATCAACGTCAGCCTGGACGACAACCAGCTGGTCATTTCCGGTGAGAAAAAGGCGGAGAGCACGAAAGAAGAAAAGGATTGGCATGTAGAGGAGCGGAGTTACGGCTCATTCTACCGATCGATATCCTTGCCTTTCGAGCCGGAAGATGGAGCCGTCGAAGCACATTTCGACAAAGGCGTGCTGCATCTCAAGATCAAGAAGCCCACCAAGGCCGTGAAGGTCACCAGGACAATTAATATCAAGACGGGCGCTCCGCCGAGCCCGAGTCCTGTACCGAACAAGGTCGCTGCACCCAGCAAGGCCGCTTAGTCCAGTACAGTCGTCGCAAGAACCCGGAGACTAGAATTAAATAGGCCAGTTCAGGTCTCCTGGTTTTCTCTCTTCACAGTAATCTGAGACTCGTCACAGGGCCTTAGTGCTAGTCTGCGACGAGGCAAGTTCTGCGTCTGTGCGGTCCAAGAGCATGCCAGACAAACAAAAGAAGCTGTGCATCTTCACCGAGAGCGGCCCGCTGATTGCGCTAGCTATCGCGGCGGGGATGGTGCTCGGCATGGTCGGACCCACCTCGGCGCAGTTCTTCAATTTCGGCGGATTTCAGCAGCGGCCGCAGCCACAACGCGGTGGCGGCGGGTTCGGTGGCGGCTGGTTTGGTAATGACACGTTTGCGCCGTTGCAGCAGCACGCGCCGCAGGGGCGGCAAACGTTACCGCCCGTGCGCGAGGATTTTTCAAAGGCGCCGCAGCCCGAGAAACGCAACACCGTACCCGAGCGCCACATTCTTGTGCTCGGTGACGCCATGGCGGACTGGCTCGCCTATGGCCTTGAAGACGCCTATGCCGAACAGCCTGATATGGGCGTGATCCGCAGACACAAGACGGTCTCCGGCCTGATCAAATATCAGCCGAAGGGCGGTCCGGCCGATTGGGCCGCCGCCGCCAAAGGCATTCTCACCACCGAAAAAGCGGACGCCATTGTCGTCATGCTCGGGCTCGATGACCGTGTCGCGATCCGCGAGCCGGCGACCGATAAATCCGACAATAAATCGCCGGACATGAAGAACGACAAGAAGGACGCCAAGGCCAAACCTGATGGCAAGCCTTCAGGCGTAAAACCCGCCGCGAAGCCCGATGGCGCAACCAAGGCGACGGATTACGAATTGTCGCCGGACAATGCCGCCGACAACAGTGACGCGCCGCCAGTCATAGTACCGGAGAAAAGCGCGCGCTCGCCGAACGGCCTCTATGAGTTTCGCGAAAAACCCTGGGTCGAGCTCTACAAAAAAAAGATCGAAGAGATGATCGGCGTGCTTAAGTCCAAGGGTGTGCCGGTGCTATGGGTCGGTCTGCCGGTGGTATATGGCCCCAAGGCGACCGCCGACACGCTGTTCCTGGATTCGCTCTATCGCGATGTGGCCGGCAAGGCCGGCATCACCTATGTCGATGTCTGGGACGGCTTTGTCGACGAGGCCGGCCGCTTCGTGCAGAAGGGCCCGGACTTCGAGGGTCAGATCCGACAGCTGCGCTCTTCCGACGGCGTGTATTTCACCAAGGCCGGCGCGCGCAAGCTCGCGCACTATGTCGAGCGCGAAATCACGCGCCTGCTCGCCGCGCGTTCGGCGCCGATCACACTGCCAACCGAGCCTGCGACGCCCGATGCCAATGCCGTGCCCGGTCAGCCCGCGCCGCGGCCTCTCGCAGGGCCAATCCTGCCGTTGGTCGCCTCCTCGGTCGGCACCGATCAATTGCTCGGGGGGCCGGGAACGCGACCGGCCGCGGTCGATGCGCTCGCCGCACGTACGCTGCTCAAGGGTGAAGCGCTGACGCCGCCCCCCGGCCGCGCCGACGATTTTGCGTGGCCGCGCCGCGAAGTCGGACGCGAAGAGGCCAAGGGTGAGACGCCAGTGGCATCGACATCGCTCGATGCCAACGCCCGGGCGCCGGCGGCATCGCTAAAGTCGAAAAAGCATCGCCGCTAGAGTTTGGAGTAAGGAGATTTTTGACGGTTCCATGTCAGAGCAGTGAAACGCGCCAGCGCATAAAAAATTTCAAAGCGCATCAGGAGAAAATGGCGCGAGAACGCGAGCACCACTATTACAGGTCAAGTTCGCCGCTTCCGGACCACCGTCGCCCTCAAGACATTTATGAACGCACCTTGCATAGAATTGAACTATAGGTTTTTCAACTGCGGTCGCGACCATCTGACCTTCCATTTTTTGGCTCACAAATAGCACAGCTACAGGCAAGATTGCGACGAGCCGTTGCGCCGTAGCAGCCCTTCGTCGGAGCAGAGCGAAAATCATTTAAATCCTCAATCAGCCAGATGTGGCGCAATGGCAACACTGAAATGAAATCGCGCGATTGATGCCGTACTAGCTCTCGTCTCACCTTGGTTCCGCCCTTATTGAATTCCGACTTTGTTGTCGGTCGGATTTCGGTGGGTGTGGGGTACAATATGTTTTCCATCAGCTGTACCAGAATTTTGTACGTCGACATTGAAGCAAGCGGTATTTGTCTTAATACGCCTTTGGGCTCGGCCGCTGGTATTCGAAATGTCATGCAACGGCTTGTCGTTGTTCTGGGAGCGGCTTCGCTTGCGGCCTGCGCTCAATCACCTATTGGTACTAATAAATCCGAAATGCTCACGCCCAGTCGCCAAGTGTCGCGAGAACACAATCGAACAATATCATTCGCGACAAATAGGCGCGTGGCGGTCGCAAAAAAGCATACTCCGTTTTCGCCGAACAAAAAAGCAGTCGAGACACAGGTTGTGTCGCATGGGATTGCCAGCTTCTACACAGAAGGAACACAGACCGCGTCCGGCGAGAAGTTCAATACGAACGAATTGACCGCTGCCCATCCTACGTTGCCGTTTGGCACTCGGTTGCGCGTAACAAACGTCGCTAGTGGGCGGTCTGTGACGGTTCGCGTCAATGACCGCGGTCCGTACGTCGCCGGACGAGTTGTTGACGTCTCGTACGCTGCGGCCGAAACGCTGGGAATGGTTGGAGGCGGTCTCGCAAAGGTCAAACTTGATGTCGTCCATTAGCTAGCGGAATCGACCGGGACTTAGCGATCGAAGGGCTGCCTGTCCAACAGGACCCGCGCTCGCAATGGTCTTCAAATTGCCGAGGGTGTACAGTCCGGTCCTGTTACTGCGATGCATGAGTTCGTTGTTGGCAGATTGTGTGCAAAAGTCGAAAGTTGCGGCGCGTCAATTTTTTGGCGAAGACTTGAAGCGCGAAGAGATCAGTGATTCGTATAGTCTCAGTCGCGCTACCGAAGTCGCCTATGAATTTAGCGTGAGGCGATGAGGTCCCTTAGATTATTACACCAACAACGCGCCAGCAGTCCTCGGAATTTTTGACACCTTCCACAAAACGAGTTTTGCAACAGAAATCGGCACAAAGCAGACATGGCGCCGCAGTCGCTGCATGTCTGTTATTGGGGGATTAACGGACCTCGGTGGAGACCACAGCCCACTTCAGGATTTCTGTAAAGCTCGGCATATAAATATCGGCCAAAATATCGCCGGAGTATTTCCGTCTATATAAAATGGCAGGTTTATAAAATATCGGCAGGTTTATGAAGGTGCTAGAATGTCGGTCGAAGCCGCGTCGGCCCCTTGCTCTCGACGGTCAACCCCATGCGCCCGAAGAAATTGCAACGTTTTGACACTCTTCGATTAGACGCCGCGCCTCGTTGCTCGGCGCGAAGCAAGCGTTCTGGGCAGCGTTGCCGAGGCCCTGCTGTTCGCGGTTACACCGTCTGCCGAATGCATGGTGCCGGTGGCGGTGCGCCAAGCGGAAAATCTAACGGTCGTTATCGCCACGGTGCTTGCACTAAGGAAGCAATCGGTCTGATGCGTGATCTAAACATGCTGGGTCGATTGCTCAAGCGGCTGCCTCGATAACTATCAGAGGCAGCTTACACATAGCAAGTTCAGTAGGCAGGCGTTAATGGATGGCGGCAGGAACTAGCGCATTCCACGAACGAAAGAGGCTATAAAGTCAGGTCGAACCAATACTAAGAAGACGAGCGCACAGAACATCATAAACAGTCCGAGCTTGTTCCAAGCGTCCTTTATCCCCGTTTCCTGCACAGGATCAAACAAAGCACGGATCAAAAAAAGTACAATTGCGATCCACAACACACGGCCGAAGATGTCTTCCAGCGTCAGACCTGCCAGCGGCTTTTTCAAAATATCTTTTTCGGGCGAATACAGATAGAGAAGGCCGAAGAGAACAGCGTACACAGTTAGACGTGCGACGAAGCCGACTGGCTGCAAAAATTCGTTGATAATTTCCGTTTTGCTCTGTCCTGCTCGAAGCATTGACCGGAAGACCCGTAAGACCAGCAACAGTCCTATTCCCAAGAAGATAGAAACAATGCCTAGAGCGGTCAGGCGGTCATCTAACTGCATTATCTTGCACCCCCCCCCGGAGCTTTTCAGACTACACTCCAGTGTGGTTACGAGGAGTTCACTGCGGGCGCATTGCCCCCAACGATTTCACGGCCAAGAGCTTCGCAAGGGTGTTAGTCTCACGAAAACGGGAGGACTGACAGATGATTGCCAGAATATTTCTGGGGCTCGCAGTTACAATCGCTTTGGTCGGCGGGAGTACGGCTCAGGAAAGCGAAACGTCGAAAGGCGATGCCATTCTCAATTTTGGAGTGTTGACTGATGGCGATTTTCGTCCAAAATTTTTACTCACCCTCGAAACATATTGTCAGCAAGTCCTAAGTGCCCTTCCAACCAACACACCGGCTGAGGACGCTTGGATAGCTTCGGAAGAAAAAACTAAGGACACAGAACAGCTTCGGCGTCTGTTTAGCTCGAAGGAATACAGCCAGAGCGTTTTGAAACGCACTTTTTCGGACTGCAAGGAAACAATAGCGCTTTTGGACAAAATCCAATTTATGAAAGAAGGAGGAAACGAGAGGGTACGCTTGGAGGCTCGTCAGTTCATAAAACTCGCCCTTAAGTTCAACGTATCTCTCGAACCATATTTGTCCAAGGTTGAATTAAACAAGGATATAAAAGCGAAATTGGGAGACGGCTATTTGGCGGTTGTTCGGCAGGGGTTACTGACGGCGGCAGTAAAAACCCTTCAAGATGTTCCACGCGATAATGTTCTTCAGAAACTTAAATGACATCGGCTAGGAGCGGCGTGTCGGTTTCAACCGGTCGAATAGACGACCGGACTTTCGCCATTGCTTCCGGACTTGCATCCCATTTCGTCATGCTGATTGGCTCAGACCCAGAGGTGCCGTTTGAGTAGCGAGTTACTTGAATAGAAACGCAATTCTACGGCGGTTCTCGGCATCGCCGCCTAGAAATTAAGGGATAATGGAGGCATCAGTCACTTGGACGCAGGCACGCGGTGGATAGGATTGAGGTCCATCAAATGCTTCTATATTTACGACGGTAGTAGCGCCCGGACTTAGAGTTACCTCTATCTTCTTTTTGGTCTGAATGCGTTCGGGGCACTTCATTTCAGCCTGCGGTAAGAAAGTCCAGCCGAAAAAAATTACCGATATATTTTCGCCAGACGCATTCTTCACCCCAACATTGAGTGTAAACCTCGAACAATGGGTCATGGGATATCCCATCGAACTCATAAACGATTCGCCGTAGCAGTTGATGTTGTTGGATACGAGCTTTAATTTGCTTGCCGCAATTCGCCGTCTTTGCTCAAGAGCGACCAGCGCCTCCTGTTTCCTCCACTCTGCCTCAAGTTGAGCGCGACGACGCTGTTCCTCCAGATCGGCTTCTATCGCTTCCTTCCTGCGCTTTAGCTCCTCCGCAAATGCGGCATCGCGGGCTTGCTTAGCCAGATATTCCGAATACATTTTGTCGATTTCTTCGATCTCAGCGGGGGGGTTGGGTTCGGGCCTTTAACGTCAAATAGTATATCTTGGCGTGGGTCATAGAAGGTATAGCCGCCGCCAAGTTTACGACGGCTCCTAAATTTTGAATCGCAGGATAGCAAGAGTATGTCCAGCGCGGCCTTAGACTTCGCATCCCCGGCTGCGCGCTCAGCGCATTCCTCATAATCGCTGGGGGCAAACGGATTCCACCACTGCGCAGATGCTGGATCACCAAATCCAATGACGAAGATCAACATGATAAGCGAGGCGAAAGCTGCTCTATCGCTAGAAGGAAATGATGAAGCCCACGATAGGGTTCTTATTTCCAACGGGGCCCCCGAACCAAACGACGTTGATCAGCCAAAACAATCTATTTCTTTGGTTTCATTTGTACAACATTGCTGTTTGCTTTCGGGTCGCAATAATTAGCCCATGCCTCCATGAGCTTACGCCGTTTCTCCAGCGCGTCACCGCGCTGGTAGGCCCTTTCAATCTCCGGGCGACCGCTTGGAAAAGAGCGAATTTCGGCTCCCCTTGCTGGACGCGACGATCAACGAGCCTTGGTCTTCAAGGTGATGATATTTCCTTTTCAATCTTAGCGTTGAATGGAACAATGTTCCCTCCACTCAGAGCGTCCATATAGTCCGCCCATTGGTTCATCATGGCGCGGCGTTCACTCAGGTATTCCGCACGGTTATAAGCAGCACGAACTGCATTCTTCTCTTGGTGAGCAAGTTGGCGTTCAATCACGTCGGGCCGGAAACCCATTTCGTTGAGCGCGGTCGAGGCCATTGCTCGGAAACCATGAACAGTGGCGCGACCATGGTACCCCATGCGATACAGCGCATAGAGCATCGTGTTGTTGCTCATGCATCCTTCGCGTGACGCTGACGGAAAACAGGAACGGGCTGGCGTCTGAACCGGGTAGCCCTCGCAATTCGCGAAGTACTGCCAACGCCTGCGGCGCAAGCGGCACAAGATGCTCGCGCTTCATCTTCATGCGTTCGGCGGGATACGCCAAACCGGCTCATTTCCATCAAGATTCTCAAATTCAGACCAACGCGCTGCCCGCAGTTCGGTTGTGCGTGCGAAACGTCAGACCATCAGCCGCAAGGCGAGGCGCGTTCGCGGTCACCGTCATAAGCGTCGAGCGCATGCATAAAGGTCGGCACTTCATCAAGCGGCATTGCCTTGTGGCCGCGCGGACGGCCCGGCGATTTGAGGGCACCCCTGAGGTCGGCAGACGGGTCATGTTGCGTTCGCCCGGTGACAATGGCGTAGCGAAACACTTGTCCGCATAGTTGCCGCAGCCGCCGCGCTGTCTCGATGACGCCACGCTTCTCAACCTTCCTGAGCATCTCCAGCAATTCGGCTGCATCGATCTCAGTAATCGGCCGTGAGCCGATTTGAGGGAAAATATCCGCTTCAAGTCGGGCAAGCAGCAAGGCCGAATAGCGGGCAGCAAGCCTATTGCGCTGGTTGTCGAGCCATTCACGCGCGATGGCCTCAAAGGTGTTGTCAGTTGGCGAGCTTGGCGATGCGTTTGGCTAGCCTTTTTCACTACTCCCGGATCAATGCCCTTGTCCAGCAACGCTCGGGCGTCTTCGCGCCGCGATCCGGGCGTTGGAAAGCGTCACGGTCGGATAGATACCTAAGGCAAGTGTCCGGCGCTTCCCGGCAAACCGATAATCAAGTCGCCAATAACGTGCGCCTTTCGGCGTCACGAGCAGATACATGCCGCCGCCATCGCTCAGTTTGTAGGCCTGCGCTTTATGGTTTGGCATTGCGGAGACGTGTGTCTGTCAAAGGCATGACGGTATCTCCAAGCAATGTGGAGTGACGGTACGAACGCAATATACCGTCATAGATACCGTCAATTTTTCCGGCTGCAAGGGAACACACGCGGCTAAAGACGAGCATCCAAAGAAATATTTACTTCAGTGATTCAATGGTTTGTTGGATTGCACGGACCCGACGCGAACAACTGCGAACAGGTAATGTGGCTGGGGAACTAGGATTTGAACCTAGACAAACAGAGTCAGAGTCTGTTGTGCTACCGTTACACCATTCCCCAATGGTTTCAAATACTTAAGAGATATTCTTACAGTTGCTGCGACGGATGAAGGCATTTCCGTGCGAATGTGCGCCCTTCTACTCGCTAGCTCCCGGCCTTGGCAAGCGCGCGGGGATGGGCGTTGTTGCAGTTGGGCTGCGGCGAAAGCCGCCGCGGCTTCGCGTGGCGGTCAGGGCGGCGATGAGCGTATATTTCGAAGAACTGGATTTCCGCCCGACACCGATGGGCGTGCTCAGCCTGCGCCGCCGGAGGCATCTCGGCTCGGGCCTCGACGTCTACGAAATCAAGCTCGGCGACGAGTTCCTGATGTCGAGCGCGTTTACCGTCGCCGAGATCGCACTGGCGCGGCTCGGGCTGGCCGCGCTCGATCGCACCGATCTCGATGTCGTCGTTGGCGGACTCGGGCTCGGCTACACCGCGCAAGCGGTGCTCGAAAACCGCGCCGTGCGGTCGTTGATCGTGGTCGACGCGCTGGCCGAGGTCATCGAATGGCACGAGCAGGGTCTGCTGCCGCTCGGCAAGCAACTGACGGACGATCCGCGCTGCCGCTTCGTCAACGGCGACTTCTTCGCGATGTCGCATTCCGCGGACGGGTTCGATGACCGTGCGCCCGGCCGCCGCTTCGATGCGGTGCTGGTCGATATCGACCACTCTCCGAAAAACCTGCTGCATCCGCGCCACGCCGCGCTGTACGCGCCGGCCGGACTTGAAAGGCTCGCCGACCATCTGCATCCCGGCGGCGTGTTCGCGCTGTGGTCGAACGACCCGCCGGATGATGCATTCGAACGTGTTCTGGCCGGCGCCTTCGCAACCTCGGCTACGCATGTCGTAACCTTCGACAATGCGTTCGGGGAGCACGACGCAAGCAACACCGTCTATGTCGGCGTCAAGGCCGATCTGCCGGTCAGGAAGGCCGCTAACGAGGCCGTGCCTTCAGCCGATTGACCGTCCGCAACTTGCCCCTGCCAATCGGGCATGCAATGCTGAGAGGCCAATAAGTAGTGGAAGTTGCGGGGTTATGCCGCGGCTTATCCCAGGGCTCAGCGCCTGGCATCGCGTGGGAACGTTTTCGGAGACAATCGACATGAGATTCAAGCATATCCTCGGACTGCTTTGCGCCGCCTCGATGTCCGTCTGTCTGGCGGGCACTGCATCGGCGCAGGACAAGACCGTCAAGATCGGCGCGATCTTTCCGTTGAGCGGCAACGCCGCCAGCGCCGGCGTCCACGCCAAGGCCGCGATCGAAATCGCGATCGATATCATCAACAACGCCCATCCCGAGCTCGGCAATTTCCCGCTGGCGAAGAACGCCGGCCTCGCCGGCCTCGGCGGCGCCAAGGTCGAGGTGGTGTTCGCCGACAACCAGGGCAGCCCGGCCACCGGGCAGAACCAGGCGCTGCGCCTGATCACCGAAGAGAAGGTGGTCGCGCTGACCGGCGCCTACCAGTCCGGCATCACGCTGACGGCGAGCGCGATCGCCGAGAAATACGGAATTCCCTTTCTCAACGGCGAGTCGGTCGCCGCCAACCTCACCGAGCGCGGCTTCAAATGGTTCTTCCGCACCACGCCGATCGCCACCGACTTCGCCAAGATCTATTTCGACTTCCTCAAGGACATGAAGGCTGCCGGCGCCAAGACCGACAGCGTCGCGCTGGTCCACGACAACACCGAATACGGCACCTCGGTCGCGACCGTGATCACCAGCGTGTCCAAGGAGCAGGGCCTCAGCGCCCCGATCGATGTCGCCTACACCGCCAACACCACCGACGTGCAGAGCCAGGTGCTGCAGCTCAAGGAGAAGAAGCCCGACGTCGTGATCATGATCACCTACACGTCGGACGCGATCCTGTTCGCCAAGACCATGCAGGCGCTCGACTACAAGCCGCCGATGCTGATCGCCGACGACGCCGGATATTCCGATCCGTCCTTCATCAAGGCGGTCGGCAAGATTTCGGTGGGCGCGTTCAACCGCTCGTCCTGGAGCGTCGGGCCCGCGGGCTCGCCGACCGCCATGATCGCCGAGATGTACAAGAAGAAGAGCGGCGACGAGATGGACGATACCGCCGCGCGCCAGATGCAGGGCTTCTTCGTGCTGTGCGAGGCGATCGACCGCGCCGGCTCGACCGATCCCGCCAAAATCCAGGCGGCGCTGAAGGCCACCGACCTCAAGCCCGACCAGCTGATGATGGGCTACAAGGGCGTCAAGTTCGACGACAAGGGCCAGAACATCCTCGCCGCCGGCGTCATCATCCAGCTGCAGGACGGCGAGAACTATGTCGCGGTCTGGCCGAAGGCCAACGCGCAGAAAGCACCGGTCATGCCCTACAAGGGCTGGTGATATCGTGAGGGCGGGATAGTCGTTCCGCCCTCATTGCTTCTGGCGTATCGCGCCCTCAGGATTTAACCCGCATCATTTGTCGCCGGCATGTCCATTATCCTCGTTCAGGTGATCGTCGGCGGCCTGCTGCTGGGTGCCGTCTACGCGCTGTTCTCCTCAGGGCTCACGCTGGTCTGGGGCATGATGAACATCGTCAACTTCGCCCATGGCGATTTCGTCATGCTCGGCATGTATGTCGCGTTCGTGGTCTATACGCTGCTCGGCGCCGGTCCCTTGCTCGGCGCGCCGCTCGCCGTGCTGGTGCTGGCGACGCTCGGCGTCATCGTCTATTTCGGGCTGATCCGCGACATCATGAAGGGGCCGATGCTGGCCCAGATCCTCGGCACCTTCGGGCTTGCGCTGTTGCTGCGCTATTCGGTGTTCTGGTGGTTCGGCGCAAATTTCCTGACGTTGCCGGAAAATATCGTCGGCGGCACCTTCGAGATCCTCGGCCTGCGACTCCAGGCGTCGCGCCTGCTGGCCGGCGGGGTCGCGTTGCTGGTGACGCTCGGCCTGCACCTTTTGCTGACGCGCACGTCGCTGGGATCGAAAATGCTCGGCGGTGGCGGAGGATTCCACCGCGGCGCAGCTGATGGGAATCCGGCCCGACACCATGCAGGCCATCGCCTGGGCGATCGCCGCGGGCGCCACCGGGCTTGCCGGCGCGCTGATCGCGACCTTCTTCTATATCGTGCCGACCGTCGGCGAGACCTTGGCGATCGTCGCCTTCGTCACGGTGTCGCTCGGCGGCTTCGGCAGCGTGCCCGGCGCGCTGGTGGCGGGACTTCTGATCGGGGTCATCGAATCCCTGTCGGCCTATCTGATCGGCGCCGTCTACAAGGACATCGTGGTGTATTCCCTGTTCCTCGGCTTCCTCTGGTTCCGGCCGCAGGGCCTGATGGGCAAGACGTGATGCGGCGCTTTCTGTGGCCCTCGGTGATGCTGGCGCTTTTCGTCGCCTATCCGTTGCTGCTCTCGACGCCGTTCCAGCAGCGGCTCGGCGCGCTGGTGCTGCTCTATGCGATCGCGGCCTCGGCCTGGAACATCGTCGGCGGCTATGCCGGCCAGGTCTCGGTCGGGCACGTCGTCTACTTCGGCTGCGGCGCCTATGGCGCGATGGGGGCCTACGCGCATTTCGGCTTGTCGCCGCTGATCGGAATCCCCGCCGGCATCGTCGTCAGCGTGGCGATATCGGCCGTGATCGGCGTGCCGACCCTGCGGCTCTCCGGCCATTATTTCAGCATGGCGACGATCGCGGTCGCCGAACTCGCCAGGCTGGTTGTCACCAACACCGACTATCTCGGCGCGGCGGTCGGCCTCAGCGGTCCGACCGTGCCGCGCAACGTGTTCGATCTCTCGTTCATATCGGCGCTGCCGTATTACTATCTGTTCCTCTCGGTTCTCCTGATCACGCTCGGCATCACCTGGTGGATGGCCAACAGCCGGATGGGATTTTATCTGCGCGCCATCAGGGATTCCGAGCGCGCGGCGCGTTCGCTCGGCGCCCCCGCGAGCCGCATCAAGCTCTACGCCTTCATGCTGAGCGCCGGGCTGACCAGCGTCGCCGGCGCGCTCTACGCCATGATGTTCGGTTTCGTCGATCCGGAATCGGGGCTCGGCATCCTGATCTCCGTGAAGATTCTGATCATGGCGGCGCTGGGCGGCGCCGGACTGCTGTTCGGACCGCTGGTAGGTGCTGCGATCCTGGTGCCGCTGGAGGAAATCTCCAACAACCTGCTCGGCGGCAAGGGCGCCGGCCTGACCTTCGTCGCATACGGCGCCATCATCGTGCTGATCGCACGGTTTCAGCCGGGCGGCATTCTGACTCTGATCAAGCGGCTCTGGGCGAAGCGCGGCAAGGCGCCGGAGGCAACGGTCGCGGCGGGAGCCACCCATGCTCCTTGAAGCCCGCGACGTGACAAAGGCGTTTGGCAGCTTCAAGGCCGTCGACGCGGCCTCCGTGACGCTGGAGCAGGGCGACATTCTCGGCCTGATCGGGCCGAACGGCGCCGGCAAATCGACCTTCTTCAATTGCCTGACCGGCGACCTGCTGTCGACATCGGGCAAGGTGTTTTTCGAAGGCCAGGACATCACCGATCTCACGCCGGAAGCGCGCGCGCAGCTCGGCCTCGCCCGCTCGTTCCAGGTGCCGCAGACCTTCGAGAGCATGACGGTGCTGGAGAACGTGATGATCGGCGCGTTTCTGCGCACCTCCCATCGCGCTGAAGCCGAGACCAGAGCCCGCGCCGTGCTGGAGCGCGTCGGCATGAGCAGGCTTGCGGATGCGCCGGCGCGATCGCTCGGGACGCCCGGCCGCAAGCGGCTGGAAATCGCGCGCGCGCTCGCCACCGAGCCCAAGGTGCTGCTGCTCGACGAGGCGATGGCCGGCCTCACCCTGCGCGAGGTGCAGCTCGCCATCGATCTCGTGCGCGACATCCATCGCTCCGGCGTCACGCTCGTCATCGTCGAGCACATCATGGAAGTCATCATGTCGCTGGCGAGCCGCGTGGTGGTGTTTCACCAGGGCCGCGAGATCGCGCGCGGCAGCCCGCGCGAGGTCACCGGCAATCCGGCCGTGATCGAGGCCTATCTGGGCAAGCGCGCGGCCAAGGCCGCCGCCGGTCATACGCCGATCGAGCTGATGGGCGGACCCGCGACATGACCGCCCCTCTGCTCAGGATCGAGCATCTCGAGGTCCGCTACGGCGACCTGATCGGCGTATCCGACGTGTCGCTGGATGTGCCCGAGGGCAGCGTGGTCGCGCTGCTCGGCTCCAATGGCGGCGGCAAGACCACCACGCTCAACGCCATCGCAGGGCTCATTCCGCTGCATGCCGGATCGATCCGGTTCCGGGACGAGGAGATCGGCGGCCAAGCCGCGTTTTCGATCGTGCGCAGGGGCCTTGCGCTGTCGCCGGAAGGTTGGCGGCTGTTCGTGCAGCAAAGCGTCGAGAATAATTTGCTGCTCGGAGCGACCCCGCTGCACGACAGGGCGCGCGTCGCAACGTTGTTGGAGCGCGTCTACGAAATCTTTCCAAAACTTGCGGAGCGGCGCAGCCAGCGCGCCGGCACCATGTCCGGCGGCGAGCGGCAGATGCTGGCGGTCGGCCGCGCGCTGATGAGCGATCCCAAACTGCTGATGCTGGACGAGCCGTCGCTGGGCCTGGCGCCTACAGTGGTCGAGTCGATGTATGAGACCTTCGGCCGGCTGCACAAGGAAGGGTTGACGATCCTGCTCGCGGAGCAATCCATTGAGCTCGCGCTGGAGGTTTCCGACTTCGCGACCGTGCTGCAGGTCGGCAAAAGCGTGTTGTCGGGCACCGCGGCGGCACTCGCCGATGATCCGCAGGTCCAGCGTGCCTATCTCGGCACCGGTTGACGCGTCGCGGCGTATGAAGCGCGAGCGTCTCGCGTTATTTGATCTTGTCGTAGGCGGCGGCAAAATCGGCCAGCGGCATGGGAATGGTGATGGTTTCCTTGGCGAGATTCTGAAACGACACCTTCAATTGCTTGCCCGATTTCAGGTCGGCCAAGAGCTCGGACGCGATCGGAGTGCTGGCGTAACAGCCCCTGTTTTCGCAGGTCTGGATCTGCAGGTCGATGGGCTTGCCGTCATCGACCTGGAATTTGGCGCCGACCGGCAGGTTAAGTCCAAGCGGCAACTGCACGAGCGCGACCGGCGTATGGGTATCGCTCGGCACGCGAATGTTGACGAGCACGATCAACTGTCCGGTCTTGCTGAGGATGGCGGTCTGCTCGATCGCGCATTCGAGCGGCGCGTCGCGGCTTGCGCTGGTGCAGCGCGCGGCCCAGCCGGGCTGCGGCGCGGGGGCCGGCGCGGCTTCGGCTTGAGGCGTTGCCGGCGGCGTTGTTTGCGCCGCGCGCGGCGCAGCCTTGGACTTGGCGGCCTGCTGCGCATGGCCTGACGATCCCACAGCGGCGAGGGCAACCAGGATGCAAGCTTTACGTGAAATCTTCACTGATCCGGCTCCGAGATGAGTGCCCCCGGCGGATGTGCCGGGGTGCGATCAAAGTCAAGTCACTCGGCGGCCTGCTTGATCGGGCCTTGCTCGCTCGCGGGATGCTCCTGGTCGGCATCGTCTGACCGTCCCCAGCCCGAAAACCAGTTCGAGAACCTGTCGAGATAAAGATATACCACGGGCGTCGTGAACAGCGTGAGCGCCTGGCTGACGATCAGGCCGCCGACCATCGCATAGCCCAGCGGCTGGCGGATTTCCGATCCGTCGCCGGTGCCCAGCATCAAGGGCACGCCGCCCAGCAGCGCCGCCATCGTCGTCATCATGATCGGACGAAACCGCAGCAGCGCCGCCTTTCGGATCGATTCTTCCGACGACAGGTGCTCATCGCGCTCGGCCGTGATCGCGAAATCGACCATCATGATGCCGTTCTTCTTGACGATGCCGATCAACAGAATGATGCCGATCAGCGCGATCAGGCTGAAGTCGAACCCGAACAACATCAGCGTGGCGAGTGCGCCGACGCCGGCCGAGGGAAGGGTGGAGAGAATCGTGATCGGGTGGATGTAGCTTTCGTAGAGAATGCCGAGGATCAGATACACCACGACCAGCGCCGCCAGAATCAGCAGCGGCACGGTGCCGAGCGACTGCTGGAACGCCTGCGCGGTTCCCTGGAAGCTGCCGGTGAGGGTGGCGGGCGCACCCAGATCGGCCATTGCCTTCTGCACGGCCTGGGTTGCCTGACCGAGCGCCACGTCCTGCGCGAGATTGAAGCTGATCGTGATCGCCGGGAACTGGCCCTGGTGGCTGATCGAGAGCGGCCGGACCGGTACGGTGGTCCATTTGGCGAACGCCGACAGCGGCACCTGATCGCCGGTGGTCGGCGACTTGACATAGACCTTGTCCAGGGTGTCGAGCTTGCCCTGCAGCTCCGGCAGCACCTCCAGGATCACGTGGTAGCTGTTGAGCTGGGTGAAATACTGGGCGACCTGGCGCTGGCCGAAGGCATCGTAGAGCGTATCGTCGATCAGCTGCGGAGAGATTCCAAAGCGGGACGCCGTATCGCGATCGATCGTCAGGGTCAGCGTCGTTCCCTCGGTCTGCTGATCGGTGGCGACATCGCGCAGTTCCGGCAAGGTCTTCATCTTGTCGAGCACGCGCGGCGCCCAGGTATTCAATTCGTCGAGATTGGCGTCCTGAAGGGTGTACTCGAACTGGGTCCGGGTTGCGCGGCCGCCGAGCCGGACGTCCTGCGCGGCCTGCAGGAACTGGCGCGCGCCTTCGACCTTCTCGAGCCTCGGACGCAGCCGCGCGATGATCTGCTGCGCCGATGCGTCCCGTTCATCCCGCGGCTTCAGGGTGACGTACATGCGTCCCGTATTGAGCGCGCTTCCGCCGCCGCCGACGAACATGGCAATGCTGGCAACGGCGGGGTCGCTCAGCACGATCTGTCCGAGCTCCTCCTGGTGCCGCTTCATGTCGTCGAACGAGATATCCTGGGCGGTCTCGGACGTTCCCAAGATCAGGCCGTTGTCCTGCTGCGGAAAGAAGCCCTTGGGAATGATGACGAACAGGTAGACCGACAATCCCAGCGTCACGAAGAACACGCACAGGGTGGTGAGGCGCCAGCGCAGGACGAGATCGAGGCCGTGGCGATAGCCATTGAGCATGGCGTCGAAGCCGCGCTCGCTCAGCTGATAAATCCTGCTGTGACGGGCGTCCTTGTGCGCTCTCAGGAAGCGCGACGCCATCATCGGGGTCAGCGTCAGCGACACCACCAGGGAAACGAAGATCGCCATCGCCAGCGTAACCGCGAATTCGCGGAACAGCCGGCCGATGATGCCGCCCATCAGCAGTAGCGGGATCAGAACCGCGACCAGCGAAATGCTGATCGACAGGATCGTGAAGCCGATTTCGCCGGCGCCCCGCAGCGAGGCCGCGAGCGGGGTTTCACCCTGCTCGATATAGCGGCTGATGTTTTCCAGCATGACGATGGCGTCGTCGACCACGAAGCCGACCGAGATCGTCAGCGCCATCAGCGACAGGTTGTCGAGCGAATAGCCGAACGCCCACATCAGCGCGCAGGCGCCCAACAGCGCCAGCGGGACAGTCACGCTCGGAATGATGGTCGCCCAGAAGCTTCTGAGGAAGATGAAGATGACCATGACGACGAGAAAGATGGTGATCAGCAGCGTGAACTGAACGTCTTGGATCGCGGAGCGGATGGTGGTTGTACGGTCGCTGATGATCTTGATCTTGATGGCGGGCGGGATCGCCGCGATCAGTCTCGGCAATTCAGCCTTGATCTTGTCGACGGTCTCGATGACGTTGGCGCCGGGCTGCTTGAAGATGACGAGAAACACGCCACGCTTGCCGTCCGCCCAGGCCGCCCGCTTGTTGTCTTCCGGTCCCGATACCGCCTGGCCGATGTCGCGAATGCGCAACGGGCCGCCGTTGCGATAGGCGATGATGACGTCGTTCCAGTCCTTCGACGCGGTCAGCTGGTCGTTGGCATAGATGGTGTAGCTGCGGGTCCCGCCGTCGATGTTGCCCTTGGGGCTGTCGACCGTGGTGAGCGTGATCTGGTTGCGAATGTCCTCGAGCGAGAGTCCCTTGGCGACGAGCTTGGCCGGATCGATCTGGATGCGGATGGCCGGCTTCTGCTGGCCGCCGACGAACACCTGCGCGACGCCGGAAATCTGGCTGATCTGTTGCGCAAGCTGGGCGTCGGTATCGTCGCTGACTTCGGTCAGCGGCAGGGTGTCCGACGTCGCCGACAACAGCAGGATCGGCGAGTTGGCCGGATTGACCTTGCGGTAGGTCGGCGGGCTCGGAAGATTCTTGGGGAGTTGACCTCCCGCGGCGTTGATGGCGCCCTGGACGTCGTTGGCCGCGCCGTCGATGTTGCGGTTGAGGTCGAACTGAATGGTGACCGCTGCCGAGCCCAGCGAACTGGTGGAGGTCATCTGGGCGATGCCCGGAATTTGCGCCAACTGCCGCTCCAGCGGCTGCGCCACCGACGATGCCATCGTTTCCGGGCTCGCCCCCGGCAGCGTCGCCGATACCTGGATGGTCGGGAAGTCGACCTGCGGCAGCGGCGCTACGGGGAGCATCGGGTACGCAACGAGGCCGACGAACAGAATGCCCGCCATCAGCAACGAGGTTGCGATGGGGTAGCGAATGAACGGTGCCGAGATGCTATCGTACATTTGTCATTCGGCCTTGGCCGGCGCCTGGTCAGTGCTCGCGACCGTGGTCGCAACCGTCGAGCCAGGCTGCACCTTGTATTGGCCGGCCACTATAACATGCTCGCCGGGCGAAAGCCCCTCGTCGATCACGGAACGTCCGTCGATCGATTTGGACACCTTGATCTTGCGCAGCTCGGCCTTGTTGTCGGAATTGACCACGAATGCATAGAGACCCTGGTTCCCGCGCTGAACCGCATCATCCGGCACCACGGTCGCATCCTTCAGCGTGGTCACCAGTAGCCGGGTCGAAACCGACTGGCCCGGCCACAAGGCGTGGTTCTTGTTGTCGAACACCGCCTTGAGGCGGATGGTTCCGCTCGTGGTGTCGACCTGGTTGTTGACGACGGCGAGCGTTCCCTCCGACAGGGTTTTCTTGCCGTCGGTCGTCTGGGCGATGACCTTGAGCGGCTGAACTTCGACTGTGCCTCGTTGATAGCGGGCAATTGTTCTTCCGGCGCGGTGAAAATGACCGCGATCGGTTCGATCTGGGCGATCGTGACGATCCCGGTCTGGGTCGCCGCATTGACGATGTTGCCGACATCGACCTGGCGCAGGCCGGCGACGCCGGAGATCGGCGACTTGACGGCGGTGTAGTCGAGCTGGGTCTGGGCGTTGAAAATGGCCGCTTCGTCGGCCGCGATCTGCGCGGTCAATTGCGCCACGGTGGAACGCTGGGTGTCGGTCTGCTGGCGGGTCGCGAATTCGCCGAGCTTGGTGTAGCGCTGCAGATCCAGATTGGCGTTGGCCAGATTTGCCTCGTCCTGCGCCTTCTTCGCCGTGACCTGATCGAGCGTCGCCCGGTAGGGCCGGGGGTCGATCTCGGCGAGCAGGTCACCCTGGTTGACCAGCTGGCCCTCCTTGAAGGCGATCTTGTCGATCTGGCCATCGACGCGGGTGCGTACCACCACGGTGTTGAAACCCTGAACCGTCCCGAGCCCGGTCAGATAAACGGGAAAATCGGCCTTCTCGACCGGCGCGATGGTTACGCGAACGGCAGGCCGCGGCCGATTTTTGCGCATCATTAGCCGCGGTCGTTCGATCCTGGCGATGAAATTGCTGCCAGCCGAAATAGCCCAGCGCAGCCAGCGCTGCGATCAGCAAAACCCAACGGTTGGTCCGCGATATCGTCATGTGAGCTCATGGTTTCAAAAATAAGTAATGGGACTTCCAATCGGTTCCCTATGCCTACACATATAATGTGCGTGCACTTAATGTGTAAACACACTATAACTTGAGAATTCTAAACAATTGGAAAGCTTTGGGAGACCGAATACCCCATGTCTCTCGACCTGAAACGCCAACTGGTTGCGCAACTCGTCGAGAGTTCGCGGCTTTTGCGCAACTACATCGACCACCGCGCCAAGGGTCGCGGCACCACGCGCGCGCAGTGGATCGTCCTGTTCCGATTGCGGCAGCAGGAAGGGTTGTCCCAGGTTGATCTGGCGGACGTGCTGGAGTTGCAGCCGATCTCGCTGGTACGCCTGCTCGATCGTCTGGTCGAGCACGGTCTTCTCGAGCGACAGCACGATCCCCGGGATCGGCGCGCCAACCGGCTGTTCCTCACCGCGAGCGGCCGTCAGCTTGTCGATGATCTCGACAGTTTGCGCGACGCCATTGCGTCAGATGTGCTGCAGAACATCCCGACCGGCGCCATCGAAACCAGCCTGCAAACGCTCCGGGACATCAAGGAGCGGATCAAGGGTCTTGCCGAGCCTCCCGGCAGCATCGCGGCCAAGTAACCCGCTTGCCGTGTCATGGCCGCTCTCTCGCATCCGCAAAGCTTTAACTTGCCGGATTCCTGCGTCACAATCTGATCCGCACCTGGACCGAAATATGCCCACTTCACTTCTTCGAGCGACTGTATGCCGTGATGTCAGTGCTGGCGATGCTGTTGCTGCCGTCACCATCATCAGCGCAGCAAGCCGCCACCCCGTCGCAAGCGGCGGCGATCCCGGCGCAAGCCGCGCCGACGGCGCAGCCTCCGCGCCATCGGCGCTCCTTCCCCGGCGTATTGTCCGCGGCCTCCGACGTGACCGCGGCAACTCCTGCCGACGGCGGTGGCAAGCCGCCGAAATCGACGACTGCCGGGCTGCGCGAGTTGTCGCCCTGGTCGATGTTCCTGTCGGCGGATATCCTGGTCAAGGCCGTCATGATCGGGCTTGCCCTGGCCTCGCTGGCGACATGGACCATCTTCATCGCCAAGATGATCGAGCTGTCCGTCATTCGGCGCAAGTTGCGCGCGGCGCTCGGCAAGATCGGCGACGCGAGATCGCTGGCCGAAGCGCAGTTCGCGCTCGGCGCCAGGGACAGCATATTGTCGTCGCTGCTCGTCGGCCGCCATGCGCGAGGCGCGGCTGTCGGCGGGAATTTCCGGCGATGCCGGCATCAAGGAGCGGGCGGCATCGAGCTTTGCCGAGATCGTGCGCGCCGAAGCGCGCCGGATCCGGCTTGGCATGGGCGTGCTGGCGAGCATCGGGGCGACCTCGCCCTTCGTCGGCCTGTTCGGCACGGTATGGGGCATCATGAACAGCTTTATCGGCATCTCGAAATCGCAGACCACCAATCTTGCCGTGGTGGCGCCGGGTATCGCCGAAGCGCTGCTCGCCACCGCGTTCGGCCTGGCCGCGGCGATCCCGGCCGTCATCATCTACAACCACTTTTCGCGGGTGACGAAGCGCTACCTCGAACTGGTCGGCCGCGCCTCGGGCGCGGCGGCGCGGTTATTGTCGCGCGACCTCGATCGCACCCACGTCAATACGCGCGCGGCGGAGTAGGCCATGGGCATTTCGATCGCAGACACCGACCTCGATGACGACGGCGATTTCGCGGAAACGCATGAGATCAACGTCACGCCGTTCATCGACGTCATCCTCGTCCTTCTCATTATCTTCATGGTGGCGGCGCCGCTGTCGACCGTCGATCTTCCGATCGATTTGCCGTCGTCGACCGCGAGCCCGCAGAAGAAGCCGGACAAGCCGACCTATGTCAGCATCAAGCCCGATCTCGGGCTGGCGATCGGGGAAAACCCGGTCAAGCGGAGCGATCTGGTGCGCGCGCTCGATGCGATGGCTGACGCGAGCAAGGATCGTTTCATTTTCCTGCGCGCCGATCGTTCGGTGCCGTATGGCGAGATGATGGACGTGCTGGAAATCCTGCGCGCCGGCGGCTATGCGAAGATCAAGCTGGTGGCGCTCGAGGGCGTTCCGGAGACGTCCGCGCCGCCGTCGGCGGCCGATACTCCAAAACCCTGAGCGGCTGACGTAATCGCGATGTCCGACCTCGACCTCGAACCAAAATCTTCGCGGCGGCTGTGGATTCTCGCAGGCATCGCCGCACTCGCCCTTCATGTCGGCGGCGCGGCGCTGGCGGTCGCGCATCTGCGCGCCGAGCTTCCCGATGATTCCCTTGGCGCCCCGGCGATCGAGATCGGGCTGGAGCTGACATCACCGCAGCTTCAGGCCACCGACCTGCCGCCGGGGCCTGACACGGAGGCGTCCGTCGCCTCGCCCGCGATTGCCGAACAGAAGGCCGAGCTGAAACAGACCGAACTGCCGAAGGACATGCCGACCGAAACCGAGGATCCCGATCGGGTGGTGACGCCGAACCAATCCAGCAAGCCCACGGAAGACGATACCAAACTCGCCGCCGTGCAGGCCACGGCCTCGGTGGAATCGGCCGCCGTCGAAGCAACGGCGACGCCGAGCGTCGACGATGCGCCGGTCGACCGTTCCCAGGCGCCGGTGCAAGGCGTCGGAAAAGCGCTGCAGCGCATGAAGGCGTCCTGGTTCGCGCAGTTGAGCGCGCATTTCGACAAGCATAAGCGCAATCCGCCGCTGCAGAAGTTCAGGGACGCCAGGGTGATGATCGACGTGACGTTCGATCGCCTGGGTCATGTCGTCTCAAGCAGCATCGCGGAAAGTTCCGGCGACGCCGCCTATGACGAGGCTGCCATGGCGATGTTGCGCCGGTCCGACCCGGTGCCGCAGCCTCCGCCGCTAGTGGCCGACGAGGGACTGCATTTCGTCTTGCCGGTGAATTTTCGGGCCAAGGCGCGAAGCTGAATTTTGGGCAGGGCTGCCGCAAATCATCCGTGCCCGGCGTGAGCTCACTGCCAAAAATATCGGATGCCGACATAGACGGCGGCGAGGCAGACGAATATCAGGCCCACCGGGAGCCGGGGCCTTGCTTTCGGACCGTTCGTGACCTTGGGCTGGGGGGTTGGAGGGCGTCTGAAGGCCGTCACATTGTCGGCCGCCTGATGGTCCGAGCGGGCGGGAAGATCGGGCGGCGCGCCGGCCCCGCCCATCTCCGAATAGTAGGCCTTGTAGATGAGGTTGATGGTGGCCTCGGTCGCCCTGGGCTCCGACATCTGCCTGAGCAGCGTCTTGTATTTTTCGAGGAAGGCCTGCGCTTCCTCGGGCAGCGACGAGGTGCCATTCAGCTTGGCCATCATCTTCCAGGTCGCAAAATCGGCTCGGGCCCGGGTGTCGGCGCGCCGTGCGATCAGCATGTCGGCAGCTCTGATCAAGATCGCCTCAGCCTCTTTTTTTCCGGATCATGCTCTGAGTCTTTGTTTGACGCGGTTTCTTCACGCGAACCGGTAACCACTTGGCTCGAAAACACTTTATGCGTTGCCGGTGACCACGAGAAGCAACCGGATCACAAAGCCGGTCGATTTCCGCAGTATCGCCGAAATAACATCAAGATTTAGACCGAACTGCGAGCCGGCCAGGGGAAGAAGGATCAGAATGCCGATCAGGATCAGCATCCCGAACGGTTCCAGCCGGGAGAGCGGGACCGCAAGCCACCCTGGGCAGCAATCCGACCGCGACCCGGCCGCCGTCCAGCGGCGGGATCGGCAGCATATTGAAGATCGCCAGCACCACGTTGATGACAAGGGCGTTTTTGAGGTTGTCGGCAACCCATTGCGCGGCGCTCGCGGGCACGAAAGCCAGGACATGAAACGCCGCCGCAGCGCATAAAGCCAGGGCGATGTTGGTGGCAGGCCCGGCCAGCGCCACCCAGACCATGTCGATCCTGGGATTGCGAAGGGCGCGGAAGTTCACCGGCACCGGCTTGGCGTAGCCGAACAGAAACGGCGAGTGGGAGAGCAGCAGCATCGCCGGCAGTATCAGGGTGCCGAAGGGATCGATGTGTTTGAGCGGATTGAAGCTGACGCGGCCGCGTTCAAAGGCGGTGTTGTCGCCGAGAGCGTGGGCGACAAATCCGTGGGCTGCCTCATGGAAGGTGATGGCGATGAGGAGCGGCAAGACCCAGACCGACAGGCCGTAGAGGGTGATATTCACGGTTGTCCTGACCGGTTCGACCGATGTTCGCCTACCATGTAGCCGCGAACGATCGCCGGGAACAGGGGTTCCGCGTCAAGCACCGCCCCCCGCAGGCATCCGCCCTCGCTGGTCATGCCATCTCCGCCGCTCAAACTAGTAAGTCGCTCGCCCGCCGGAGATGTCGAACACCGCGCCGGTCGAAAAGGCGCAATCCTCCGACGCCAGCCACGCCACCATCGCCGCGAGTTCCTCCACCAGAACGAAGCGGCCCTTCGGAATCTTCGACAGCATGAAGTCGATATGCGCTTGCGTCATCTGGTCGAAGATCGCGGTTTTGGCCGCGGCGGGGGTCACCGCGTTGACGAGGATGTCGTGCTGCGGCGAGTTCCTTGCCGAGCGATTTTGTCAGCGCGATCAGGCCGGCCTTCGACGCCGAGTAGTGAGCCGCGTTGGGATTGCCTTCCTTGCCGGCGATGGAGGCGATGTTGACGATGCGGCCGTAGCCTTGGCTGATCATCGCGGGCGCGATCGCCTTGCAGCAGATGAAGGGCCCGTCGAGATTGATGCGCAGCACCTTGCGCCATTCGTCGAGGTCGGTTTCCCACACCGTCTTGTTGATGCCGGCGATGCCGGCATTGTTGACGAGAATGTCGATCTTGCCGAACGCCTTCAGCGTCGCGTCGCGCGTCTTCTCGACCGCGGCAAGGTCGGACACGTCGACCTTGAACGCGCTGACGCCATTGCCGATCTCTTTTGCGGTCTTCTCGGCCAACGGCAGCGTCATGATCCCAGATCGCGACCTTGGCGCCCGAGGCGACAAAGCGTTCGGTGATCGCGCGCCCAAATCCCTGCGCGCCGCCGGTGACGACGGCGCAGCGGCCGTTCAGATCGATCTTGTTCATGGGAGTGATCCTTTATCTAAACCTCGTTTGGAGTGAACTTGCCGTCATTCCGGGATGAGTCCCAAGGACCAGACACCCAGAAGTCTCGATATTCCGGGTTCGCGCTTCGCGCGCCCCGGAATGACGTTACAGCGTCCAGCCGCCGTCGATGATATGGGCGACGCCGGTGGTGAACGCGCTCTCGTCGCTGGCGAGATAGACGGCAAGCGAAGCGATTTCTTCCGGCGGTGCCGAGCCGTCCCATCGGTTGCCGGCTCACGAACATTTCGCGGCCCTGCGGCCCCGCGGCGGCGGCGCGGTTCAGCATCGACGGCGTCTCGATGGTGCCCGGGCAGATACAATTGCAGCGGATGCCCCTGGTGATGAAATCGGCCGCGACCGCGCGGGTCAGCGCCGCGACGGCGGCCTTGGTGGCGCCGTAGACGTAGCGGTTGGGGGCGGCCTTGAACACGCCGGCGGCGGAGGAGATGTTGACGATCGAGCCGTGGCCTCTTTCCAGCATGCCCGGCAGAAACGCCCGCAGCGTCCGGTGCATCGACTTGACGTTGAGGTCGAACGAAAAATCCCAGTCTTCGTCGGAGCAATCGAGCACGGTGCCGTGGTGCACGAAGCCCGCCGCGTTGAGCAGGATATCGACCGCGCCCACGCGTTTTGCCATCGCGGCGACGGCGGAAGTATCGCGTACGTCGAGCCGCGCCACCTCGGACACCCCTTCCTTGGCAAGCGTCGCGAGACCCTTCTCGTCGATATCGGTCGCAAAAACCGTGGCGCCCTCGCGCGCAAAGGCGATGGCCGAGGCGCGGCCAATGCCTGCGGCGCCGGCGGTCACGAAGGCGCGCTTGCCCTTGAGGCGGTCTGACATTCATTATCTCCCTGGATTTTCATTCGTCATTGCGAGGAGCGAAGCGACGAAGCAATCCATGTTTCCGCGAGGGCTTGTGGATTGCTTCGCTGCGCTCGCAATGACGGCGAGTTATCAATGATTATCCCGCGCCACGCCGACCTTGCCGGCGATGTCGTGATAGCGGGTGGCGAACTCCATGCAGGCGCCGGTGGCCTGCTGGCCGACGGTCGAGCGATAGAGCTCCTGCCACGGCGTCTGGTTGGCGGGATAGGGAAAGCCGCCCTTGGCCTTCAGTTCCGCGCGGCGCTTCTTCAGTTCCGCCATCCGATATCAGGATGTTGGCGCTGCCCTTGTTGAGATCGATGCGAACCTTGTCGCCGGTCTTGAGAATGGCGAGGCCGCCGTCGGCGGCGGCTTCCGGCGTCGCGTTCAGGATCGAGGGCGAGCCCGACGTGCCGGACTGGCGGCCATCGCCGATGCACGGCAGCGACAGGATGCCGCGTTTGATCAGGGCGGCGGGCGGCTGCATGTTCACGACCTCGGCACCGCCGGGATAGCCGATCGGACCGGTGCCGCGCACGAACAGGATGCAGTGCTCGTCGATGTCGAGCGCGGGATCGTCGATCCGGTGATGATAATCCTCGGGGCCCTCGAACACGATGGCGCGGCCCTCGAACGCGTTGGGATCTCTGGGATTGATCAGATAGCGGTCGCGGAATTCCTTGGAGATCACGCTGGTCTTCATGATCGCGGAGTCGAACAGGTTGCCGCGCAGCACCAGGAAGCCGGCATCCTTCACCAAAGGCTTGTCGTAGCTCCAGATCACGTCGCCGTCGGGCTTCGGCGCATCGCGGCAGTTGTCGCCCATGGTGCGACCGTTGACGGTCATGGCGTCTTCGTGGATGCGCTTGTGCCGCATCAACTCGCGCACCACCGCCGGCACGCCGCCGGCGCGATGATATTCCTCGCCGAGATAGAAGCCGGCCGGCTGCATGTTGACCAGCAGCGGAACGTCGTGGCCGAATTTCTGCCAGTCGTCGATGTCGAGTTCCACGCCGATATGGCGGGCGAGCGCATTGATATGGATCGGCGCGTTGGTCGAGCCGCCGATCGCCGAATTGACGACGATGCAGTTTTCGAACGCCTTTCGCGTCAGGATGTCGGACGGCTTCAAGTCTTCCCAGACCATCCCGACAATGCGGGTGCCGGTCTCGTAGGCGATCTGGCCGCGCTCGCGATAGGGGGCGGGGATGGCGGCGCAGCCCGGCAGCGACATGCCGAGCGACTCCGCCAGCGAATTCATGGTGGAGGCCGTGCCCATGGTGTTGCAATGGCCGATCGACGGCGCCGAGGAGGCGACGATATTCATGAACTCCTCGTAGTCGATCTCGCCCGCGGCAAGCTGCTCGCGTGCCTTCCAGACCACGGTGCCGGAGCCTGAGCGCTCGCCCTTGTGCCAGCCGTTCAGCATCGGCCCGCCGGACAGCACGATCGCCGGCAGATTGACGGTCGCCGCCGCCATCAGGCAGGCGGGCGTGGTCTTGTCGCAGCCCGTGGTCAGAACCACGCCGTCCAGGGGATAGCCGAACAGGATCTCCACCAGCCCGAGATAGGCGAGGTTGCGGTCGAGCGCCGCGGTCGGACGCTTGCCGGTCTCCTGGATCGGGTGCATCGGGAATTCCATGGCGATGCCGCCGGCGGCGCGGATGCCCTCGCGGACCCGGTGCGCCAGTTCCAGGTGATGGCGGTTGCACGGCGAAAGGTCGTTGCCGGTCTGCGCGATGCCGATGATCGGCTTGCCGGCCTGCAGTTCCTGCCGGGTCAGGCCGTAATTGAGGTAGCGCTCGAGGTAGAGCGCGGTCATGCCGGGGTTATGCGGGTTGTTAAACCACTCGCTGGAACGAAGTTTGCGCCTGGTGACGCCGGTAAGCGGCTTGTTCATTGTTTTCTCCCGCAGCGCACACGCCTTATTATTGTGCGTCATTTTCGTATTGGCGCTGGATGTTTGCATGTCAATGCCGCCTTCGCAATGTTCGCGGGAACGGTAACCGCCTACGACTTTGATCCAACGACATCGCCGAAAAAGTCTGGTAAGACCCCGTTCGAACAAGGCGACAACGGCGGCGTTGACCGCCCGGGTTCGCGTGATCGGGGAGGGTATGTATGTCGTCGGTGCAGATTCGCGACGTGCGGAAATCGTTTGGCGGCTTTGAAGTCCTGCACGGCGTGTCGATCCCGATCGAGGATGGTGCCTTCGTCGTTCTGGTCGGCCCGTCCGGCTGTGGCAAATCGACCCTGCTGCGGATGCTCGCGGGGCTCGAAAACATCACCTCCGGGACGATTTCCATCGGCGATCGCGTCGTCAACAATGTGCAGCCGAAAGAGCGCGACATCGCCATGGTGTTCCAGAACTATGCGCTCTATCCGCATATGACGGTCGCCGACAACATGGGATTTTCGCTGAAGCTGCGCGGCGCCAACGCCGACGAAATCGGCAAGGGGGTCCAGCGCGCCGCGGAAATCCTGGCCCTGACGCCGCTGCTCGATCGCTATCCCCGGCAATTGTCGGGCGGACAGCGCCAGCGCGTCGCGATGGGACGCGCCATCGTGCGCGATCCGCAGGTGTTCCTGTTCGACGAGCCGCTGTCCAATCTCGACGCCAAGCTGCGCGTTGCGATGCGCACCGAGATCAAGGAACTGCATCAGCGGCTGAAGACCACGACCGTCTACGTCACCCACGACCAGATCGAGGCCATGACCATGGCCGACAAGATCGTGGTGATGCATGACGGCATTGTCGAGCAGATGGGTACGCCGCTCGAACTCTACGACAAGCCCGACAACCAGTTCGTCGCGGGCTTCATCGGCTCGCCGGCGATGAATTTCCTCAAGGGTAAAGCTGAAGTCGAACGGCAGTGCCGGCTTTGAGGGCCCGAACGGCGTGAAGCTGCCGCTGGCGGCGGCGCCTGCCAATTCCGACGGCCGGCCTGCGGTGTACGGCATCCGGCCCGAGCACTTCACCATCGCCGACGACGGCGCCGAAGCTGAAATCATCGTGGTCGAGCCGACCGGCTCGGAAACCCAGGTGTTTGCCAAGCTCGGCGGCGAGCAGGTCGTTGCCGTGTTCCGCGAACGTCATCAATTCAATCCGGGCGACAAGATCCGGCTGAAGCCGGACCCGTCGCTCGTGCATCTGTTCGATGAGGCGACTGGCAAGCGACTCTGAACGCCTGAGAAATCAAAAAACACCAAAGGGAGAATGAACTATGCATGACTTTACCCGCCGCACGCTTCTTCAGGGCGGCACCGCGCTAGCGGCGGCCGGCGCGCTTACCGGACCGGCCTTGTTCGATTTCGCCAAGGCCTGGGCGCAGACCGCGCCATGGAAGGCCGAGAAGGGCGCCAAGCTCACGGTGATGCGCTGGAAGCGCTTCGTACCGGCGGAGGATGACGCGTTCAACGCCATGGTCGCAGCCTTCAAGGCCGCCACCGGCACCGAGATGAACGTGTTCAGCGAGTCCTTCGAGGACGTGCAGCCGAAGGCCTCGGTCGCGGCCAACACCGGTTCGGGTCTCGATCTGGCCTGGGGCCTGCATACGCTGCCGCAGCTGTTTCCGACCAAAGTGCTGAAGATGAACGACGTCGCCGATTACCTCGGCAAGAAGTACGGCGGATGGACTGACGCGCGGCGGAAGCAACCTGCAAGCACGGCAACGACTGGCTCGGCATTCCCGTCGCGACCATCGGCGGCTACATGACCTATCGCAAGTCGGCGACCGACAAGGCCGGCTTCAAGGAGTTCCCGAAGGACTTCCCGGGCTTCCTTGAAATGTGCAAGGCGCTCAAGAAGAACAACACGCCGGCCGGCTTCGCGCTCGGGCATGCCTCCGGCGACGCCAACGGCTGGCTGCACTGGATCCTGTGGGGCCACGGCGCCTACACCGTCGACAAGAACGACAAGGTCATCATCAACTCGCCGGAGACCGTCGAAGGCGCTGGAATACTGCAAGGCGCTGTCCGACACCTTCATTCCCGGCGTGCGCGTCCTGGAACGACTCGTCCAACAACAAGGCGTTCCTGGCGGGCGAACTCTATTGCACCGCCAACGGCATCTCGATCTACGTCGCGGCCAAGGACGATCCGACCAAGAAGGATCTCGCCGAGGATACCTATCACGCGCTGATGGCCGGTCGGTCCGGTCGGCAAGCCGACCGAACTGCAGCTCGTGCGTTCCGATCCTGGCGTTCAACTTCACCAAATATCCGAACGCGGCGAAGGCCTTCATCGCCTTCATGCTGGAGAAGGAAAACTTCGACAAGTGGCTGACGGGCGCGCGGGGCTATCTCACCCACACGCTCAATGCCTATGACTCCTCGCCGGTGTGGACCGCCGATCCGAAGAACGCGGTGTTCAGCCAGGCCAGCAAGCGCGCGCTGCCGGCTTCCGGCATCGGCACGCCCGGCGAGAAGGCGGCGACCGCGATCGCCGACTTCCTGGTGGTCGACATGTTCGCCAACTACTGCACCGGCCGCGAAGACGCCAAGGGCGCGATCGCGATTGCCGAGCGACAGTTGAAGCGCATCTATCGCTGAGTACAATCGAGGCGGGCTGCAAGCGATTGCGGCCCGCCCGTCTCACGACATTGCGTACAGTCTACGCGTGCACCGGTAACGACGGCTCGATGGTATCGAGGGATTTCGTCAATGGCTGACATCGCACTGCAACCCCGGACGGCCAAGCGCGCAGATCCGCGAGGCCACCGCGTGGGACCAGCTCAGGACCAATCGCAACTGGCTCGGCTTCTGGTTCATGCTGCCGGCGATGGCGTTCCTGATCTTGTTCCTGGCCTATCCGCTGGGGCTCGGCATCTGGATTTCGTTCACCGACGCGAAGATCGGACGGCCCGGCGAATTCATCGGCATCGAGAACTACGAGTGGCTGTGGGGCGATTCGATCTTCTGGCTCTCGGTGTTCAACACGCTGCTCTACACCGTCGTCGCGAGCGCCATCAAATTCGCGGTCGGTCTCTATCTGGCGCTGCTGCTGAACGAGAACATGCCGTTCAAGGCGATGCTGCGCGCGATGGTGCTGATCCCCTTCATCGTGCCGACGGTGCTGTCGGCGCTGGCGTTCTGGTGGATCTTCGATTCGCAGTTCTCGATCATCTCATGGTCGCTGAAGCAGCTCGGCCTGATCACCGAGAACATCAATTTCCTCGGCGATGTCACCTGGGCGCGGATCTGCGTGATCTTCGCCAATATCTGGCGCGGCGTTCCGTTCGTCGCGATCACGCTGCTGGCCGGCCTGCAGACCGTGTCGCCCTCGCTCTACGAGGCCGCGACGCTCGACGGCGCCAGCAGTGGCAGATGTTCCGCTACATCACCTATCCGCTGCTGACCCCGATCATCGCGGTCGTGATGACATTCTCGGTGCTGTTCACCTTCACCGACTTCCAGCTGATCTGGGCGATGACCCGCGGCGGCCCGGTCAACGCCACGCATCTGATGGCGACGTTGTCGTATCAGCGCGCGATCATCGGCGGCCAACTCGGCGAGGGCGCCGCGATATCCAGCGCGATGATCCCGTTCCTGCTGGCCGCGATCATGGTTTCCTGGTTCGGGCTGCAGCGCCGCAAGTGGCAGCAGGGAGAGAACAATGACTGATCTTCCGACTTCGCCGATCGATGTTAAGGCCGTGCTGTCAGGCTCGTCGCGCGATGGTCGACCACAGCGAGGGCATGAGCTACCTGCGAGTCGCTGCCGCGCCGGCTGGTCACGCTCTATCTGCCGCTGTCGATCATCGTGATCATCCTGCTGTTTCCGTTCTACTGGATGGCGCTGACGGCGATCAAACCGGACGAGCAACTGCTCGATCTCGACAAGTTCAATCCGTTCTGGACCTGGAACCCGACCTTCAAGCACATCCACAAGCTGCTGTTCGAAAGCTACTATCCGCACTGGCTGTGGAACACGATGTATGTCGCGGTCTGCGCCACCGTGCTGTCGATCATCGCCAGCGTGCTGGCGGCCTACGCGATCGTGCGCCTGCGCTATCGCGGCGCGCAGTGGGTCGGCGGCCTGATCTTCCTGGCCTATCTGGTGCCGCCGTCGATCCTGTTCATTCCGCTGGCGACCGTCGTGTTCCAGTACGGCCTGTTCGACACGCCGATGGCGCTGATCCTGACCTATCCGACCATCCTGATCCCGTTCTCGACCTGGCTGCTGATGGGCTATTTCAAGACCATCCCGTTCGAGCTCGAGGAATGCGCGCTGATCGACGGCGCCAGCCGCTGGCAGATCCTGACCAAGATCGTGCTGCCGCTGGCGATTCCCGGGCTGATCTCGGCCTTCATCTTCTGCTTCACGCTGTGCTGGAACGAGTTCATCTACGCGCTGACCTTCCTGCACTCGACCCAGAACAAGACCGTGCCGGTCGCGATCGTCAACGAATTCGTCGACGGCGACGTCTATCGCTGGGGCTCGCTGATGGCGGGCGCGCTGGCGGGTTCGCTGCCGCTGGTCATCCTCTACGCGTTCTTCGTCGAGCACTACGTGTCGGCGATGACCGGAGCGGTGAAGGAGTGAGCGCGCGGGCCCGTCAAGAACTAAAACAAGGAGTTGGCTCTTGCACATTCTGGTTCTGGGCGCGGCCGGCATGGTCGGCCGCAAATTGACGCGAGCGGCTGTTGCGCGACGGGCGTCTCGGCAGCCGCGACATCAGCCGCTTGACCATGCAGGACGTCGTCGCGCCGGCAAAACCCGACAAGGCCGGATTCCCCGTCGACACCGTGGCCTCCGACTTTGCCGTGCCGGGCGCCGCCGAAAAGCTGGTCGAGGATCGCCCCGACGTGATTTTCCATCTGGCGGCGATCGTCTCCGGCGAGGCCGAGCTCGATTTCGACAAGGGCTATCGCATCAACCTCGACGGCACCCGGATGCTGCTCGATGCGATCCGGCTTGTCGGTGGCGGCTACAAGCCCCGCGTCGTGTTCACGTCCTCGATCGCGGTATTCGGCGCGCCGTTCCCGGAAAAAATCGGCGACGAGTTCTTCCACACCCCGCTGCTGAGCTACGGCACCCAGAAGGCGATCGACGAACTGTTGCTCGCCGATTATTCGCGCCGCGGCTTCATGGACGGCATCGGCATCCGCCTGCCGACCATTTGCATCCGTCCCGGCCTTCCCAACAAGGCGGCCTCCGGCTTCTTTTCCAACATCCTGCGCGAACCGCTCGCCGGCAAGGAAGTGGTGCTGCCCGTCTCCGAGGACGTCCGCCACTGGCATGCCACGCCACGCTCGGCGGTCGGCTTCCTGCTCCATGCCGCGACCCTGGATAGCGCGGCAGTCGGCCCGCGCCGCAACCTCACCATGCCCGGGCTGTCCGCCACCGTGGGCGAACAGATCGCGGCTCTAAAGCGGGTGGCGGGGGAAAAGGTGGCGGGGCGGATCAGGCGCGAGCCCGATCCGTTCATTATGGGGATTGTCGACGGCTGGCCGCGCAATTTCGAGCCGAAGCGGGCGCTCCAGCTCGGCTTCACCACCGCCGAAAAGACCTTCGACGACATCATCCGGATTCACATCGAGGACGAACTTGGTGGTAAGTTCGTCGCCTGATCCGTTTGCCGAATTCCAGGGAGTACAGCCATGACAGCCAGCATCGTCGGATGGGCCCACACGCCGTTTGGCAAGCTCGATACCGAGACCGTCGAGAGCCTCGTGGTCCGGGTCGCCAACGAAGCGCTCGCTGACGCCGGCATTTCCGCCGGCGACGTCGACGAGATCGTGCTCGGGCATTTCAATGCCGGCTTCTCGCCACAGGACTTTACCGCTTCGCTGGTGCTGCAGGCCGACCCGGCATTGCGGTTCAAGCCGGCGACAAGGGTCGAGAATGCCTGCGCCACCGGATCGGCCGCGGTGCATCAGGGCATCCGGGCCATTGCCGCGGGCGCGGCCAGGATCGTGCTGGTGGTCGGCGTCGAGCAGATGACGCGGACGCCGCCGGCCGAAATCGGCAGGAACCTGCTGCGGGCCTCGTATCTGCCCGAGGACGGCGATACCCCCGGCGGCTTCGCCGGGGTGTTCGGCAAGATCGCGCAGGCCTATTTCCAGAAATACGGCGACCAGTCCGATGCGCTGGCGATGATCGCCGCCAAGAACCACAAGAACGGCGTCGCCAATCCCTATGCGCAGATGCGCAAGGATTTTGGATATGAATTCTGCCGTTCCGAAAGCGAGAAAAATCCGTTCGTCGCGGGACCCCTGAAACGTACCGATTGCTCGCTGGTGTCGGATGGCGCCGCCGCGCTGGTGCTGACGGATTCAGAGACGGCGAAGAAGATGGGCAAGGCCGTCAACATCCGCGCCACCGCGCACGCCCAGGATTTCCTGCCGATGTCGAAGCGCGACATCCTCAAGTTCGAGGGCTGCACCGTGGCATGGCAGCGTGCGCTGCAGTCCGCCGGCGTGCAGCTTTCGGATCTCTCCTTTGTCGAAACCCACGACTGCTTCACCGTCGCCGAACTGATCGAGTATGAGGCGATGGGACTGACGCCGCGGGGGCAGGGCGCCCGCGCCATCAAGGAAGGCTGGACCCAAAAGGACGGCAAGCTGCCGGTCAATCCCTCCGGCGGATTGAAGGCCAAAGGCCACCCCATCGGCGCCACCGGCGTTTCCATGCATGTGATGACCGCGATGCAGCTCGTCGGTCAGGCGCCCGAGGGCATGCAGATCAAGGACGCCAAGCTCGCGGGCATCTTCAACATGGGCGGTGCGGCAGTGGCGAATTACGTCTCGCTACTGGAGCCCGCGAAGTAAGGGCCTTAAACGATCGAGGGCCAAGGCGATGAACGTTGCCGAATGGCTGGCGGCGACCGCGCGCGTGCGCCCCGATGCGCCGGCCCTGCTCACCGGCTACGATCTCGATGCGGACTACGCCACGTTTGCGCGGCGCGCCGCGGCAATCGGTGCGGCATTGTCGCGCGAATACGATATCGCGCCCGGCGACCGCGTCGGTCTGTTCGCGACCAACTGCACCCAATATCTCGAATGCCTTTACGGGATCTGGTGGATAGGGGCGGTCGCGATACCCATCAACGCCAAGCTGCACGGTCGCGAGGCCGCATGGATTCTGGGCGATGCCGGCGCAAGGTTGACGTTTGTCTCCGATGACACGATCGCGGCGTTGCTCGAAGCCAAGAGCGAGCTGCCGGCGGCAATGATAACCCGCTCGATGGACGGTAGCGCCTTTCGCAAGATGCGGGACGGCGAGGGCGCGCCGGCGCCGCTTCCCCGAGAAGTAGATGATCTCGCCTGGCTGTTCTATACCTCGGGCACCACCGGCCGCCCGAAGGGCGTGATGCTGAGCCACGGCAATCTGGTGGCGATGTCGCTGTGCTATCTCGCCGATATCGATCAGGCGACGCCGAACGACGCCTCGCTCTACGCGGCGCCGATTTCGCACGGTGCCGGTCTCTATAACTTCCCGCATGTCCGCATTGGCGGGCGGCACGTCATCCCTGAATCCCGCGGCTTCGAACCGGATGAAGTGCTCAATCTCGGCCGGCAGCTCGGCAATGTCGTGATGTTCGCCGCCCCCACCATGGTGCGGCGCCTGGTCGATGCCGCCAAACGCCGCGGCGAGAACGGCGAGGGTATCCGCACCATCATCTATGGCGGCGGGCCGATGTATCTTGCCGACATCAGGGACGCGATCGCGACCATGGGCCAGCGCTTCGTGCAGATCTACGGCCAGGGTGAATCGCCGATGACCATTACGTTCCTCAGCCGGGACTGGCATGGGCGCATCGATCATCCGCGCTATCTCGAACGCCTGGCCTCGGTCGGGACGGCGCAAAGCGTGATGTCGGTGCGCGTCACCGGCCGCGATGGCAAGCCGCTGCCGGCGGGCGAAACCGGCGAGGTCGAGGCCAAGGGCACCGCCGTGATGCTCGGCTACTGGAACAACCCGAATGCCAATGCCGAGACCTTGAAAGACGGCTGGCTGCGTACCGGAGATGTCGGCCGGCTGGATTCGGATGGCTTCCTGACGCTGTCGGACCGTTCCAAGGATGTCATCATTTCCGGCGGCACCAACATCTATCCGCGCGAGGTCGAGGAGGCGCTGCTGACGCATCCCGACGTGCGCGAGGTCTCGGCGATCGGCGTCGCCGATCCGGACTGGGGTGAAATCGTGGTCGCCTGCGTGGTGCTGGAAGATGGCGCCAAAGCCGACGACGCCAAGCTGGATGCGCATTGTCTGGCTTCGATTGCGCGTTTCAAGCGGCCGAAGCGCTACGTCTATCTCGAGGCGCTGCCGAAGAACAATTACGGCAAGGTATTGAAGACCGAGTTGCGGGTAATGATGGCTGCTTCCTACCCTCCCTGGAGGGGAGGGTCGACGCGAATGAAATGAGCGGCGGGGTGGGGTGACACCTCGTTCCACAACTTCACCCCACCCCGTCGAGCATCTTGCTTCGCGCGATGCTCGCCGACCTTCTCCCCTCACGGGGTAGGGTGAAAGAAGGCGCCATGGCGCACGAGTCGAGACGCATGCGCCCATACGGCAACCGCCCTTGATCTTGGCGCCGCGCTGCCGTTACTTGACCTACACCACACCTTCGGGAGCGAACGAAGCCATGGGACCGCTGCAGGGCATCAAGGTCATCGACATGACGACCGTGCTGATGGGGCCCTATGCCACCCAGATGCTCGGCGACTATGGTGCCGACGTCATCAAGATCGAGACGCCGGACGGCGACGTCACCCGCCTGATCGGCCCGACCCGCCATGCCGGCATGGGGCCGGTGTTCCTCAACACCAACCGCAGCAAGCGCTCATCGTCCTCGATCTGAAAAAGCCGGCCGGGCGCGACGCGGTGCTGCGGCTGATCGCATCAGCCGATGTGCTGGTCTACAATGTGCGGCCGCAGGCGATGGCGCGGCTGCAACTCGGCTACGACGTGGTCTCCAGCATCAATCCGCGCCTGATCTATGCCGGCGTGTTCGGCTTCGGCCAGGACGGCCCTTATGCCGCCAAGCCCGCCTATGACGATCTGATCCAGGGCGCGACCGCGCTGCCCGCGCTGATGGCGCAGACCAGCGACGGCGTTCCGCGCTATGTTCCGAACGCGCTGGTCGACCGCATCGTCGGTCTCACCGCCGTCGGCGCGATCTGCGCCAGCCTGGTGCACCGCGACCGCACCGGGCGCGGTCAGCGCCTGGATATTCCGATGTTCGAGACCATGGCGGGTTTTGTCATGGGCGATCACATGGGCGGTCTCACCTATCGAGCCGCCGCTGGACAAGGGCGGCTACGCGCGGCATCTGTCGCGCGACCGGCGGCCCTACAAGACCTCGGACGGCTATATCTGCGTGATCGTCTACAACGACAAGCAGTGGGAGAATTTCTTTGAGGCCACCGGCCGCGACGATCTGCGCGGCGATCCCAAATTCGCGACCTTTGCCGGGCGCGCCGTCAATATCGACATGGTCTATGCCGAACTGGCCCGCATCTTCGAGACGCGAACCACCGCCGAATGGACCGAACTGCTCGACAAGGCCGACGTGCCGGTGATGCCGATGCACGATCTCGAGAGCATTTTGCAGGACCCGCATCTGGTCGCCACCGATTTCTTTCCGGTGGTCGATCATCCCAGCGAGGGCAAGATCCGCAACATGAAGGTATCAGCCACCTGGTCGGAGACGCCGGTGGAGACGACGCGGCTGGCGCCGCGCCTCAACCAGCACGGCGCGGAAATTTTACACGAGGCGGGATTTTCCGCCGACGAGATTGCCGCCCTGGTGCGCGACGGCGTGACCAAGGCGGCTGGCCCAGGGGATTGAGGCACATGGACTTCGCGCTGAGCGCCAACCAGGAATCGATCCGCGACGCCGTCGCGAAGATCTGCGCGCGCTTCGACGATGCCTATTGGCTCAGGAAGGACAAGGAGGGTGGCTACCCCGCCGACTTCCACCGGGCGCTGGCGGATGCCGGCTGGCTCGGCATCTGCATTCCCGAGGCCTATGGCGGGTCGGGGCTCGGCATCGTCGATGCCGCGATCATGATGCGGACGATCGCGGAATCCGGCGCCGGCATGTCGGGAGCTTCCGCCGTCCACATGAATGTGTTCGGCCTCAATCCGGTCGTGGTGTTCGGGACCGACGAGCAATGCAAGCGCATGTTGCCGGGGATTGTCTCGGGGGCGGAAAGATCCTGCTTTGCCGTCACCGAGCCCAACACCGGCCTCAACACCACGCAGTTGAAGACCCGCGCGGTACGGTCAGGCAACAAATACGTCGTCAACGGCCAGAAAGTCTGGATTTCGACCGCGCAGGTCGCGGAAAAGATTCTGCTGCTGGCGCGCACCACGCCGCTGGAAGAAGTGAAGAACCCGACCCATGGCTTGAGCCTGTTCTATACCGATTTCGATCGCCGCCGCATCGCCGTCCATGAAATCGAGAAGATGGGCCGCAAGGCCGTCGATTCCAACGAACTCTTCATCGAGAATTTTGAAATTGCGGTTGCAGATCGCCTCGGCGAGGAAGGCCGCGGCTTCGAATACATCCTGCACGGCATGAATCCCGAACGCATCCTGATCGCAGCGGAAGCGGTCGGCCTCGGCAAAGTGGCGCTGTCGCGCGCGGCGGCCTACGCCAAGGAGCGCAACGTGTTCAACCGTCCGATCGGCAAGAACCAGGCGATCCAGCATCCGCTGGCGAAGAACTGGATGGAGCTGGAGGCGGCGTGGCTGATGACGCTCTCGGCCGGCTGGCAATACGACCAGGGCCTGCCATGCGGCCCGGCCGCCAACGCCGCGAAATATCTCGCCGCGGAAGCCGGGTTTCATGCCTGCGAGCAGGCTGTCATGACTCACGGCGGCTTCGGCTATGCCAAGGAATTTCATGTCGAGCGTTACCTGCGGGAATCCCTGATCCCGCGCATCGCCCCGATCAGCCCGCAGCTCATTCTCAGCTTTATTGCCGAGAAGGTGCTGGGCCTGCCGAAGTCGTACTGACATGAGCTTCATCACCGGCGTTGGACTGACGGCTTACGGCAGACATGAGGGCTCTTCATCGCTCGACCTCATGAGCAAGGCGGCTTCGCTTGCGATTGCCGACGCCGGGCTGAAACGATCCGACATTGACGGCATCCTTTGCGGTTATTCGACCGTCGCGCCGCACATCATGCTGGCGACCGTGTTTGCCGAGCATTTCGGCATTCGCCCGAGCTTACGCGCACGCCGTGCAGGTAGGCGGCGCCACCGGGCTGGCGATGACGATGCTGGCGCATCATCTGGTCGAGGCCGATGTGGTCCGGCATGTGCTGGTCGTGTCGGGCGAGAACCGGCTGACCGGGCAGAGCCGCGATGCCTCGATCCTGGCGCTGGCGCAGGTCGGGCATCCCGACTACGAGGTGCCGCTGGGACCGACGATCCCCGCCTATTACGGGCTGGTCGCCTCGCGCTACATGCACGAGTACGGCGTGACCGAACCGGACCTCGCCGAATTCGCGGTCTTGATGCGGAGCCACGCGCTGGCACATCCCGGCGCGCAATTCCATGATCCGATCACGGTGACCGATGTCATGGCCTCGAAACCGGTGGCGTTGCCGCTGAAACTTCTGGACTGCTGTCCGGTATCCGACGGCGGCGCGGCGTTCGTCGTCAGCCGCGAACGGACCGGCGAGATCGGCGTGCGCGTGCGCGGCTGCGCGCAGGCCCATACCCATCAGCATGTCACCGCGGCCCCCGCATTGAGCGAACTCGGCGCCGAGATTGCGATCGCGCGGGCGAAACAAGCCGCCGGCGTCGCGATATCGGACGTGCGCTATGCGGCGGTCTACGACAGCTTTACGATTACGCTGGCGATGCTGCTGGAAGACCTTGGCCTTGCCGGGCGCGGCGAGGCGGCGTCCCGCGTTCGCTCAGGATATTTCAGCCGCGATGGCGAGATGCCGCTCAACACCCATGGCGGGCTATTGAGCTACGGCCATTGCGGCGTCGGCGGCGCGATGGCGCATCTGGTCGAAACCCATTTGCAGATGACGGGACGCGCGGGAAACCGCCAGGTGCGCGATGCCTCGATCGCGCTGCTGCACGGCGACGGCGGCGTGCTGTCGTCGCATGTCAGCATGTTTCTGGAGCGCGTGCGATGAGCGGCAGGCAAGGCCTCGCGGACTGGACAACGGGCGCGGAAGCAATCGTCTATCAATCCTGCGCGGCCTGCGGCGGCCTGCAATATTTCCGCCGCAGCTTCTGCCGCGTATGCGGCGCGCCGGATCCCGACGAGCGGCGCGCGAGCGGCGAGGGCACGGTTTACGCCACCTCGCTGGTGTGCCGCGCCGCCACGCCGGAAACCCGCGCGCATATTCCCTACAACATCGTTCTCGTCGACACCGTGGAAGGCTTTCGCATGATGGCCCACGGCGACAGCGAGCTTTCCATCGGCGATCGCGTCACCGCGCGTTTTGTGCCCTTCGCCGGCCGCCTCGTCCCGTATTTTGCAAGGAAAAAATCATGAGCCGTCTCAAGGCCGCTTATTGCGCGGCGATGGCCGGTGACCGCCGCGAAATCACGGGTGTTTCCCGAGGTGCGGATTGTCGATGCAGGCCAACGGGCGGCGCCAACGGGTCGCACGCATGCGCGCCCGAGAACAAATCTCGCGCCGCCCGTTGGCGAGCTCCGCGGAAGCAATCCAGCACTGACGCGATACTGCTGACTGGATTGCTTGGTCGCGGCCGCCTCTCGCAATGACGGTTTTGACCCTCATCGCCAGTAGAAGACAAAACTGGCGATGATGAGCATTGCCGTCACCGCCAGCATTTGCGCGAGCGCTTCCGAGGCCGCCCTTTTGGTGGCTTCCTTCATGCCGTTCTCCCTAGACCTGGGCATGACTTATCGCTGCGCGCGAGCGCGCGCGAAGGTCAAATTTGTTACTCGGAACACCCCACGACGAGTATTCGCTTTTGACGAGTCCCCACTCAGCGAATATCGACGATGCCAAGGTCGATCAGCAATACGGCGGCATTTTGGCTCGGGCGCAGCCGGTTTGTGCGCGTGTGATGGAATTTTCAAAGCGAATTTCGAGCAAGGGCTGGCCGCGCAAGGTGCGGGCTGTTGCTCCGGAATCATCGGCCAGATACTGTTTCGAAAGCGACTGGTAAGAAAGCAGTCCGCAACAACACGAAAAACTCCTGGGGTGAACCATGGCCCGTATCGACTATTGCGACACCTCGAAATCGAGCGAACGCACGCGGGAAATCCTGGGCAAGAACCGCAACGCCAATATTTTCAGAATGATGGCGCATTCGCCGAGCTATTTTGAGCAATATTGCCGGCTCGGCGGCGCGATCCGCAACAAGGGCGAACTGGATCCGGTGGTGCGGGAACTGGCCATCACGCGCACGGGAATCCTGTGCGAGGCGCCCTATGAGGTGGTTGCGCATAAGCGCATCGGCAAGAATGTCGGCGTGACCGACGAGCAGAACGCCGCGCTTGACGACTGGAAGTCGGCGACCTGCTTCAACGATGTGCAGCGCGCGGCACTCGCCTTCACCGACGAAATCATCAGGCTGCGCCGCCCGACCGACGCGACGTTCAACGCCATCGCGGCCAAACTGACGCCGGCGGCGCTGGTCGAACTGCAGCTCTCGGTCGGCTTCTACATCATGACGTCGAAATTTCTGGAAACCTTCGACATCGACATGCAGCCGGTGACGGAAGTGGTGTGAACAGGGAGCACGCCGTGCGCGGAAGCGACGGTCAGACTTCGATGATCGCCAGCACCTGGCCCTCGGCAACGACGTCGTCGATGCTGACAAGGATGGATTTGAGCCGGCCCGCGGCGGGCGAGGCCACCGGGATTTCCATTTTCATGGCTTCGACGAAGACAATGTCGTCGCCATCGCCGATGCGCTCCCCGACTTCGACGGGCAGCGCGCAGACGCGGCCCGCCACCTCGGTCACAATCCTGATCTCTGGCATTCCGTTCTCCGGGACAGCCGCCGCGCGCACCGCGATCGAAATGCGCGCATCCTGAAGGGCGGACGCCCTCGGCTTTTTGTTGTGGCCGCAGATTGCCTGAGGTAGCTTGATCTGCAAGTGGAATTATATTCCGCTTGGCGGAATTAGTGGGCAAGATGGGGCGACGCTCGGAGCGGCTCAGCAAGCAGGGAATGCTCGCCAGCGATCTTGCCGGCGAGGGCGACGTTATCCAGGTGGTGTCGCGCGCGTTCGACGTGTTGCGCTGCTTCGAGGGCCACGAGGCGCGGCTCGGCAATCTGGAGATTTCCAATCGCTGCGGGCTGCCGCGATCGACGGTATCGCGCCTGACCCATACGCTGACCCGGATGGGCCAACTCGTTTATCTGCCGCGCGACCAGAAATACCGCATCGGCCCGAGCGCGGTCGCGATGAGCACCTCGATGATGCGGGGCCTGCAGCTCCGCAACCTGATCCGGCTGCGGCTGCAGGAGGTGGCCGAGCAATTGCCGGGAACCGTCGGCTTCGTCATTCCCGATCGCTTCCACCTCGTCTATCTCGAAGTCGGCCGCGCCGCCAATGCGCTCGGCCTGAGCTCGACCGCCGGCAGCCGCATTGCCATGGCAAGTACGGCGGCGGGCCATGCCTATACGGCCGCGCTCGATACCGACGTCGGCGACGCCCTGCTGGCGGAAATGGAGCGCGAAATTCCCGATGGCGCCAAGCTGCTGCGGCCCCGTCTCGAGCACAACCGCCGCTTCCTGCGCGAGCACGGCTATGTCGTCGCCTGCGGCCTGTGGAGCCCGCATATCAACGGCCTCGCGGTGCCGCTGTGGTCGCCGCAATACCAGACCTTTGTTGTGGTCACGATCGGTCTTCTGTCCGCGATGTATGATGAGAAGCGGCTGCACAAGGAGGTCGCGCCGCGGCTTCTGGAACTGAGCGCCGTGATCGGCAGCATGCTGGACGGCGGCGACGGCGAACTGTTCAGCGATCGCTCACAGGGCAAGCCGCTTCCGGTACCAGGCCCATAAGAAAAAGATCATCAAGACGGAGGATACGAATGAACTGGAAGCCGGAGCTCGACGACCTCGCCCGGCGCGAAGCGTTCGCGCGCGAGATGGGAGGCGTTGACAAGGTCAAGCGGCAGCGCGACCAGGGCCGGCTCACCGTTCGCGAGCGCATCGACAAACTGGTCGATGCGAAAAGCTTCCACGAGGTCGGCGCGATTTCCGGCACCGCCGAATATGACGCGCACGGCGAGCTCACGAACCTGACGCCGGCGAACTGCGTGTTCGGCCGCGGCAAGATCGACGGCCGCACGGTGGTCGTGGTCGGCGACGATTTCACCGTGCGCGGCGGCTCCGCGGACGCCTCGATCTCGGCCAAGCCGCTGATGGCCGAGGAGATGGCGCACGACTTCCGCCTGCCCATCATCCGATTGATCGAAGGCTCCGGCGGCGGCGGCTCGGTGAAGACCATCGAAACCAAGGGCGCGGCCAATCTGCCGGGCGGCATCGGCGGCACCCGCGCGTATTTGTATACGACGTCAAACATGGCGCGCGTGCCCGTGGTGGGCCTGGGGCTCGGTTCGGTCGCGGGACTGGGCGCGGCGCGGCTGGCGGCCAGCCATTATTCGATCATGACCAAGAACTCGGCGATGTTCGTCGCCGGACCGCCGGTTGTGAAACGCCTCGGCCAGGACCTCACCAAGCAGGAGCTTGGCGGCGCCGATATCCAGACCCGCGCCGGCGGCGTCGACGACGCCGTCGATACCGAGGAGGAAGCGTTCGAGCGCGCCAGGCGTTTCCTCTCTTATCTGCCGTCATCGGTCTATGAGCTGCCGCCCACGCTTGCCTGCGACGACGATCCGGAGCGCGCGGAGGAATCGCTGATGAAAGCGGTGCCGCGCAACCGCCGGCAGGTCTACAAGATGCGCCCGATCATCAACGCCGTCGTCGACAAGGGTTCGTTCTTCGAGATGGCTTCGAATTTCGGCCGCCCGGTCATCGCCGGCTTTGCCCGGCTGGAAGGCCGCGCCGTGCTGCTGCTCGCCAGCGACCCCTTTCATTACGGCGGCTCCTGGACGGCGGAAGCCTGCCAGAAGGTGGTGCGGTTTGCCGATCTCGCCGAGACCTTCCATCTCCCGGTGGTCTATCTGATGGATTGTCCGGGCTTCATGATCGGGCTGGAGGCCGAAAAGGCGGCGACCATCCGCCACGGCGTGCGCGCCATGGCCGCCGTCAACCAGACCACCGTGCCCTGGTGCACCATCATCGTGCGCAATTCCTTCGGCGTCGCCGGTGTCGTGCATCAGCCGGCGGACCGGTTCTCGCTGCGTTACGCCTGGCCGTCGGCCTACTGGGGTTCGCTGCCGCTGGAGGGCGGCATCGAGGCGGCCTATCGCGCCGACATCGACGCATCGGACGATCCCAAGGCAAAACTGCAGGAGATCGAGGACCGCCTCAACAAGTTGCGCTCGCCGTTTCGTTCGGCCGAACGGTTCTGGGTCGAGGAGATCATCGACCCGCGAAAGACCCGTTCGCTGCTGTGCGAATTCGCGCGGCTTGCGGAGCCTCTGCGCACGCCGGGGCCGGCGACCAACATGACGATCCGGC
>CAVTNA010000062.1:0-69271 GCA_963735835.1 uncultured Alphaproteobacteria bacterium | reverse complement strand
GTTGCGCACCGCGCAACTCACGCAAACGTCGCGCTCACGCTGCCGAGCCCCGCCAGCTCCATCACCACGCTGTCGCCGGCCTTGAGCCATTCCGTCTTCACGAGACTGCCGGTCAGCACGATCTCGCCGGCGCGCAGGCCCTTGCCGTCGGCGGCGAGACGGTTGGCGAGCCATGCCAGCGCGTTGTGGGGGTGGCCGAGCACGTCGGCGCCGCTACCCTGCCCGGCCTCGACGCCGTTGATCAGCGCGCGGCCGATCACCCCGAGCAGGTCGGGCGCGGCGGATCGCGGCACGGGATCGCCGAGCACGCAGCCGGCGGCGAAGAAATCATCCGCAACAAGTGTGGGCGCGCCCAGGGTCTGCCACTCCGCATAGCGGTCGTCGACGATCTCGATCGCCGGCAGATAGGCCTCGATCGGACTCCCCCACCCACTCGGCCGTGAACGGCTCCTCGGTCGGCAACAGATCGCGCGCCAGCCGCACGGCGATTTCGCATTCGACGCCGACGCGGACGAAATCCGCCGCGCGCAGCGACACGCCGCTCGGGTGAACGCCCTTTGCGAATACGCCGCCGCTGCAGGGATGGGGGATATCGAGATATCGCTGCATCACCGAGCTGGTGCAGCCGATCTTGTAGCCAACGCGGGGGCCGAGATCGGCCGCGAGCAGGCCGTGCAGCGCGTGCTGGACCAGATAGCCCTCGGCTTCGCTGCGCGGCGCGATGTCCGCGGCCAATGGCTCAAGCGGCGTATGACCGCGGCGGGCGGCGGCGATGATTTTGGCGGCCGCGCTTGTCCTGTTCATGGGCAGCCTCCCGGGGATGCCGATCATGCCTCGTCACGGCAGAGCGGCCAAGAGCTGGCCGCCGGCGGCGCAGACAATGACGACCAGCCATGGCGGTGTTCGCCACAAAAACAGCAGCAGGAAGGCGAACGCGGCGAGGCCGAAGTCGGCTTTGGTCGTGATCGCCGAGGTCCAGACCGGGGTGTAGAAGGCGGCCAGCAACAGGCCCACGACCGCGGCGTTGACCCCGCGCAGCACCGCCTGGGCCGCCTGCCTGCGCCGCAGCGATTCCCAGTAGGGCAGGATTCCGATCACCAGCAGGAACGAGGGCAGGAAAATCGCGACCAGGCAAACGCAAGCGCGGTCTTCCAGCCGCCGATGATGGCGCCGAGATAGGCGGCAAAGGTGAACAGCGGCCCCGGCACCGCCTGCGCCGCGCCGTAGCCGGCCAGGAAGGCGTCGTTGCTGACCCATCCCGACGGCACCACCTCGGCCTGCAGCAGCGGCAGCACGACGTGGCCGCCGCCGAACACCAGCGAACCGACGCGGTAGAAGGTGTCGAACAGGCGGATATTCTGGTCGCCGGTCACAGCCGCCAGGATCGGCAACCCCGCCAGCAGCGCGGCGAAGATCGAAAGCGCGATGGCGCCGCCGGCCCGGCTCGCCGGCAGCTTCAGGCTCGGCTGCGCGGCTGGTGCTTCCGCTCTCAGGAATGCCGCGCCGATCACGGCGCCGACGACGATGGCGCCGATCTGTCCCCACGCAGACGGGATCGCAAGCGCGATCGCCAAAGCGAGCACCGCGAGGCTGGCGCGCGCGCGGTCGGGCGTCAGCGTCCGCGCCATGCCGAGGATGGCCAGCGCCACCACCGCCACCGCGGCGACCTTCAGCCCGTGCAGCCAGCCGCTGCCCAGCGCATTGCCGGATGCCGAAAGCCCATAGGCGAACAGCACAAGCGCCAGCGCCGACGGCAGGGTGAAGGCGGTCCAGGCCGCGAGCGCGCCCAGGTAGCCCGCGCGCAACAGGCCGATCGAAATTCCGACCTGGCTGGAGGCCGGACCCGGCAGAAACTGGCACAGCGCGACCAGATCGGCATAGCTCTGCTCGTCGAGCCATCTGCGGCGCTCGACGAACTCGTTGCGGAAATAGCCGAGATGGGCGACGGGGCCGCCGAACGAGGTCAGGCCGAGCTTCAGGAAGGCCGCGAACACTTCGCCGGCGCGGCCGTGCGGCGTTTCATCGCTCATCGCGGGACACCAGCAGCGAATGTCGGCGGTTCAGCCGCGAGAATCCCGTTCATCGGCGGCGGCTTCCGGAAACCGATTTCACAACAACACGATACGATCGCGCGCTGCGATGATGCGCGAACCGGTTCACGCGCTGGTTCACTCGTCGCGATAGACCTTCTCGCGCTTCTCGTGGCGCTCCTGCGCCTCCACCGAAAGCGTGGCGATCGGGCGGGCTTCCAGCCGCTTCAGCGAGATCGGCTCGCCGGTCTCCTCGCAATAGCCGTAGGTGTTGTCCTCGATGCGCTGCAGCGCCGCGTCGATCTTGGAGATCAGCTTGCGCTGGCGGTCGCGGGCGCGCAGTTCGATGGCGCGGTCGGTCTCGGAGGAAGCGCGGTCGGCGAGATCGGGATGATTGACGTTCTCCTCCTGCAGCGTCTGCAGGGTGATGCGCGATTCCCGCAGGATTTCGTCCTTCCACGCCAGAAGCTTGGCGCGAAAATAATCGCGCTGGCGCTCGTTCATGAAAGGCTCTTTTTCGGAGGGTCGGTAGTTCTTCAACTTTTCCAAGGCCAGCCCATCTTCGCGTGCAAGGCGGCCGAAAAGGGTCGGTCCGCGCGCGCCTTATATAGCGGCGTCCTGTGACAGACAATATCGCCCGAGGCGTCGAAACTGTGCACCGCGGCAGTGTTCCGGCAGGAACCTGTGCACAAGGAGGGCGCCTTGGGCCCGCCTGCCCCGGAACGGTCCGTCTCTAGAGCGTTTTCAAGCGAAGTGGAGACCGGTTCTCGTCAAGAAAACGCGTCAAATTAAGAATTTAGAGCTCCGTTTCGATTCTATCAAAACGGAAAAGGCTCTAGAACTGCCCGGCCTTGGCCAGTTCGACCTCGACCCGCAGTTCGATCTCGGACAGCACGGCGTCCAGGCCGGGGTCGCCGGAGGAGGATTTGAGGTTGGCGGCGGCGTCGCGCAGCCGGTTCACCGTGGAGGCATCGAAATTGCCGGACAACAGCCCGATCTTGAGGTCATCCAGCACGTCGAGCGCGCCTTTGCCGCGCTGCACCGAGCGCTTGCGGCGCTCGGTCGGGATCCTCGATTCCCTGCATCGCCAGCAGCGCATCGATGTTGGCGGCGGCCTTGGGCGCGACCGGCACGCGCGTCTCGGCGGTCGCAGCCGCGTCCGGCAGCGCAAAGCCGCTCGAGGTGGTTCGCCTGGTGCTGGCCGCCGGAGACCCGAGGGTGGTGCCGTTCGGTCCGTAGATGCGCATCGTGTTATCCCGCGGTCATGTGGCGCAAGCTTCGCCCTGTTATGGTTAACGGGACGTAAACGACCCGGCAAAATCTGCCGCGAGCAGGCAGTTTCGCCGCGGCACGGGCCCCGGTCCCGAGTCCGGTCGCTCAAAATTTATCCAATGATATCAAAGTATTACATACGAGAACCGGGCGTGGCACGGAGCTCGCATAGTTAATGCCGGATCGCCGTCATGGGAGTGGCGCGCGATCCGGGGGTGAAGACCTCAGCTGGGGAGCAGAGGATGCCAAGCGTCCATTCGGCACGACGTATTTCAGGTGGCCTGCGCCGCGCTGCTTGGCGCTGGCGCTGTCGGCATTGCCCGCGGGCGCCACCTCGCGGATCAAGGACCTCGCCAATATCGAAGGCGTGCGGCAGAACCAGCTGATCGGCTACGGCCTCGTGGTCGGCCTCAACGGCACCGGCGACACCCTCAACAACATCCCCTTCACCAAGCAATCGCTGCAGGCGATGCTGGAGCGGATGGGCGTCAATATCCGCGGCGCCACCATCCGCACCGGCAACGTCGCCGCCGTCATGGTCACCGGCAATCTGCCGCCGTTCGGCACCCAGGGCACGCGGATGGACGTCACGGTCTCCGCGCTCGGCGATTCCAAGAACCTGCAGGGCGGCACCCTGCTCGTCACCCCCCTGCTCGGCGCCGACGGCAATGTCTATGCGGTGGCGCAGGGCTCGGTCGCGATCTCCGGTTTCCAGGCCGAGGGCGAAGCCGCCAAGATCGTCCGCGGCGTGCCGACGGTCGGCCGCATCGCCAACGGCGCCATCATCGAGCGCGAGATCGAGTTCGCGCTCAATCGCCTGCCCAATGTGCGGCTGGCGCTGCGCAACGCCGATTTCACCACCGCCAAGCGCATCGCCGCCGCGGTCAACGATTTTCTCGGCGTCAAGACCGCCGAGCCGATCGACCCCTCGACCGTGCAGCTCTCGATCCCCGCGGAATTCAAGGGCAACGTCGTCGCCTTCCTGACCGAGATCGAGCAGCTGCAGGTCGATCCGGATCTCGCCGCCAAGATCGTGATCGACGAACGCTCCGGCATCATCGTGATGGGCCGCGACGTCCGCGTCGCCACCGTTGCGGTCGCCCAGGGCAATCTCACCGTCACGATTTCCGAAAGTCCGCAGGTCAGCCAGCCCAATCCGCAGTCGCGCGGACGAACCGTGGTGACGCCGCGCACCAGCGTCGGGGTCACCGAGGACGGCAAGAAATTCGCGGTCGTGAAAGACGGTGTATCGCTGCAGCAGCTCGTCGACGGCCTCAACGGGCTCGGCATCGGCCCGCGCGACCTGATCGGCATCCTGCAGGCGATCAAGGCCGCGGGCGCGATCGAAGCCGACATCGAGGTGATGTGATGCAGTCCAGCCTGATCAACGCCGCCGGCAGCATCCCCGCCAAGGCCATGATGCCGCTGTTCAACGGCCGGCCCGATCCCCAGTTTGCCGAAGCCCTGAAGAAGGTATCGCCGCAGGCGCAGGCCAAGGCCAAGGCGACCGCGACCGATTTCGAGGCGATGTTTCTCAATTCGATGTTTTCGCAGATGACCAGCGGCATCAAGGGCGAAGGTCCGTTCGGCGACACGCCGGGCACCGGCGTGTGGCGCTCGATGCTGACCGAACAATATTCGAAATCCTTCGCCAAGGCCGGCGGCGTCGGAATCTCCAACGACGTCTATCGCACCCTGATTCTGCAGCAAGCGGGCCGCCAGGCCTGAGGGAAACCGGACATGAACCAGCATCCACAGAGGCAACAGGCGCCCGCACCGATTCCCACGGCCGCGACGCCAGCGGATGCCCGCAAGCTTGCGGAAAACCTGATGGATGTCATGAGCGCCCTACTCGGCGTCGTCGAGCGCGAAACCGAACTGGTGCGCGCCGGCAAGCTGCGCGAAGCGATGGCGTTCGAGCCGAAGAAAGCGGACTTGTCCCGACGCTACGTCAACGCGGCCGGGCAGCTGAAGACCAGCCAGAAATATCTGTCGCAAACCGCGCCGGAGCTTTTAACGACGCTGCATCGCCATCACGATGTGTTTCGTGCCATGCTGCAGATCAATCTCACGGTGCTCGCGACCGCGCACGCGGTGTCCGAAGGGATCATCCGCGGCGTCAACGTCGAGATGCAAAAGAAGAACAAGCCGCAGACCTACACCGCGGTCGGGCAGCACACGGCGCCCAACCCGCGCCGCGCCGCCCCAATGTCGCTGAACCGTTCACTCTGACCGGCGTCCGGCCTCGGCGCTGCGATTTTCGGAAACTTTCCGGCCATTAAAATTTGAATAAAAATGCCGCGCGCGAATGCACGCGGCATTGACCGACATTTCTAACATCTCATTGAGACGCCGTCGGTTAGATTGTCCTGGAGAAGGGTTGGGGTTTGACTCGCGGGAGGCCAGGAGGCTGCCATGAGTATGGATTTCAGCATCAAGCCGGTGGGGGCGCCGGCTGCTACACACCTCGCACAGCCGCTGAGCGAAGCGGCTGACAAGGCGGTCGCGACCGAATTGCCGGCAAGCCAGAGCGTCACGGTAGCGGACGCCAGCGCGGGCGCGCGCAACGATTTCGCAGAATCCGAGCGACTACATATCGCGTCAGGCGTTTATCGACCAGGCCGCGGCCTCGATCGTCTATCAGGTGGTCGACGACAGGACCAACGTCGTGGTCCAGCAATTTCCGGATGAAGCCGTCCTGCGCCGTCGCGCCTATTTCCACACGCTCGATTTGGCGAAGGCAGCGCCGCCGCGGCCTCTCGCCACCGATCGCAGAGCCTGAGCTGCCGGTCCGGTTACCGGCTCCGAGTGGCGAAGGCTCGAGGCGGCCGCGCAACAGCGAAAATCCCGTGCAACATCGTTAAATCGGATGTTGTGACAGCCCTCAGGCGCGCCCGGCGAGACCCGCGGCAATATTGCGGTTGATCTCGATCAGTGGCTTGAAATGGTCCGGCTGAGGGCTGATCTGCAGCGCCATCGTCTGCGTCAGCACGAAGATGCCGATATTTGCGATCTTCTGCCGGATTTCCACCGGCTGCGGATTTTCATCGTTCAGCGCTTCGCCGAGAAAGACCGACCAGAGCTTGCGGTTGAACATCAGCGCATGGGGGTCCGCTCACCGGTCGGATCGGCGTTCGTGATGACATCCTGCAGTTTGTTGGCGGCCATCAAAAGAGCCTGCGCTTCGATATCCCGCGGCGATGAGGTGCTGTTCGCGACGCGTGCATAGGCTTGAGCAGCAGCATTAGGCATTCATCACCTCAGCAACTCCTCTTCCCGCCTGATAAGCTTCCGTATTTCCTTTAGCGAATTGTAAAGAGAGCCGCTTAATATCAGCTTACTTGCGGTTTCGATCGGCGTTCTGAAGCTCGGCACTGCCTCCAGCAGATCCTTGACGAAGCCCATGTAAAGGTCCTGGTATTTCGGAATATCATTTTCCAGATACATCATCTGGGCGCAGAGATAGAGCCGCTTCACCGGCGTGTTCGCTGTCTCCGCGGTCAGGATGTCCTTCTCGCGCAGGATCGGCGCTTCGCCGTCGATCAGAAACGACGTCCGCGTCTCCGAATTGGTGATGACGCTCTGACCGATGATGATCCGCTCGAACGGCTTTAGTTCAACCCTAAGCGCCATCGCTGCACTCCCATGCGCTCACCAGCGGAGCCTTTGAAAAACCTGCGTCCCAAATACCGTCAATCGGCACGAGAAACTACACACAAAATGGGATTCGCGGCAACCTGCGCCGCGCGGGTTCGCGCTCCGCCGAACCTGAGGACGGCGGCCAACAGCGCATCGAGATCACCGGTGTCGGTGCGGTGATTGACGATCGCCGCGCGTATCGCGAGCTGGCCGTCGAGCAGCGTCGTCGACGGCGCCGCGATCCCGGATTCCTGTATGTCCATGACGATATCGCTGTTGACCTGGTTGGCGTTATCAGCGCGATAGCGGAAGCAGACGATATTGAGCTGCACCGGCGCCATCAGCTCCAGCCGCGGCTCCGCCAGGATCCGCGCTTCCAGATATCCGGCGAGCGCACAGGTGCGCGCGATCACCGCGCCCAGCTTTTCGGTCCCGTAGGTCTTCAGGGTGAACCAGGTCTTGAGCGCCCTGAAGCCGCGCGACAGATCGGGACCGAGCTCGCAAGGCCAGCGCGAGCCCGGCGGCCAGCCCCCGGGTTTCCCGGCGCAGATACGCCGCCGGCGCGGAAAAGGTGTCGCGATGCCGATCGCCGTCGCGGACGATCAGGAAGCCGGCGTCATAAGGCACCTGCCCCCATTTGTGGAAATCAAGCGCGATCGAATCCGCGTTTGCAATTCCGGCCAGCCGCGGCGCAAGCGCCGGCGAGAGAATCCCGAGCGCGCCATAGGCGCCGTCGACGTGAAACCAGAGTCCTTGTTCGCGGCACAGCGAACTCAGCGCCCGCAGATCATCGATGGCGCCGATATCCACCGTCCCGGCCGAGCCGACGACGAGGAAAGGCCGCAAGCCGGCGCCGCGGTCCAGCGCGATCCGCTCGCGCAGTGCCGCCACGTCGATGCGGTGGGACCGATCGACCTCGATGCACCGTAACGCATCGCTGCCGAAGCCGGCGATCTCCATGGCCTTGGTGATGCACCCGTGCGCGGCTGTCGAGGTATAGGCGGTCAGCAACGCGCCGTCATCGCCGAGGCCGCGCTGCCGCACGCATTGCCCGAGCGCCGTCGTCCGCGCCACCAGCACCGCCATCAGATTGGCCATCGACGTGCCGGTGACGAAGATTCCGCTTGCCCCGCGCGGCAAGCCGAACATCTGACGCATCCATTCGACGATCTGACGCTCGACCTCGATCGGAATATGATCGCGTCCGCCGAGATTGGCATTGAGACCGGCCGCCAGCATTTCCGCCAGCATGCCTACCGCGGTGCCGCCGCCATGCACCCATCCCATGAAACCCGGATGAACGTTGCCGGTCGCATAGGGAACGATGAAATCGGCGAATTCCCGATAGACATCGTCGAGATCGCAAGGCTTAAGCGGAAGCCCGGCCTGAAATCGCGCGCGGACTTCATCCGGGATCGGCTGCCAGACCGGACGATCCCTGATGTTGGCGGCGTAGTCGATCATGTCATCGAGCATGCGATGACCAAGCGCGCGGATGTCGTCCCAGTTTTTCGGATCGAGCGTCTCGCTCGATTCCGATTGCAGCGGCGCTTCGCGCAACGCCCTGGTCACGCCGCGCGCTCCCGCCCCTGCCGGGCGCGGCCGTACAGCATCGCCGCGAACGCTGCGAAAATCTTGCGCATTTGCGGCGGCTTGTAGGGAAACAGCTCCGGCGAATCCATATTGTGCACGACGGCGGTATTGTCAGCCTCGAATATCAGCAATTCGCCGCGCTGGTTTTCCGCGCAGTCGATCGTGAAATAATCGAGAGCGATCCGCTCGGCCATGCCGGCCAGCGCGGTCGCATGGCGGCGCGCGAAACCGACGTCGAAGGTGCGCATGAAGGTTTCTTCTTCGAGACGCTTGGCTGCGCTGTCCGTCATTCCGGCGTTGAGATACCAGATGTCCCAGCGATCGGCGATCGCCATGTGGCAGGCGTAGGGCCGCCCTTCGACGAAGACGACGCGGTACTTGCGAAACAGGCCGTCTTCGCTGGCGTAGTCGACGAAACGCGAGACGAAAAATTCCTGCTCCGGACGTTCCGCGAGATATCGAGCGACCGCGATGCCATCGTCGAGCTTGGCAAGGCCGACGCCGGCATGCGAGCCACGGGGCCGGACGATGCACCGGAAACTGCAGTTCGGTCGCAATATCGGCAAACGAGAGAGTGGACCGAGCCACGTCGGACAACTGCGCGCGCGTCACAGACATTGTCGCCGGAATATCAAGTCCCTCGATCCCGCTGAAGCAGACGATGCAGCTTGTCGCGATCCAGATTGCAGACAAGACGCGGCGGATTCAGCATCGGCCGCGGCCAGCGGGCCGCGGCGCGGTCGATGATATCGAGCGCATCGCGGCATTCGCCGGAGTCAGAGGCGATCACGATCGCAACGTCATGGTCGGGCAGCGGTGACGGCAACCCGGCGCCGGGAATGACGTAAAGCGTCTGCAGCTCGATCCCGGACTCCTCCAGCAGGAACTCGATCGGCATGTTGCCGCCCATGTCGATCGCTGCGGCGAGCGCCAGCACGCGCAGCCCCGGCTGCGCGCTCGCGCACGGAGACCGATACAACCTGTGAAAGGCGAGCGCCTCGGCCTGGATCAAGAGGCCGGTCTGCTTTTCGCCAAGCAGCTGCGCGATCAGCGACAGATCCAGCGCCACGCCCGCTTCCGCCGTCCCGTCGGCCACCTGAGCCATCAAGCTCTGCCACAAGGGATGCAGATCGACCCCGTCGAATGCCATCCTTGTGAGCTTGGCAAACCCGATGCGGTCCGCGGCCGCTGCATGAACGGTGCGGTTCGGCTCGTTCGATTCAGCTACCATGCGCCCTCACCGGGATTATTCGTCAATCTGCATGCCCGAGCGTCAACTCGATTTGATGGCGAGGCGCGCTTGCCGCCACTGTTCGACATGACTGGATTTTTGGTCGGCGCGACCACCACCAAATGCTGTCGGACGGTTATTGCCGGCCCAGCGGCGAAGGCCACATCGTGGCCTTCTGTTTCAAAACGGTAGATTGGTTTGGTTAACGAGACCTTAACTGCCGGACACGCGGCCGTGTCTGCAACGAGGGGCACCTGACCGCCGGACAAAGCGAAGCCCGGTGCCCTCAGACAACGAGGTCGGCATAAGCCGTGTTGAGCACATTGCCGCTCGTTGCCGGATTCGTGACGACCGTCTTGATCTGCGCGTGACCGACTTTCTTCAGCAGAAATTTGCTGTCGTCGATCCCGAAGGAGTGGTCCTTGATCAGCACGTCCTGAAATTGAACCGGGCCGTTGCCGCTCTGGTATTGCACCTTGGCGCGAAAACCCTGAACATTCGAGATCGTGAAGGAAAATTTCTCGCCGGTCGAATACACACCCTTCCAGGTGCCGTCATCCAGAGTGGGATCGACGCGAACGTAAGCCGTGTGCGACGGCGTCGCGCGTTCAGATAGCTGTTGCCGAGAATGCTGAAAATGTCGGCCATGGAATGATACCCGGATCAATCCACGACGCTGTTCATGCCCGCCCGCCCAAACCGGCCGCGATGTTGCGGTTGATCTCGATCAGCGGCTTGAAATGATTACGCTGCGGGCTGATCTGCAACGCCGCGGTATGGGACAGCACGAAGATGCCGAGATTTGCGATGTTCTGCCGCACGTCCAGCGGCTGCGGATTTTCGTCGCGCTGAGCTTCGCTGAGAAAGATCGACCAGAGTTTGCGGTTGAACATCAGCGCCTCGGACGCCTGTTCAAACGTCGCGTCGGCGTTGGTCATGACGGCTTGCAACTTGTTAGCCGCCATCAACAAGGCCTGGGCTTCGATATCACGGGGGGACGCGGTGGTATTCGCAACGCGCGCGTAGGCTTGGGCCGCAGCACTAGACATTCGTCACCTCAGCAACCCCTTTTCCCGTCTGATAAGCTTCCGGATTTCCTTTCGCGAACTGTAAAGGGGGCTACTTAAAATTAACTTACTAACGGCTTCGATTTGCTTGCGGAATCTGCGGACCGCTTTCCCGGATCCATGACCAAACCCGATCCTTCGCGAAGGATCTCCCGCCATCAGGAGCGGCGTCCGCGTCCGCCCAACAGGCGCCCGATCGACCGGCTTCGAGGAAGCTGCCGCCATCGGCTTAAGGTTTCGCTAACCGTGTTTGCTAAGCAGCTGTTAACCACATTTTAAAAGCTTTCGTTCATATCTTCCTTTGGCTGAAAACAGGTAGCGCATCGGCGCGTAACAGGCCGCCTGCGACGCAGACTTAAGGAAGCATTCAAATGTCCGATATCGTCCTTACCGCGGCAGTCCGCCAGAATCTGCTCTCCTTGCAGGATACCGCTGCCCTGCTCTCGACCACGCAGACCCGCCTTGCCACCGGCAAGAAGGTCAACAGCGCGCTCGACAATCCGACCAACTTCTTCACCGCCGCCGGCCTCGATGCCCGCGCCAGCGACATCAGCAACCTGCTCGACAGCATCGGCAACGGCGTGCAGGTTCTGCAGGCCGCCGACACCGGCATCACCTCGCTGTCCCAACTGGTCGATACCGCCAAGTCGATCGCCAACCAGGCGTTGCAGCAGCCGTCGGGCTACAGCACGAAGTCCAGCGTCCAGTTCACCGGCACGGGCGCTCCCAGCGGGCCTGGCATAGCGACTTCCTCCGACCTCACGACCAGCAAGCTCAACGGCGGGGTTTTCACGTTCACGAATTCCGCCGGCACCGCTGTCACGATCACCGTCGGTACCGCGCCTTCGGCTTTCAATCCGGTGACCAAGACGGCACAGGTCCAGTCACTGGACCAATTCAACCAGGCACTGGCGATTGCGGGAGTGAATCTCTCGGCCGTGATCACCGGCCCTGACAGTCTGACCTTCACCTCGACCAACGACGGCGCGGGTCAGGTGATCACCGGGACCGCGGCTCCGGCCGCTCCCGCCGCGCTCGACGCCATCAATATCAGCGCCAACGCCGCGGGCGGCGGTGCTGGCGGTGCGGTCGTTGCGGCGGTGCCCGACCCGGTGTCGCAAACCGCTCGTGCGACCCTCGTTGCCCAGTATAACCAGATCATCCAGCAGCTCACCACCACGGCGCAGGACGCGTCCTTCAACGGCATCAACCTGCTGGACGGCAACTCGCTGAAGATGATCTTCGACGAAACCGGCAAATCGACCCTGACGATCGCGGGCGTGACCTTCAATCCGGCCGGTCTCGGCCTGGCTCCGCTCACCGCCGGCACCGACTTCACCGACAACGTCCTGACCAGCAAGGTTCTGACGGCGCTCAACACCGCCAGCGTCGAACTGCGGTCGCAGGCCTCGGCCTTCGGCGCCAACCTGTCGATCGTGCAGATCCGTCAGGACTTCTCGAAGAAGCTGATCAACGTGCTGCAGACCGGCTCGTCCAACCTGACGCTCGCCGACTCCAACGAGGAAGCGGCCAACAGCCAGGCGCTGTCGACCCGCCAGTCGATCGCGGTATCCGCGCTGGCGCTCGCCAACCAGTCGCAGCAGAGCGTACTTCAGCTGCTGCGCTGAATTCATCGACGCTGGTTGCAGCGACGAATTAGCCGGCACATCCGTATGGGAGTGTGTCGGGTTGATACGGCGGAAACAAAAAACGGCGGGGCCAAGGCCCCGCCGTTCCGGTTTGTCGAAGGTTTCGCCGCGATCAGCGCAGCAGCTGAAGAACGTTCTGCTGCGCCTGGTTGGCAAGCGCCAGCGCGGAGGTCGCGATCGACTGGCGGGTCGACAGCGCCTGGCTGTTGGCCGCTTCCTCGTTGGAGTCGGCGAGCGTCAGGTTGGACGAACCGGTCTGCAACACGTTGATGATGTTCTTGTTGAAGTCCTGGCGGATCTGCACGATCGACAGGTTGGCGCCGAAGGCCGAGGCCTGCGACCGCAGCGTGACGCTGGCGGTATTGAGCGCCGCCAGAACGCTGTTGGTCGAATTGTTGTCGAGGAAGTCGATGCCGGAGGCGAGCGCCTTCAGGCCGAGACCGGCCGGATCGAAGGTCACGCCCGTGATCGTCGAGGTCGATTTGCCGGTCTCGTCGAACACCAGCTTCAGCGTATCGCCGTTCAGCAGGTTGATGCCGTTGAAAGAAGCATCCTGCGCCGTCGTGGTGATCTGCGTAAGGATCTGGTTGTACTGAGTAACCAGCGACGCGCGCGTGCCCTGCGATACCGGATCGGCGACCGGCGCGCCAACCGCTCCGAACGTCGCAGTGCCGGCGGTGCCGCCAACGGTAACCGCACCGATCGTCGACGAAGCCGCGTCGTTGGTCGTGGTGATGACGAGTTGGTTGCTGCTGTCCAGGCTGGCCGTCAGATTGCCGGCCGCCAAAGCGGTGTTCAGCTGATCAAGCGACTCGGTTGCGCCGAAGGTCACGGTGACCGCCGGGAGGCCCGGTGCCGCAGCGAATGCGAGAGTCTCACCGCTCTTAATAGCGACGCCATCAACCAGGTTGCCCGTGGTGGAGCCGGCAGGGAGGGCCGTCGAAGTAACCGTCGACCGGGTCGTATACCCGCTGGGCTGCTGCAGCACCTGGTTGGCGATCGACTTCGCGGTATCGACCAGCTTGGACAGCGAGGTGATGCCGGTATTGGCGGCCTGCAGAACCTGCACGCCGTTGCCGATACTGTCGAGCAGGTTGCTGATGTCACTGGCGCGGGCATCGAGGCCGGCGGCGGTGAAGAAGTTGGTCGGATTGTCGAGCGCGCTGTTGACCTTCTTGCCGGTGGCGAGACGGCCCTGGGTGGTCGCGAGCAGGCTAGCCGTGTCCTGCAGGGAGAGCAGGTTCTGGCGGACTGCCGCCGTGAGCGTAATGTTGGACAAAGACATGTGAACGACCTTTCTGGTGTAACGCAACCGTCGGCCTTCTTGGCCGGACACGGGCGAACTCTAGGAATTCATATGGTCAACAAAATATGAATTGGCCCGGGAGACGTCCCGCTCCCTGGCCGCTTTCGAAAAATTATGGTAAAAAAACAATAAAGAATGTCGGCGGGGTTAAGCAAACGTCAACAGCGCTGCGGCGCCGTGCTGGTCGACAGACACAAAAAAACGGCGGGGCCAAAGCCCCGCCGTTCTGGTTTGTCGAAGGTCTCGCCGAGATCAGCGCAGCAGCTGGAGAACGCTCTGCTGCGACTGGTTGGCGAGCGCCAGCGCGGAGGTCGCAATCGACTGGCGGGTCGACAGCGCCTGGCTGTTGGCCGCTTCCTCGTTGGAGTCGGCGAGCGTCAGGTTGGACGAACCAGTCTGCAGCACGTTGATCAGGTTCTTGTTGAAGTCCTGGCGGATCTGCACGATCGACAGGTTGGCGCCGAAGGCCGAGGCCTGCGACCGCAGCGTGGTGCTGGCGGTGTTGAGCTTCGTCAGCACGGCGTTGGTCGTGTTGTTGTCGAGGAAGTCGATGCCGGCGGTGAGCGAAGCCAGGCCGAGACCGGCCGGATTGAAGGTCACGCCCGTGATCGTCGAGGTCGATTTGCCGGTTTCGTCGAACACCAGCTTCAGCGTATCGCCGTTCAGCAGGTTGATGCCGTTGAAGGACGCGTCCTGCGCGGTGGTGGTGATCTGCGTAATGATCTGGTTGTACTGGCTGACCAGCGACGAGCGCGAGGCCTGCGACACCGGGTCGGCGACTGGCGCGGTAGCGGCTACGAACGTCGTAGTACCGGCACCACCAGGGGTCACCGCACCGACCGTGGACGAAGCGAAGTCGTTGGTCGTGGTGATGACGAGATGGTTGGTGCTGTCCAGGCTGGCGGTGAGATTACCGGCCGCCAAAGCGGTGTTCAGCTGGTCGAGCGACTCGGTGGCGCCGAAGGTGACAGTGACTGCCGGCAGGGCTCCGCTCGCGGCGAATGCGAGAGTTCTCACCGGATTTAATACCGACGCCGTCAACCAAATTGGCCGCGGTGCCAAGGACGGCTGCTGTCGAAACAACCTGCGACTTCGTGGTATAGCCCGACGGGCGCCTGCAGCACCTGGTTGGCGATCGACTTCGCGGTATCGACCAGCTTGGACAGCGAGGTGATGCCGGTGTTGGCGGCCTGCAGGACCTGCACGCCGTTGCCGATGCTGTCGAGCAGGTTGCTGATGTCGCTGGCGCGGGAATCGAGGCCGGCGGCGGTGAAGAAGTTGGTCGGATTGTCGAGCGCGCTGTTGACCTTCTTGCCGGTGGCAAGGCGGCCCTGCGTGGTCGCGAGCAGGTTAGCCGTGTCCTGCAGCGAGAGCAGGTTCTGGCGGACTGACGCGGAGAGGGTAATATTGGACAAGGACATAGGACAACCTTTCTGGCGTTACGCAACTGACGACCTTCTTGGCCGCATACCTGACCCTAGGAAGCAAATGCTCTACGAAAACTGAATCTGCCTTGGCGGATATCTCGATCCCGGCCGGCTTCCAAACTCATGCTTTAAAAAGGGTCAAAACTCATGCTTTAGGAAGCGTAAAGGCAATTCGGCCTACGCGCTCGGCGGTGCTGCGCCAGGCAAAGATCGCGATAAGAATGTGTCCCGCTCATCAAGCCGGCGGATAATAGAGACGGCGGCGAACGGCACGGTGGTCTGGAATTGCTCAAGCTCGCTTGCGCGCTCGCGCGCAGCGTATGGCACGTCACCGTCGGGGCCGCACGCCTTAAGGCTGCGGCGGTTCAGGTCGGAAGCTGGCTGAGCCGAACTATCCGACCGGCAGGTACTTCACGAGCGTCAACTGCGAGAGCATCGACGTCGTCTGATACGACGCCTGCAATCTGGTCTGCAGCGCCAGAATCTCGGTCGCGACCTGATCGCTGGAGATGGTTTCGGTCTGATCGACCAAATTCTGCAGCGTGACCTGGGCCTGGCTCTGCCGCGCGGAGACGTCTTTCATCGCGACCTGCGCGGTCGCCAGATCCGTCTCGATGTCCGCGACGCTCTGTTGGTTCCCCTGGGGCGTCAGGTTTGTCGCCACACGCTGGTTGAGGGCGCTGACCAGCGCGGTCGCATTGGGATTCGCGGGCAATGTCGTGACGGCGGCGTAGGCCGCGACGGACTGCAGGGCGGAACGGATGGCCTGCTCGTTGGCGCGCACGCCGTATTGAATAGTCGCGGTCTGATCGACCCGCGCGGTCGACGACGCGCGGGCCGGGCCGCGCCGGCTTCGCCGGTGTACCAGGCCACCGTGTTCGCCGCGCCGCTGACCAGACGTGGTCGCCGCATTCAACGGCGATCCTCCGACCCGAAGCGGCGGCTGGATCGCGGTCGCCGTGGCGCCGAAGCCGAGCGACCCGAACGCCGCAGCGTTCGAACTCGTGACGGAGAGGCTCGCGGCGTTATCGGTATGCAGCGTGATCACGCCACCGCTGACCGTCGAGGGCGTCGAGGTGCCGGTGATCTGGTCGATCTTGGTCAACAGCGTCTGGACGCTGTCGGTGACGTTGAGCTGGTTGCCGGTCGCACCCGAGAGAACAAAGGTGAGGGGCGTGCCGTTGACGGTGATGGTGTCGCCGGCCGCGAAGTTCGTGCCCAGCGAATCCGTTCCCGCAGCGCCGGACAGCAGCGTCGCCCCGGTGATGGGCGCCGGGATCGCGGCCTTGTTGTTGACCACGCTTCCGGTGGCCGTACCGTCCGTATTGAAGAAATTATCCGACGCCGCCATCGCCGAGGCGGCGACCAGCGAGGTGCTGGCAAGCGTACCGATCGCGGCGTTGAGCGCGGCCTTCAGATTGGCCGCTGTCGCAGTGGACGTGGCGCCGATCGCGAAGCTTCCGGCCGGCGTCGGGGTCGAGGTCGAGGCGGTCAGTTGTATCGCCTCTGTCGTGCCGTCCGGCAGGTTGAAGGTGAAGGTGACCTGGTCGCCGTTGTTGGGATTGGTCGCGCCGAGGTCGACCGAGACCGCCGGCGGCGAACCGCTCGGGCCGGTGACAACAGCGCCGGTCAGCGAGGACGTGACCGCATTGAGCTTGAAACCGAACGGCGAACCCGCGACATCTTCCGCGACCGACACCGACGTAGGCGTGGGCGAAGACAGGACAAGCCGTCCCAGGCCGTTGGCGCCGAGATCAGCCTGGTTACGCTCGGCGATCAGCTGCTTCAATCCGGCCAGAGCGCCTTTTCCATTGAGGATGTCGTCGGCCGACGCGACGGAGGGCGTGTCGATGGCGCTTCCCGAAAACAGGAAGCGATCGCCGGCCTGCGTGTTGAGAGTTTCCAGCATCGACGTCAGCTGCAACATCGCGGTCTGCTGGCCGGTGGTCTGTCCGGAGCCGTTCACGGTCGCGCTGCCACTGCTGGCCGCCGATTTCACCTGCGTTGCAATCTGGGCGAACGACTGCAACGCCGTGCTGGCGGTGTCGATCGTGGTGTTGACATTGGTCATCGTCGTCGTGAACGCGGACAGATTTGACAGCTGCGCGCGCGCGAAGATCGCAAATCCCTCGTCGACGCCCATCCCCGAATAGACCGTCGACTTCTTGCCGGTGGCGAGCTGCGTCTGAAGGTCGTCGAGCTGATTCTTGAGATCCAGGACCGATTGCCCGAGGATAGAGCTGCTGCCGAAGCCTGAACCTACGCCGTTGATCGCCATCTGGACTGCCCTACAACTGAACCTGCATCAAGGTCTGCATCATGCTCTGCACGACCGACATAATGTGAGCGTTGGCCGCGTAAGTGTTCTGAAGCGCGATCAGGCTCGACATTTCGGCATCGATGTTGACGCCGGAAGTGGAATTGAATTTCTGCTGCAGCGTGTTGACCACGACATCCTGGCCTTGCGCGAGCTGTTGCGCGGACGTCGCCGCATTCGACTGCAGGCCGAGGAATTGCTGCAGATAATTCGGCAGCGTCCCCTTGAGCGGCGACGTCCTCGAGCCGAGGCCGGTCTGCGGTGAGTAGGTAAACGACCCGGACGTCAGCTGCGAGTATAGAAAATCCGAGCGCGTGGTATCTCCGGCCGTCGTCAACGGCGAGGTGTTGTAGACGACGAACTTCGAGGGATCGCTGACCAGCGCGGCATTGACGGTGATCCGTCCGGCGAATCCGGTCTGCTGCACGCCGCGGCCGGTGATCACGCCGGTATAGAGCGTGCTGCCGTCGGTGAACACCGGCAATTGCGGATTGCCGTTCGCCAGCGCCGACGTCGTGACCGTGGTCGATGCCGCATTGACGCTGAGCACCCCGGCGCCATTGTCGAGCACCCGTAACGTCGAGCCTGACGGATTGGAGAATTGAAGGTTGGTGTTGCCGATCGCCGCGGTCAGCTGCGAAACGATTGACGCCATGCCGCCCTGGAAATTGACGCCGATCACCTTGTCATTGGGACTGGCGGCCGTATTGGGCAGCGGCAGCGCGGTCGGGTCATCCACGCGCACGATCGTAATCTGATGCGGAGTATTGGTTGCCGTGTCCGTGTAGGTCAGATTTATCGAATTTCCCGGCAGCACGTTCGACAGATCGACATCGAACCCCGACTGGCTGCCCGACGTCACTGCCGTACCGGCCGTGGTGATGTCCGACAGCGAGCTCGACAGCGTCGCGGCCAGCTGATCGAGCTGGGTTTGCGCCTGCACCAGGGTGCTGTCGCGCAATTTCAGGTCGGCGCCGATGCGGCCTGAGCCGATCGAGTTGGTCGCGATCAGATCGACGCTCGCACCGTTCGCGAATGTCAGCGTCAGCGTGCCGGCCCCGGACAGCGCCGGATTGCTGTTCCACAGCGAACTGGCGTTGAGCGTGCCTTGCCCGCTGAACGATAACAGGGAGGCCTGATTGCCGACGAGCTGAAGGCCGGACGTCGTGTAGACCGTGGCCTGGTTGGCGTTGTCGGTGACGACCCTGATGTCCATCAACTTCGAGAGATCGTTGATGGCGTTGTCGCGCTGATCCATCAGGGTTGCGGCAGTGTTGTCGGTCGAGGGAAGGCTCTGCAGCTGCGAATTGAGTTTGCGCGATCTGCGCCAGATCGTTGTTGGCCTGATCGACCGAAACCCCGATGTCCTGCTCCGCGTTCGAACGCAGCGCCTGAATTCCCTGCGTCGTGGTATTCAATTGCTGCGCCAGCGATTGCGCCGTCGTCAGGGCCAGGGATCGCGCGGACGAGGCGCCCGAATTCGCCGACAGCGCCTGCAGCGCCGAGGTGAAATTGTTGTATGTCGTCTCGAGCGTTCCGGTGCCGCCGGGCGTCCCATAGAGGCTTTGCAGCTGGCCCAGCACATTCGATATCTGGTCGGCGTAGGCGCCGCCGGAGGTTTCGGTGCGCAATTGGGATTGCAGGTACTGGTTGATCTGGCGATCCACGCCGATGGCACGGACGCTTGCTCCCGCATCCGCGCTGCTGCCCGCGACCTCGACCTGGTCGAGCGTTCGGGTGACGTAGCCCGGCGTCTGCGAGTTGGCGACGTTCGATGATACGATCGACAGCGCGGCCTGGTTCGTGCTCAAACCCGCCATGATGGTCGAAAGGGCCGAACTTAAACTCATGATGGTTCCGCGCCTGAATTTACGTCACACTGCTAGCGTCGGTGTGGTCACCGCAGCACGTTCAAGAGATCCTGAACCATGGTTTGCGCCGTGGTGATCACCTTGGTGTTGGCCGAGTAGGCCTGCTGGGTCACGATCAGCTTGGTGAATTCGTCGGCGATATCCGAGTTCGAATTTTCGACCGACGATCCGCTGATCGATCCCGTCGCGCCGGCGATAGCCACGCCCGATTGATCGGTCGCGGCATAGGCGCCGCCGTCGAGGGCCTTCAGGTAGTTGGTGCCGTTGAAGTGAGACAGCGAGACCGCCGCGAGATCGAGATTCTGACCGTTGGAGAACGTTCCGACCACGAGCCCGCTGTTGCTGACGGCGACTGACTGCAGTTGTCCGGCGGCGAAGCCATCCTGCTGGACCTGATTGATGGTCGCGGTGCCGCCCGTGGTGGCGAATTGGGTGATGCCGCCCGCGCCGAAACTAAACGTGAGATTGCCGAGCGACTGGTTGTTGACCGCAACGTTCGAGAGCGCGATGCTCGATCCCGAGGGAGACACCAGCGCGCCGTTGGCGCCAAAGACAAAGTTGGTCCCGGCGTTGACCCACGCGGTCTGCGTACCCGTCGCGCTCGAGTTGGTCTGATAGAACAGGTTCCAGGTGTCGGTATGCCCGGCGCCGAGCGCCGCGCTGTCCATCTTGGCCCAGCGCAGTTGCAGGTTGATCGGCGTTCCCGTGGCGTCGAAGGCCGTCACCGCGCCGCCGCTGATGGATTCGTTCGTGAAAACCGTCGTGTCGCTGCCGATCACGACACCGGCGCCTGCGGTACCGCCGCCGCCGCGGGCCGCGTTCACGGTCACGGGGAAGCCGAGCGCGCCGAATGCCGACGCGTTCGAACTCGTGACCGTCAGGTTCGATGTCGTACCGGTATGCAGCGTGATCGCGCCGCCGGCGACGGTCGAGGGGTTCGCGGTGCCGGTGATCGAATCGATCTTGGCCAGCAGCGTCGCGACGCTGTCGGTGACGTTGAGCTGGTTGCCGACCGCGCCGGCGGCGACGAATGTGACGACCGTGCCGTTGACGGTGATGGTGTCGCCGGCGACGAAATTCGACGTCAGCGAATCGGTGCCCGCGGCACCGGACAAGGTTGTCGCGCCGGTAATGGGCGCCGGGACCGCGGCCTTGTTATTGACCGCGCTTCCCGAGACGGTGGCGTCGGTGAAGGGCGTGGCCGGCGTGCCGATGACCTGCGGATTGAAACCGGCGGTGAAGTCAGCCGGATTCAAGCCGCCCAGCGCCGTCAGCGTGCCGGCGGCGGCGGTGGAGCTCGCCACCGTCGACGGCCTGGTTGGAAGGTTGGCGGCATATGTAATCTTGGTCGTCGCCTGCGCCGGAATGAAATTGTTCTGAAACTGCAGGACCTGCGGCACGTTTCCGATCGGGTTGCCGGTCTTCGGGTCGACCGGACACGCCCAGCAAATAATATCCGGCGCCGTTGACGAGATTGCCGTTGGCATTGAGCTGGAAATCGCCGCGCCGCGTATAGTCGGTGACCCCGTCGAACACCGGCACATTGTCGGTAATGCCGATCGGCTTCTGCACGTTGAAAAAGCCCGCGCCGCTGATCGCCATATTGGTCGCGACGGCAGTCGAGGAGACCGTGCCCTGGGTGGTGATCGAGGCTTGCGCGTGGGCCGTGACGCCGCCGGCCGCCTGCTTGTCGGGCGTCGTGCTGGTCGGAACGAGATCCTCGAAACTGGTGCCGATGCCCTTGTAGCCGACCGTCGAGGAGTTCGCGATGTTGCCGGAAATGTTCTGGAGCGCGAAGGACTGCGCCTGCAAGCCTGAAACCGACGTGTTGAGTGCGTCGAAAATACCCATAACATTTTCTCCAACTTCGATCCGGGCGGTCGACCGCTGATCTCAAGACGCTTGAGACGCACGACCACGGCTGGAGAAAACCTCGCAAGTCGCGTGCCAAGGCTTAAAAATCATATTTTTCAATGACTTAAAGAAAAAACCCCGGTCCGAAGACCGGGGCACAATTGCCGGGCGGGCAACAATTGCCGGACGCTATGTAGCGTTTTCAAGCGAAGCGGATACCGGTTCGCTGACGTGATCAGGTCGCCGACGGCGCCGCCGGATGAAACACCAGCGCAAAGCCGTCCATGCAGTAGCGCAGGCCGGTCGGCTTCGGCCCGTCGTCGAAGACGTGGCCGAGATGGCCGCCGCAGCGGCGGCAGTGAATTTCGGTCCGCAGCATCCCGAAGGCGCGGTCTTCGGTCTTGCCGACGGCGTTCTCGAGCGGCTGATAAAAACTCGGCCAGCCGGTGCCGCTTTCGAATTTGGTCTCCGAGGAGAACAGCGGCAGGTCGCAGCCGGCGCAGGCGAAGATGCCCTTGCGGTGCTCCTTGAGCAGCGGGCTCGAACCCGGACGCTCGGTGCCTTGCTTGCGCAGGATCTCGTATTGCTGCGGCGTCAGCTGCGCGCGCCATTCCGCATCGGTCTTTTCGATCTCGAATTTCTCCGCCGCCTGTGCCGGGGAAGCGCGCAGCCAGCGGAAGGCGGCAAGCCCGAGCAGACTGGCGACAGAGGCGAGCAGGATGCGGCGGTCAATCATAATGGTCTCCGTGCAAAGCGAGATACCGGATCGTTCGCTCTCAACTACGTGGCGCAGCCGCGGAAGTTACACCGATTGCGACCGAAATTTCTCACTTTCTTGCGAGGCGAAGCGGTCAGGAAGCCCCTTCGCCCGGCCTTGCCGGCGCAGGCGGTCGCGGACGTGGCGGCGGGCGGCCCGGCGGCGGGCGGCGCGGCGGCGATCTGGTTCCGGCCTGGCGATTGGCTTCCGCCAGACGGGCCTCGCGGATACGCTCCTGGGCCTGCGCCCGTTCCCGATAGCGGGCCAGCGCGCCGGCAGCGGCGGAACTTCCCCGCCCCCACAATCCGATGGCATATCCGGCGACCCGGCCGGTCGCACCGCCCGCCCAGACCAGTTCGAACGGGCGAAAACAGCCGCCAGCGTTCATCGCCCCACAAAATGCTGCGGGCGATCAGCTGGCCCGCCATCGCCGTCGTGTTGAGGCCATGGCGGCCGAAGCCGCTGGCGACCCACAACCCCTTACGCAACTGGCCGATCTGCGGCATGCCGTGCACGGTCTGCCCGATCGCGCCGCTCCAGACCTCCGATATCTCGACCTGTCCGAGCCGGGGAAAGATCGTGCGGATCCTGCGCGCAATGGCGGGCGCAAAACGCGCGGGGTTCGCGGCCCAGGTGGTTTCCGGACTGGCCCACATCAGACGGTCGCCGTCCACGATCCGGAAATGATCGATGCCGTCGCTGTCGGTCACCGATCCCTGAAACGTGATGGTCTCGGCCAGGCGCTCGCCGAGCGGCGCGGTCACCGCGGCGTAGCGCCAGACCGGCAGCAGCGTTTCCGACAACCGCCGCAACGGCGCGCCGAGATGAATATTGCCGGCGAGCACGATATGCGAGGCGCGCAGCCGCGCCGACGGCGTGACGATGCGCTTGCGAATGCCCGATGGATCGATGCTGACGACCGGCGTGTCCTCGAAGATCCGCGCCCCCGCCCGCCGCGCCAGCGCGGCAAGGCCATGGACATATTTGCGGCCGTCGATCTGAAACGCCTTCGGATAATACACGCCGTGGAAATAATGATCGGTCTTCAGCTCGGCGCGCACGCGGTCGACCTGCCAGCCCTCGACTTCGGTTTCAAAATCCTCGCCCAGCATCTGCAGCCGGCTGATCAGCTGATCGCCGGCCTCGACGTTGGAGACTTCAAGCGCGCCCTCGCTCAGCGCAATGCCCGGCATCAATTCTTCGCTGGCGGTGGCCCGGACATATTCGGCGCCTTCCATCGACAGCGCCCAGAGTTCGCGGGTGTCCTCGAAGCCGATGCGTGCGATCAGGTCGCCGATCGGAAGACCATAGCCCGGCATCACCGTGCCGAGTTGATGGCCGGATGCGTTCCAGCCGACGTGCCGGCCTTCGAGAACGGCGACGCTGGCGCCCAGCCGCGCGGCCTCGCGCGCCACCGTCAGCCCGGCAAGCCCGGCGCCGACCACGGCGATGTCGACATCCAGATCGAACGAAAGCCGCGGGCGCTCGTGCAGCGCGGCCGCATCAGGTCCGTTGGTGCTGCTTGTAGTGATCTCGCTCATATCGTTTTCTTACGGACCGATCAGGCGCTTGTCACCTTGTCCTAAGCTTGGACTTGTACATTAATCCGGGAGCCTGAAACGAATCGAGTTTGCGCCATGCGCCGTTTGATGCTGCTGCGTCACGCCAAGACCGAAAACGACGCGCCCTCGGGCCGCGATCAGGATCGCCGGCTCGATAAACGTGGCCACAATGACGCCACAGAGATCGGCGGCTGGATCGGCCGGCATCCGGCTTCTTTTCCCGATCTGGTGCTGGTTTCGCACGCAATCCGGGCGCATCAGACCTGGGAAATCGCCTGGGAGGCGATGAAACAGCGGAGCCCCGAGCCGCAGGTTGAACTGATGCCGGAACTCTACGGCGCCGACCCCGTCGCAGCTCCTGCAGATCATCCGGGCCGCATCGGAAACCGATTCGCAGCGGCTGATGCTGGTCGGGCATAATCCGGGAATGCATGAACTGGCGCTGGCGCTGGCCGGAAGCGGCGGGGACGCCGCCGGGCGCAAGGCGCTCGCCGACAACCTGCCGACATCGGGCCTTGCCGTGTTCGACTTTGCAATCGACGACTGGGCCGACGTGGCATTCCGTCGCGGACGGCTGGTGCAGTTTGTCAGCCCAAAGCTGTTGAAGCAGGCGTCAGACGATTGATGCGGGCGCACCACCCGCGTCGCCAAACCGTCAAATTATGCTAGGCTGGTTACGGACAAGGAGGCGCAGGCGCAGATGTTCAAATCCATTCTGGTCCCGATCGATCTGGCCGACACCGATCTGGCGAAACCCGCGATCGCGACGGCGGCGACGCTGTCGCAGACCTACAGCGGCACGGTGCGTCTTCTCAACGTATTGCCGATGACGCCGGTGATGCTGGCGGAATATGTGCCCGCCGATTTCGACATCCAGCAGCGCCAGACCTCCGAAGAGGCGCTCGCCATCGTGGCGCGCGAATCCGGCAATCGAGCCCTCCCGCGTCTCCAGCGTGGTGCGGCAGGGCGGCATCTATCACGAGATTCTCGAGGAGGCGGCGGCGATCAAGGCCGACCTGATCGTCATGACATCGCACCGGCCGGCGATGCGGACCTATTTTCTCGGCTCCAACGCCGGCCATGTGGTGCGCTACGCCAAATGCTCGGTGCTGGTGGTGCGGCACTAGCAGGTTGTTTAGAAACCCAGACGGGCAAGAGTAGTCGGTCGGTCACGCGATGGGAAAACTTCCGACCCTCAGCGGGTGTGCAGGATAGTTCGTCCCCATATCCCACTCGGAAGACAGGCGGTTACGTGCACCCATCGGCAAGCACCAGTTTACTCGTCGTCGTATTGTGACGCACCTTGAACAGGTCTTGAATTTCAGGGTCAGTTAGAAATGCTTCTGCCTTTTCGCGTTCCGGGAATTCGATGATCACCATGCGTTCGGGTTTCCAGTCACCCTCAATTGTCGTGGGCTGAACCCCTTTAACTATGTATTTTCCTGAATGTTTTGCGATGAAGGCAGGGATTTCAGCGATGTATTTTCTGAAACCACCCAAGTCATTAACCGACAGGTCGAGCACCAAATACGCTTTCATTCCTTACCTCCGGCGGAGCATTCATGTCAGGCGTCTCGCCGACCGCGTGACGATGGCTGTTGCATGTTTCAGACCGGCCACTCCGCGATAAAGCCTTTGGCCCTGTACGGCTCGATTTTGTCCCATTCGGCGAGAACCCGGGTCCGGAAATCCGGATGGGTATGCCAGAGCGCGCGCGGCGTGTCGAAACGATCGACGGTGACCAGCATCTTCTCCACCTCCGGCCAGTAGCGCTGCAGCGTCATCGGATAGCGCCGCGCCGTCCAGCTATTGCCCAGGCAGATCACGCTGCGGATATTCTTGAGTCCAAGGACCGCATCGATGACGGGCAACGAGAACACCACGTTTTCGCCGGTGTTGGTGGCGCGGTGTTCCTCGAGGATTCGTTCCGGCGGGATGCCCTGTGCCACCATGGCGCTCTTGATGATCTCGCATTCGGAAAGCTCTGAGCCCGGCGTCACGCCGCCGCTGACGATCGACCAGCGAAAATAGCCCCCACGCCAGAGCCGGCACGCTTCCTCGACCCGCCGGGCGACATCCTCGCGGGTGCCGAACATGAACAGGAGATCGGCGGGTCTTATCGGCGTGCTGATCAGGTGCTTTGCGTTGATGTCTGCGATTTCCTGCTCGGTTGGCAGTCGGGTGCGCCGATTCTCCACAAGTCCGCCTCGCCTCGCCGGAAAAGTCGTCGCTAAGGTGCCGCGCGTGGGCAATATCGCGAAGTCACATTTCATTGCGCTTGATTGCGGTGTCGAGGACACCGGCGCAAAGGAATGCACTTTTCTTTTGCCGCGCTTCATTGCAATATCAAGTTGAATGGAAGATTGACTGCAATTTCCCGACGATAGGACAAGCCCGGAATCTTTTTTAACCGACTTGCCACTCATTCATTTGGGGCCGCCATGAATAACGGTCAAACCCAGCCACCCGTCGCGGCAGGACTGCCGGTCGCCAATTTCCCCAAACAGGCGATCGTTGTCATCCACGGGATGGGCGAGCAGATGCCGATGGACACCATCAAGGGATTCGTTCGCGCAGCGTGGGAGACGGTGACCGGTTTGGCTACCGACAAGCTTCCTGACCCCACGGAAGTATGGAGCAAGCCGGATGGGCGAACCGGTTCGCTGGAGTTGCGCCGGATCACGACGCGGCAAACCATACCGACGCCGACCTTTGCCGATGGAGTTCGATCGGATTTCTACGAATTGTACTGGGCGGATCTCTCCGGCGGCTCGACCTGGAATCAGGTGCAGGACTGGATCGGCGGGCTGTTGCTTCGAAATCCCTTCACCAGGGTGCCGCGCGGCGTACTCCTTGCCTGGGTAGTATTGTGGCTTATCGCATTGACGGTGATCGTGCTCTCGATCGCCGCCGCGCTGCCGGAGACGGCGACGATCGGATCGGTACATTTGTGGGATTACCCTCCCCTGAGATGGCTGCGTAGCTACAAGGGGTGGCAGCTCGGAATCGTGATCGCAGCGCTCAGCTGGGTGGCAACCAGTTTCATCGTGCCTTATTTCGGGCGCGTGGTTCGCTACACGCGGGCGAAGCCGGACAATATTGCCGCCCGCAAGAATATTCGCGAGCGCGGACTGGCGCTGCTGTCCGAGCTGCACGACAAGGAGTACGTGCGCATCATCGTTGTCGGGCATAGCCTGGGCTCGATCCTGGCCTATGACCTGATCAGCTATTTCTGGGCCAAGCATCCGGGTGCGCGTGTCGTGCTCAATGGCACGCCGGAATTCGACGCTCTCCGCGAAATCGAAACGGCCCTCGCCGATCCCTCATGGCCAGCTGAACCTGCGGTCGCCGCCTACCATGCGGCGCAAACGAAGATGGCGCATTTGCTCCGCCTCCGCCCGAAGCCGGTCGGCGACGCCGTCGACACTCGCTGGCTGATCACCGACTTCGTTACGCTTGGATCGCCGTTGACCCATGCCGAATTTCTGATGGCGGCGAGCAAGCAGGACCTCGACAAGCGTCAACAGGACAGGGAATATCCGACGTCGCCGCCGCTGCGCGAACTGCTCGATCCCAACTATTTGGAAGAAGCGCGAAAGGCCGGATTTCCACTCGGGACTCGGCCCAAGCTCCTTGCCTTCCCGTTCGGCGGCAACCAATGGCAGCTCCATCACGCCTCGCCATATGCGGCCGTGCGATGGACCAATATCTACGACCCCGCGTTCCTTGTGGCGTTCGGCGATCTGATATCGGGGCCGCTCGCCCCGGTTTTCGGTCCTGCTATTATCGATAGAAATCTGAAGGCGCTTCGCCGTCGCCAGTCATGGAGCTTCACGCACACGAAGTACTGGTCGTTGCCGGGTGACGGCGCGCATGTCCCGGTACATATCGCGGAGTTGCGGAACGCGCTTGACCTGGGTGGACAGCGTAGACCGTTGTGACGGTGTGCGATCACGGCAGCAACGCCTGCGGCAAGTGATCGAACGTGTAGGCCTGCGGCCGGTTGCGCAGCACAAAGCCCCCGATCTGCCAGGTAAACAGCGCGGCAAAGCCGACCAGAAACAGCCCGCCCGCCCATTCGCCCGTCGCGATGGCGCGAACCAGCAGCCCTGCGATCGCGATCGCAACCAGCGCCAGCAGCACGATGCCGGCGGCATAGGTTTTCGGCCCGATGCCGCCGATCAGCGCGGCCTTGCTGCCGGCCTGCCGCATCCGCGCATGCAACTGCGTGATGAAGACGCGATAGTCGGCGTCCTGCGGCGCCATCAATGCGACGGTCTGCCAGCTCGTCGAGAGGATGGCGATGCGCTGCGCGGCTGCGGATTCGATATCGGCGCGAAACCGGCGCGACTGCATCGACACCGGCCGGTACGACAGCCGGATCGCCGCGATATCGGCATAGGGCCAGACGCCGGACTTGCCGCCGACCTGCCACGACAGGCCCTGGTCCGTCAGCTCGAATTGATGCGCCGAACCGATCAGCGACGCCTTGTAGGCGTAGCGGGTGGCGGGCGCGCCGCCTGCTGACGTCGTCGGCTGGTCCTGCAGCGGTTCTGGCAATTCCGTAAATCCCGGTCATGGCAACGCACGATCCGCCAATGCGCGAGCGATTTGGCGAAGATCATGCGTGCTTCAACAAACGAAAGCGTCGGCTTGCGCGCAGCGCCGGCTTTATCTTACAAGGGGAGCATGGCCGAGACGACCTATTTTCCGCGCCGCCTGATCCTGGCGGGCGCCATGATTGCCGGAGTGTTGCTGGCGCTCGCCGTGCACATGCTGGGCGCGCGCTACGGGCTCGACCTCGGCGGCCTGTGGCGATCCGATACCAGCGATTTCATGCCCGCGGGCGCGGCCGTGGCGTGGTGGCTGATCGCGACCGTGGGCTTCTCCGGCGGCTATTTCACCGCGACCCTGATGGTCAGCGCGGTCTCGGGACAGATTCCGCATCGGATGCGCCATTTCCTGATCGCGGTCGGCGTGCTGGTGCTGGCAGGCGCAGGCCAGGCGGCCTCCGCGCCCAGTCCGATCCCGACCATATCAGGCGTGCTCGCCGGTCTCGCGGCGCTCTGCCTCGGCGCCGTGATGGCGTTCTGCGGCGCGCATTTTGCGCTGCGCAAGGCGTAACAATACTGCGCGCCGATGTGCTCGGCGAAACGAACATCCGCCCGTAGATCATCACGAAGACGCCGCGCGGGACATCCGCGCGGCGTATTGTCTCTATCACCGCTTCGGCGATCAGCCTGCGGCGCGCAGGTTGACCCTGCTTTCGGCCAGCGCAGTCAGCTTCTTGTCGGTCGCCTTTTCCTCGTCCAGCGTCTTCTGCAGCACGCTGGCGCAATCGTTGCGGCCGAGCTGCTTCGCCCACGCGATCAGGCTGCCGTAGCGCGTGATCTCGTAATGCTCGGCGGCTTGCGCGGAGTTGATCAGCGCCGCGTCCAGCACCGATTTGTCCGCGACTTCGCCGGCGATCTCGTCGGCTTCCTCGATGATGCCGTCGATCGCCGGGCAGTCGACCGCCTTCACTTCGGCGCCATGCATCTGGAATACCTGCTCGAGCCGCTGCACATGCGTTTTGGTTTCATCGAGATGGGTCAGAAAGCCCTGCTTGAGCTGCTTGTCGGTGGCCTTCGCGGCCATTTTCGGCAGCGCCTTCACCAGCTGCTTTTCGGCATAATAGATGTCCTGCAGCTGGTGCACGAACAGGTCGTTCATGGTCTTGATGTCTGTGGTAAAGAGTCCCATCGCTTGTCCTTTTTTGTTGCGGGGAACACCGCCGTGCGTCGCACGCCGATATGTTCGATGGCTGTTACGACCGCTAACCAGGGGATCGCGAGGTTGTTCCTGAAAAATCGAAAAACGTCGGGGCGGAACAGCGGAACATTGCAGGCGATGGAACAATTGATACTGCGTCAATGCCGAGACTCGAATCTCGCCGTTAGACATATGTACGGCATGTGACAGCCGTGCCGATCAAGGCCGAGCCTTGTCAAGGACTGCACAACGCGACCTTTTTGCCCTATGGGTCTTCCACGTAGGCCGATTGGCCGCCGCCCGTCCCTCAACTTCGATGGGACTACGCCTGTTGCCGCCCTGCCGGGAGGATGAATGCACGGACTGCTGACCGCGCTGGGGCGCGGCTTCAAGAGATGGATCGGCTGGAAGCGGCTCGGAATCGCGGCGAGCCTCCTGATCATCGCCTTTGCGATCACGACCCTGGTGCGCACCCTCAAGGGGGTCGATACCGGCGTGATCCTGACTGCGCTGACGGAACTGCCGCCATATCACATCGCGCTCGCCGCGCTGTGCGTGACCGGCGCGTTCTGCACGCTGACGTTCTATGATTTCTTCGCGCTGCGGACCATCGGCAAGAAACAGGTACCCTACCGCATCGCGGCGCTGTCGAGCTTCACCAGCTATACGATCGGCCACAACATCGGCGCCACCGTGTTTACCGGCGGCGCGATCCGGTTCCGGATCTATTCGGACTACGGCCTGAGTGCCATCGACGTTGCCAAGATCTGCTTTCTCTCGGGATTGACGTTCTGGCTCGGCAATCTGGTCGTGCTCGGGTTCGGCATGGCGTGGCACCCGTGGGCCGCCTCCGCGATGGACCTGCTGCCGCCGGCCATGAACCGGCTGGTCGCGCTTGGCTGCCTCGCCGGCATTGTCGCTTATTTCATCTGGCTGATGCTGGGCGAGAATCGGCGCGAGCTCGGCCAGCACGGCTGGAAAGTGGTGCTGCCCTCGGCGCGCCTGACGCTGCTCCAGGTCCTGATCGGAGTGGTCGATCTCGGGTTCTGCGCGATGGCGATGTATCTGCTGATGCCGGCGCAGCCCGGCATCGATTTCATTTCGCTGGCGGTGGTGTTCATTCTGGCGACCCTGCTCGGCTTCGCCAGTCACGCTCCCGGCAGCCTCGGCGTGTTCGATGCCGCGATGCTGGTCGCGCTGCCGGAGTTCGGCAGGGAACAGTTGCTGGCCACGCTCCTGGTGTTCCGGATCCTGTATTTCCTGATTCCCTTCTCGATCTCGATCAGCATCATGGGAACGCGCGAGCTCTGGCTCAACGTGGTCAAGCCCTGGCAGGAACGCCGCAGGCTCAGCGAACTGAACGAGACCTTCCCGGCCCCCGCCGCGGTGCCACAGCCGCTGGAGGGCCGGCAAGCGCAACCGGCCAAGCGCCGGCAGTCGCAGCGCTAGCCGCATGACCCGCCATGGCGCGGGCGCGGCGCATCTTCGCGCGGTCCGTTCGGTCTGGACTCTGCTGATTTTTAGACCATCTCTCTTATTTCCGCCCCAACAGTAACGTCAAACGCGTCATGGCCCGAATTCGCCTCCGTTCGATCGTCGCATGCGCGCTTTTGGCGGGAGCGCTGGCGGCACTGCCGATGCAGTGGGCGGCAGCGCAAGCCGCGCCGGCGGCAGCGCAGGGCGCGCCGCGGCAGCCGAGGCCACGCCCGACAGCCCGCTGCAGATATCGTGGGAGGTCCGCAACCGGTTCCGGCTGTTCCGCGAAGAACGCGACTTCCTGCTTCATGCCGAAAGCGCCCGCGGCCGCAGCGTTCTCGCCTCGGAGCAAGCGCTGGAACTGCAGAGCGACGGCCGCGGCTGGGCGCGCAATGTGGTGAACCGCCTCTGCATCGACCTGTCGGGCCGGGTCACCGAGCCCTGCACCCGCGACAGCGTCAAGGAAAGCTACCTGACGCCGGCCGATCATCCGGTCACCGTTCGGCTGACCGGGCCGATTCCGGTTGGCGCCACCTGCGCCTGGTCGTTCGACGATGGCGATGGCCCGCAAGCATCGACCTTCGATTGCGCCGAGCCGGTCAATTTGCGGGTGCGCTATGGCCGCACCACCGTTGCCACCGTAGACGTCTCCGCCGGGCCGGAGGCGCCGCAGCGGGTCACCACCGAGATCATGGTGCGCGATATTTTCATCGCCGGCCTCGGCGACAGCATCGCATCGGGTGAAGGCAACCCGGACCGGCAAATCGCGCTGGCGGACGAGGGTTTTTGCTTCCGCAATTTTCTCGCCGGCGGCCAGTACTACCGTCCGAGCCGCGCCGGCTACAAGGGCGGACGTGCCTGCGAAGCGCCCGACTCGCTCCAGACATGGCAACGCCAGAGCGCGCTGTGGTTTAATTCCGCATGCCACCGGTCGCTGTACAGCTATCAGACCCGCACTGCGCTGGCGCTCGCGCTACGATACCCGCGCATCGCCGTCACCTATCTGCCGCTGGCCTGCACGGGAGCCACCATTCCCGACGGATTGCTCGGCGCGCAGCGCGCGCGCGAATGCCCGCCGGCGAAATCCAATGCCGGTTGCCGGGGCACGGTCAACGCGCAGCTGGACGAATTGCGCGCCGCCGTGACCGCGGCGAAGCGCCGGCAGCCCGACCGCAAGCTCGATCTGATTCTGTTGTCGATCGGCGCCAATGACATTAATTTTTCCGGACTGGTCGCCGACGTGATCGTGGATACTGCGACCGAGCGCGCGCTGTTCAGGCGCACCGGCGTGATCGGATCGGTCGACGAATCGCGCGCGGCGCTGGCGCGGGAGCTGCCGCAAAGCTTCGGCAGACTGCGAGAGGCGCTGAAGCCGCTGGTCGGCGGCGACCTGTCGCATGTGGTGTACGTATCCTATGCCAACCCGACGCTTGCCGGCGACGGCGCGCCCTGCCCCGGCGGACGCGCCGGCTTCGATATTCATCCTTCGTTCAACGCAGCGCCGGAACGGCTGGCCAGCGTGTCGGGCTACGTCGAGCGCGAGTTCCTTCCGCAGTTGAGGGCGCTCGCGCTGTGCCAGTCGGGCGTGCTGTGCCGCGATCCCGCCGCCGATCGCATGACCCTGGTCGATGCCCATCAGGCCGCGTTCGCCGATCACGGATTCTGCGCCCGCGCGGAAACCGATCCGGAATTCGATCGGGAGTGTTTTTCAGCCAAAGGCGATAGCTTCGATCCCGACATCGTCACCGCGGCCAACCAGCCGATGCTCTGCGGCCGCAGCGCCGGCGAGTACCGCGCCTATCTTCCGCGCGCACGCTGGATTCGCGACGCCAACGACAGTTACTTTGCGGCGATGACCTATCCGCAGGGGCTGCCATCTTCGAGCCAGCCGGCCGATATCCATGACGCGACCTGGGGGATTCTTTCCGCCGTGTATGGCGGCGCCGTGCACCCCTCGGCCGAAGGCCATGCCGCGATGGCGGACGCAGCCCTGCCTGCCGTCGCCGCGGTGCTGCAACTCAATGCCGCCGCGCCCGAGGTGATCCAGGAGCCGGCTACGCCAATCGCGCCTTCGTCCGACGTGCGGTGACGCCGGGTTGGAGCATGATCCGGAAAAGTGGGAACCGGTTTTCCCTCGCGACAAACGCGAAGCGTTTGCGCGGAGATCATGCTCAAACCAAAAAGATAGAGCGGGATGACGATTCGAAGAAAAGTCATCCCGATCTGGAAAATCACTTCGGCAATTGCGGAGCTGCGCTCTTCTTCGCGGCAACGGGAGGCTTTGCCGCGACCGGTGGTTTCATCGCCGCGGCCTGCGCCGGCAGGTATTTTGCGATGATGGCGGGATCGAGTTGGGCCATCGACGTATCCGGCAGCCGGTACCAGATCTCATTCTTGCCGAGCAGCGAAATCCCCCAATAGCCGCGCATCGTGAGTGCCTGGCCGTCGGGGCTGACGCTCATCTTGGCTTTGTAAATCTTGCCGTCGCGCGGATCGAGAACGTTGCCGCCCTCGTACTTCAGTCCATCGCGCTTCATATCCCTGATAAAGGAAATTCCGAGCACCGGCGCGTTCTTGCGATCGTCCGTGCATTTCGAGCAAATATCATTGGAGGAGTCTTCGCCGGGGCGCGGGAATGTCTTGGCGATCACGCCTTCGAAGATGCCATCGTGATCGACCACGAGAAACCATGCCACCGGCTTGCCGTCCTCGATCTTCTGCCACAGCCCCGCGGCTGACGGCTCGGCGGCCTGCCCGGCCGACATGACGGCGATAACAGCACAAGACCGGTCATGAACGGGAACGCCAGTCGAAGTCTGGATATCGCAGTCCACATCATCATCACCTGACCAATCCATAAAATAATGGTCGCAGACTAAGGCCATTTCGCGGATGGTTCCAGTGCCGCAGCCGGATATCAGGGCTGCGCAGCAGCCGCATGCCTCCGTGGCGCGGCGTTATCGGACTGCATCGAGGCGTCAGTCAGTTGACCCCGAGCTTCTTCTGCAGGCTCGACGACGACGTCGTGTACTGGAACACCAGCCGCTTGTCCGGATAGACATAACGGTACGCCTTCTGCGCCATCAGCGCGCCCTCATGGAAGCCGCACAGGATCAGCTTCAGCTTGCCGGGATAGGTGTTGATGTCGCCGATCGCGAAGATTCCGGGCACGCTGGTCTCGAACGCCGAGGTCTCGACCGGCACCAGATTGTTCTCGAGCGCGATGCCCCAGTTCGCGACCGGCCCGAGCTTCATGGTCAGGCCGAAGAACGGCAGCATGGTATCGCAGGTGACCTTCGAAACGGTGTTGTCGTTGGCTTTGACGGTGGCGCCGGTGAGCAAGCCGCTCTCGCCTTCAAGTCCGGTGACCTGGCCGATCTTCAAATCCAGTTTCCCCGCAGCCACCAGCGCGCGCATCTGTTCGACGCTGTGCGGCGCCGCGCGGAAATCGTCACGCCGGTGCATCAGCGTCACGCGCTTGGCGATCGGGTGCAGATTGAGCGTCCAGTCCAGCGCGGAGTCGCCGCCGCCGACGATCAGCAAATCCTTGTCGCGGAACTGCTCCATCTTGCGCACGGAGTAAAACACCGAGCTGCCTTCATAGGCCTCGATCCCCGGCACCGGCGGGCGCTTCGGCTGGAACGAGCCGCCGCCGGCGGAGATCACAACCACCTTGCACTCGAACATCTGGCCGGCATCGGTGGTGACGCGAAAACCGGGATCGCCGATCTTCTCGATCTTCTCCACCATTTCGTTGAGATGGAAGGTCGGATTGAACGGCTTGATCTGCTCCATCAGCGCGTCGGTCAGGCCCTGGCCGGTGACGAAGGGGATGCCCGGAATGTCGTAGATCGGCTTTTCCGGATAGAGTTCGGCGCACTGGCCGCCGATCTTGTCGAGAATGTCGACAAGATGCACCTTCATATCGAGCAGGCCCAGTTCGAAGACGGCAAACAGTCCGCACGGGCCCGCGCCAATAATCAGCACATCGGTTTTGATCGCTTCGCTCATATCGCTTCTTTTCGGTTGGACCATGCCGGCAGCCGGCTCTTGGCTGCGCCTGTCTAGCCAACGCCGCCGAGCGAGGAAAGCCATAAAATGGCGCTGGCGACCGACAGCAACCCCTTGCCGCCGTTCGACAACTGCGCTGTAAGGGCATGAAACTACGGAGATCGTCGCCGTGAACGCACCTGCCCGTCTCAATTCAACGCCGCGCCTGGAAGATTTTCCCTACCGGCTGACCGACAATGTGCGCTTTGCCGATCTCGACCCCAATCAGCACGTCAACAACGCGGTCTATGCGACCTATTTCGAAACCGGCCGCGTGACGCTGATGAAGGACCGCAGTTATCGGGCTGATGCCGCCGGGGCTGGCCTGGATGCTGGTGCGCCTCGACATCCATTTCCGCGCCGAGCTGCGCTGGCCGGGCAGCATCGAGATGGGGCTCGGCGTCGCGAAGTTCGGCCGCACTTCCGTGACCTTCGACCAGGTGGTGTTTTCGGAAGGCAAATGCGTGGCGTCGGCGCAATCGGTGACAGTGCTGATCGACGAGAGCACGCGCAAACCGACGCCGCTGACCGCCGAGATCGTCGCCAATTTCCAGCCCTGGCTGCGGCGCGGCGTCGAAATCGCGCAGCCGAAGTTCTAGAGCCTTTTCGAGCGCGGTGCGTATCGGGTCGCAAGCAAGCGTACTGAATTCTAGGCCTGCCGCTCCGGCGTCGAGACCACGAGACCGTCGAGTTCGTCGCTCACCTTGATCTGGCACGACAGCCGCGAATTCGGCCGCACGTCGAAGCCGAAATCCAGCATGTCCTCCTCCATCGGCGACGGCGCGCCGACCTTCTCGCGCCAGGCTTCATCGACATAGACGTGGCACGTCGCGCAGGCGCAGGCGCCGCCGCATTCGGCCTCGATGCCGGGAATGGCGTTGCGGATCGCCGCTTCCATCACGGTCGCGCCGTTCTCGACGTCAATGGTGCGGGTTTCGCCGGTGTGGTCGACAAAGTGAATCTTGGCCATGTTTGCTCGTGCTGCCGGATGAAGGGGTCCGGGCAGTCCTATAACGGGTCGATCCGCTCCGCGCTAGCGCGGCGCGGGGCGAAAACCTGCGCGCGTCCGCGTTTTGCCGCTGCTTGATGGTCGGGATCAGGACCGGCGCAGGATCGCGTCGACCGCGGCGCGCGCCTGCGCGACGGCGTCGTCGAGCTCGGCGAGCGCCTCGGCCGGGATCGCCGCCGTTCCGTATCAGCGTTTCCAGACGACCGGCGGCATCGGCGACGCGAAACGCGCCGATCGCGCGTGCCGAACCCTTCAGCGTATGCGCCAGCGCACCCGCATCGGCGGGCAAGGCCGACGAGCGTGCCGATCAGGCTGGCCGCCTGCGCCGAAAACATCGCCAGCACCTCGCGCTCGAGGCTGGCATCGCCCAGCGTCATGCGCCGGAGATGTTCGATATCGATCGGACCGTCATCGGGAGCGAGCGGCGGCGATGGCATCCAGTCAATCCGTTCCAGATGAAGCGGCATGGCGATAACCCAAGATCCTCGCGCCGACCGATCCGGCGGCGAAGTTTTGGTCAGCCAATCACGGAAATGGTTAACGGAACGTTTTGTGTGATCTGCCGCAAGTTCGCCTTGTTTTTGGCAAAGAGTTGCCTCAATTGGCGGCGCCGCAAGCCGAAAATTTTGAGGACTTGTAAGGCCTTACCGCGTCGCGCTGTTAACGATGATTAAGATTGTATTAATCGCAGCCATTTCATTCGCACCGCCTAGCCAATAGGATGTTTCGCGATGATAGCGGACAAGCCGGCCGACGGCCGCGCTTTCGCGACCGCGCAGGGCATGACACCGGCTTCGAGCTTGGCGAGGGGCGCTCGCGCAAGACTCTTCCGGGATGCGTAAAAAGTAAAACGAGGGCTCAGACTGAACATGGCGAACAACCCCAAGAAGGTCAAAGACCCCACCGAAGTCGCGCTTTCTGCCATTCAGGAAGCCCTGAACATCAGCGACGTGTCTGCGGCCGACAACGCGCGAAGCTCGGCGCGCAGCGATGTGACGCCGACCAATTCACCTTCGACACCGGCTTACGACGAGAGCACGTTCGATACCCGCCCGAGCGCCGACCGGCCGATCTTCGAACCGATCGAGGAGCCGCGCTCGACCCGCCGCGCCGCCAATGACGACCGCGAAACCATCGGGCAGATTCTGCAGGCCATTCAGAAGGGCCGCCCCGCCCGCAACGTCTATACGCTGGCCACGCTTTTTGCCGGCGTCTGGATCGTCGGCGCGGCCCTGCTGACCTTCAGCTTCCTGCCCTCGCTGCAGGCGGCGATCGGTCAGGGCGGCGGCGGCACGCTGGTGCTGGCCGGCCTTGCCGCCTTGTTCTTTGCGCCGGTGATGCTGTTCTATTTCCTGGCCAGCCTTGCCTGGCGCGGCCAGGAACTGCGCATGATCGCGCAGTCGATGGCGCAGGTGGCGATCCGCTTTTCGGAGCCCGAGGGCGCCGCCAGCGACTCGATGGTGACCGTCGGTCAGGCGATCCGCCGCGAAGTCGCGGCGATGGGCGACGGCGTCGAGCGCGCCATCGCGCGCGCCGGCGAACTCGAAACCCTGGTTGCCAACGAAGTCTCGGCGCTCGAGCGCGCCTACAGCGACAACGAGGTGCGCATCCGCGCGCTGCTGCAGGACATCGCCCATCAGCGCGACAACCTGGTCGGCCAGGCCGAGCAGGTGCGCAGCGCCATCTCCGGCGTGCAGATCGACCTGCGCCACGATATCGCGCTGATCTCGGACGCGATCGCCTCCCGCGTCGACGAGGTCGCCAAGAGCATCACCGGCGCGCTGGAAGAACGCGGCGCCCACATCACCACGGCGCTCAGCAACGCCGGCGACAACATGATCCTCGCGCTCGGCGAGCGCGGCGGCGACCTGCTCGACCGGCTCGAGGAAGCCAGCGCCGAGACCACGCGCGCCGTGCTCGACGCCAGCGAGCGCCTCACCACCAGCCTCAACTTCAAGACCGGCCACGTCCACGACGAGTTCGTCGATCTGGCCGACCGCGTCCACGAGATGCTGAACGAGCGGATCGACCGCATCACCAGCGAATTCGAGCAGCGCTCCTCCACCATCGTCGACGGCATTTCCGACCGCACCGAACAGGTTCACGACTCGCTGAAGAATTCCAGCGACTCGCTGCTGCTCGAACTCGAACTGCGCAGCGGCGATCTCGTGAGCAAGATCGATGAAGCCGGCAACCGGCTCGCGACCCAGATCCTCACCTCCGGCGACAAGGCCAGCGAAGCGCTTGACGTCGACCGTGAACACGCTGGTGGCGAAGGTCGTCAGCCAGACCGAGACCGCGCACGACACGCTCTGCGCTGCAGATGAGCGCGTTCGACGAACTGGTGAAGAACCAGGGCGGCGAACTCGCGGAAAAATTCGCGCGCGACAGCGGCACGCTCGGCGCGCTGATTACCCGCCACATCTCGGAATTCGACCGCACCGTCAAAACCTTCGGCGGCGAAATCGTCGATCGCATGGGTCAGCGCACCCAGGACATCGCCGAAACCCTGAAGACCTATGTCGACACCTTCGACACCCGCCTGACCTCGAACGGCGGCGAGATCACCGCCTCGCTCGACCAGCGCCTCGCTGCAATTCGAGACCACGCTCGGAACCCGCGTCGCCAATCTCGATACCTCGCTCGACAGCAAGATCAAATCCTTCGACGAGACCGTCGACGGCCGTCTCAAATCGCTCGAGCAGAACTCTTCGATACGCGGGCGAAGTCGGTGACCGAAACCATCGACAACCGGCTTGGCACGCTGTCGTCGTCGCTGACCGACGGCGCCACGCAGGCGATCCACGTCGATCGATTCGCGCCTCGACCTGCTCGACCTCCTCGCTCACCGACGGCACCGCGCAGGCGATCGAAGCGGTCGACCGGCGCATTGCCAACGTGACCCAGACCATCGACGGCCGCAGCGCCCAGCTGACCGACACCATCACGGCGCGGTTCCAGGAAATCCATCAGGGCATCGAAAGCCGGGTCGGCGCGGTCGCCACCGATATCGATACGCGCGTCGCGCAGTTCGAAGACCTCCTGGGTTCGCGCGTCGAAGCCGTGGCGGGCCGCATCGAGAGCAGCGGGCGGCAGGCCAGCGACGGCCTGATGGCGCGCGCCGAGGAACTGTCGGCCGGGATCAAGTCCCACGTCGAGGATGCCGAACGCTCGCTGACCAACCTCGTGGTCAACACCAGCGAGACCATTCAGACCGGCGCGCGCGCCGCGCAGCAGTCGCTGCTGTCGGTTTCTTCCGATGTCGGCGCCCAGCTCAAGCTGACCTCGGCGGAAGTCGAGCGCGCGCTGACCGCCGTCGGCACCGGCGCCGCGAACTCGATCCTGACCAGCGCCCGCGACGCGCAGATCGACCCTGGTGACGGCCTCCTCGGATGCCGCCAGCCAGATCAAATCGCTGTCCGCCGACGTCGAACGCACGCTCTCGGCCGCCGGCGCCGCCGCCGCGCTCGATCCTCGACCGGCGCCCGCGAAGCCCAAACCACGCTGGTCACCGCGTCCGCGGATGCCGCCAGCCAGGTCAAGTCGCTGGCCGCCGATGTCGAACGCACGCTCTCGGCCGCCGGTAACGCCACCGCCGCGTCGATCCTGGCCGGCGCGCGCGAAGTGCAGAGCACGCTGGTCACCGCGTCGTCGGATGCCGCCAACCACGTCAAGTCGCTGGCCGCCGACGTCGAACGGTCGTTGTCGATCGCCGGCACTTCCACCGCCGAATCGATCGTCGCCGGCGCGCGCGAGGCGCAGTCCACCCTGGTCACCGCATCGTCGGATGCCGCCAACCACGTCAAGTCGCTGGCCGTCGATGTCGAACGCTCGTTGTCGATCGCCGGGGCCGATACCGCCGCTTCGATCCTCAGCAGCGCGCGCGAGGCGCAGAGCTCGCTGGTCAGCGCGTCGGCCGACGCGGCCAGCCAGATCAAGGCGATCTCCGCCGATATCGAGCGGTCGCTCTGCACGGTCACCGCCAATACCACCGACAACATCCAGACCAGCGCGCTCAATGCGCAGAGCGCGCTGGTCGCCGCGTCGAACGAAGTCAGCTCCAAGGTCAAGTCGACCTCGACGGAGATCGAACGCTCGGTCCTCGCCGCCAGCGGCGCTTTCGGCTCGACCATGACCGGCAAGACCGACGAAATCGTCAACTACGTCCAGCAACAGACCGATCGGCTGTCGCAGATGATCGACGGCAAGCGCGGAGCGCTGGTCGAGGCGATCGGCGCCAGGACCAACCAGCTCACGGTCGATATCGACCGCGTCACCTCGGATGCGCTGAAATCGATCGAGACCCGTGGCCAGAGCTTCTCGCAATCGATGCTGAGCCACGGCTCCGACGTCGCGCGGACGATCACCTCCGCGGGCGAACTCGCCACCGGCGCCGTCAACAAGTCGCTGAAGGAACTGGAGCAGGCCTCGCGCGCGGCGATCGACCAGTCGCGTCAGGTCTCGATCGCGGCGGTGACCGAGATGCAGGAAACCAGCAAGATCCTGCGCACCGACACGGTCGCGCTGTTCGAGCGGCTGCGCGAAGGCAACATCCTGCTGCAGGAAGTGCTGACCGGCGCCCACGACAACCTCAATTCGCTCGAGCGCGCGCTGGTCACCCGCGTGGCCGACTTCGTCTCCGCCATGAACGACGTCACCTCGCGCAACGGGGTCGCGACCCAGACGCTGGAAGACCAGCTCGAGCATCTTCAACGCCAAGACCGTCGAAGGCGCTGGAGGATCTCGGCTCGCTGTCCAGCCAGTTCGAGCATCACGGCCAGGCGCTGGTCGAGGCCGCGGCCGTGGTCGAGCAAAGCAACCGCAGCACCACCGCCTCCGTCGCCGAACGCAAGACGGCGCTCGAAGTCGCTGGTCACCACGATCGATCTGCGCACCACCGATCTCGATCAGCGGCTGTCGCGCTTCACCGGCCTGCTGGATGAATCGCTGGCCGCCGCCGAAGAGCGCGCGCGCGATATCGCCCGCGTGGTGGCGGAAACCGCCGGCGCCGGTTCGGCCGCGATCAGCCGGCAGTTCGAGGCGGTTCGCGCGACGGCCGAAGAGGAACGCCGGCTGACCGCCGAAGCCATGACCGAAATCTATCAGCAGAGCACGCAGGAAGCCGATGCGATGTTCAAGCAGTCCGCGGAAAAGTTCGCCACCATGGTGGCGAGCATGAAGCAGATGGCCGCGGAAATGCAGCACGAGCTGGAAGCCACCCGCAACGAACTTCGCCGCGGCGTGCTGGAAATGCCGCAGGAAGCCGCCGAAAGCACCGCGCAGATGCGCAAGGTGATCGTCGACCAGATCGAGGCGCTGGCGGAGCTGAACCGGATCGTCGCCCATCACGGCCGCGGCCTCGACGTCGTGACCGACCGGCCGCGCCAGCGCGCAGCGCGAGGAAGAGCCGATGCTGGCCGCCGGCGGCCGGTCGCGCTCGGCCCGCTCCGCGCATGCGCGACGCCGGCAGCGCCTCGACCTTGCCGCCGCCGGACCTCGGCATGCCGGCCTCGCGCCGCACCGAAGCGCCGCCGGTCTCCCCGGCGAGTTCCGACCAGGGACGCGACGGATGGCTTTCCGACCTGTTGAGCCGCGCCGACGGCCGGCGGCAGCGGCCGCGACGTCCCGCGCGGCCGCCCGCCGCAGCAGGGCGCCGGCGGCAATCCGCTGGAGTCGCTGTCGCTCGACATCGGCCGGCTGATGGATCGCAATCTCGCCGCCGAGATGTGGGATCGCTATCAGCGCGGCGAGAGCAAGGCCTTCACCAAGCGGCTCTACACCCCGGCCGGCCAGAAGGCGTTCGACGAGGTCGCCCGCAAATATCGCGCCGACCGCAGCTTCAAGCAGACGGTCGACCGCTACATCACCGAGTTCGAGCGCCTGCTCGACGAAGTCGCGCGCGACGAGCGCGGCCCGGCGGTGCTGCGCAGCCACCTCACCTCGGAGACCGGCCTCGTCTACACCCTGCTCGCGCATGCGGCGGGACGGCTCGGGTAAGGTTTTGAGCTGATCGGAAGAAAACGGAGGCAGCGATGCCTCCGTTTTTGTTCGGGTCCCCTTCGCTCCTACGGCTTCTTCTTCTCGCTCGCCGCAGCCGCGGGGTTCGGCCCGGCCTGGTAGGCGGCGGCTCCGCCGCCGGCGCGGCGGCGGTTGTTCCGGCGCCGAACAACAGCCGCGTCGGGTTGCGGTCGAGATTGTTCACGGCGCGGCTGATGTCGCCCAGCGTCCGGCGGCCGTCGGTCATCAGGGCGCCCGAGCGCTTGTCGAAATCCTCCGCCAGTTCGCGGATCGATTTCACCGCCTGGAACAGTTCGCCGCCCTCCTTGCCGCCGGCCAGCGTATTGAGGCCGAGCATCAGGTTGTCGGCCTTGCCCATCACGCCGTCGACTTTCAGCATGACGTTGTCGATCTTCTCGGCATTGCGCGCCAGCGACGTGGTGAAGGTCTCGAGGTTATGCAGCGAGTTCTTCACCGCCTCCTGATTGTCGGCGACCACCCGGTTGATGTTCTGCAGCGTGCCGCGGATCGCCTCGGTGACGTCCTGCAGCGCGTTCGGATCGGCCGTCAGCACGGGCACGCCGTCCTCGTCCAGCGGAACCGGGGGCGCGGCCTCCTCGCCGCCCTTCAGCGAGATCGCGGCGACGCCGGTCAGCCCCTGAAATTCGAGCCCGACCAGGGTGTCCTTGCGGATCGGGGCGTTGTTCTCGACCATGGCGAGTGCGACGACACGACGCGGGTTGTCGAGCTTCACCGACATCACTTCGCCTACCCGGATACCGTTGAAATTGACGCTGCCGCCGTTGCGCAGGCCGGTCGCCGGGCCTTCGAAGACGATGCGCAAGCGGGCTGCGCGCCTTGGTGGTGTGGAGCGACTGGAACCAGAGCACAAAACCGAACGCCGCGGCAATCACCGCCAGCGTGAACGATCCGATCAGGACGAAGTTCGCCCGCGTTTCCATCAACCAACTCCGGTACCGAAGCTAACTGCCCATCACCGCGCGGGCGCGCTTGCCGTGGAAATAGGCCCTCAACCAGGGATGCTGCGAGGCCTGCATGTCGGCCATCGATCCTGCGGCAATGATCTTACCGTTCCCTAAAACGGCGATCCGGTCACAAGCGGTATAAAGGCTGTCCAGATCGTGGGTTACCATGAAAACGGTCAGGCCCAAAGTGCGCTGCAGGGTCCGGACCAGCTCGTCGAAGTCGCCGGCGCCGATCGGATCGAGGCCCGAGGTCGGCTCGTCGAGGAAGACCAGTTCGGGATCGAGCGCGAGCGCGCGCGCCAGCGCCACGCGCTTGACCATGCCGCCGGACAGTTCCGAGGGAAAGCGGTCGGCCACTTCGGGGCGCAAGCCCGACCATGCCGAGCTTGGCCACCGTGATCTCGTCGAGCAGCCGCTGCGAGACGTTGAGATATTCGCGCACCGGGAACTGGATGTTCTGCCGCACCGTCAGCGAGGAAAACAGCGCGCCCTGCTGGAACAGGATGCCCCAGCGCCGCTCGACCCCGCGCCGCTCCGCGGCGCTGGCGGCGTCGAGATCGATCCCGAACACCTCGATGCGCCCCGAGATCTTGGGCACGAGGCCGATGATGGTGCGCGTCAGCACCGACTTGCCGGCGCCGGAGGGGCCGACGAAGCCCAGAATCTCGCCGCGCTTGACGTCGAGATTGAGCCCGTCCAGAACCTTGGTCGAGCCGAACTGCACCGAGATGTCGCGAACCCGGATGATGGCGTTTTGCACTTCAGGCGCCATCGTCACATTCCGATCGACGCGAAGAAGATCGCGAACACGCCGTCCATCACGATGACGAAGAAAATTCCCTTCACCACCGAGGAGGTGGTGTGCTGCCCGAGCGATTCGGCGCTGCCCTGCACCGCAAGCCCCTCGACGCAGGCGACGATCCCGATCACCGCCGCCATCACCGGCGCCTTGATGATGCCGACGGTGAAGTGATCGATCGAGATGGCGTCGCGCAGGCGAAGCAGGAACGCCTCGGGATCGACGCCGCCGTAAAGCCACGCCACCAGCCCGCCGCCATACAGCGCCGCGATGGCGCCGAGAAAGGCCAGGATCGGCAGCGCGATGATCAGCGCCAGCATCCGCGGCAGGATCAGAACCTCGATCGGGTCGAAGCCCATGGTGCGCAGCGCGTCGATCTCCTCGCGCATCTTCATCGAGCCGAGTTCGGCGGTGTAGGCGCTGCCGGAACGGCCCGCCACCATGATCGCCACCAGCAGCACGCCGATCTCGCGCAGCACCAGCACGCCCAGCATGTCGACCACGAAGATATCCGCGCCGAATTTGCGGAAATGAAAGATGCCCTGCTGGGAGATGATGCAGCCGATCAGAAAGGTGATCAGCACGACGATCGGCACCGCGCGCCAGCACACCTGCTCCAGATGATGCACGGTCGAGGTCAGGCGGAAGCCCTTGGGGTGGATCATGACCCTGCCGCTCGCGGCCAGCACCGCGCCGAGCATGTCGATCAGGCCGACGATGGTGCCGCCGATGCCGACCATGCTGCGGCCGACCTGATCCAGCATCCCCGTAATCGTCACCGACGTGGTGTCGATGGCGGGCGCGGCCTTCACCCGGCGCACCTCGTCGACCAGGCTCGAATAATTGGCCGAAAGCCCGGCGATCTTGGCCTCCACGCCGCCCTGGGTCAGGCTGCGGCGCAGCCGCTCGATCAGCCAGGCCCCGAAAGTGTCGAGCTTGGACACCTGCGACACGTCGATGAAGATGTTGGGCCGGCTTCCGGCCAGCTTTTCGGCGTCGGCGACGATCTGCTCGAGATCGGGCGCAAAGCGGGCGGTCCACGACCCCGCGGCGCACAGCGCAAGCCCGTTGCCGCGCGCAATCCGCTCCAATGTCGGGTCGCCGTTCACGTGGCCGCCTCCTGCGCCGATTCTCCGCTACCCATGGAAAAGGAAATATCCAACACCCCGCCGCCGCCTTGTAGAGCACGCCCCTAACCAGCCATACTTGGTTGCGCCGGGCAAGCGGGCGGTTCAGAAATTGCCAGATTTTAAAATGACTTCCAGCCAACCCTCAATGCTGTCGGCGAGAATCGAGCGCTGGCCGATCGCGGGCTCCTTCACCATCAGCCGCGGCGCCAAGACCGAAGCGGTGACGGTGGTGGCGGAAGTCAGCCGCGGCGGCCTGACCGGCCGCGGCGAATGCGTCCCCTATCCGCGCTATGGCGAGACCCCGGAAGCGACGCTGGCCGCCCTCCGGGCCATGCAGGAACCGGTGCTGCGCGGGCTCGACCGGCAGGCCCTGCAGGCCGCGATGCCTGCCGGGCGCCGCCCGCAACGCGCTGGATTGCGCGCTGCTGGACCTCGAGGCCAAGACCAGCGGCCAGCGGGTCTGGAACCTGCTCGGACGTCCCGCGCCCGATCGCCTGCATCACCGCCTATACGATCTCGCTGGCGTCGCCGGAGGCGATGGCGGCGGCCACCGCCAGGGCCGCGCACCGGCCACTGCTCAAGATCAAGCTTGGCGGCGACGGCGATGGCGCCAGAATCGCCGCGGTGCGCAAGGCCGCACCCGATTCCGAACTGATCGTCGATGCCAACGAGGCCTGGACATCCGACAATCTCGAGCAAAACCTGACGGCATTGCGCGCAAGCCGGCGTCACCCTGGTCGAGCAGCCGCTTCCCGCCGGCCAGGACGAGGCGCTCGCAGCGCATCCGCCGGCCGCTTGCCGTCTGCGCCGACGAAAGCGTGCATGACCGCAAGTCGCTGGATGGGCTGCGCGAGCGCTACGATGCCGTCAATATCAAGCTCGACAAGACCGGCGGGCTGACGGAGGCGCTGGTCATGGCGGACGCGGCGCAGGCGCTGGGATTTCAGATCATGATCGGCTGCATGGTCGCGACCTCGCTGGCGATGGCGCCGGCGATGCTGCTCGCGCCGGCGGCCCGCTTCGTCGATCTCGACGGTCCGCTGTTGCTGGCGCGCGACCGCGACGGCGGCCTGCGCTACGACGGCAGCCTGGTCTATCCGCCCGAGGCCGCGCTGTGGGGATGATCCGCGAGGCGGTCGCCGCGCCAGCCACATCACCAGCGCGCCTGACAGCGCCATCGCGGCCATGACGTAATAGACGCCCTGCCCGTACCGGCGCATAGACCACGCCGGACAGGATCGAGGCGCTGGAGGTGACGATGCCGGAACAGGCGGCGTAATAGCCCTGCCCGCGCGCCATCACATTGACGGGCACATGGCGCACCAGAAGTCCCATGGTGCCGACCTGGGTCAGCCCATAGGTCAGCCCGTGCGCCAGCTGGACCACCGACAGCACCGCCACCGAAGGCTCCTGCGCCGTGATCAGCCAGCGCGCGACCGCGCTGAGCCCGCCGATCACCACCAGCGCCGAAGGCTGCAGCGTAAAGCGCGGCGACAGCGCGAACACCACGATCTCGGCGAGCACTCCCAGCACCCACAGCCCGGCGATCGTCAGCCCGCCGAGGCCGGCGCCCTGCCAGGTGATGGAGGCGAAGGTGTAGTAGGCGGCGTGGCTGCCCTGGATCAGCGCCGCGCCGACGATGATGGCGAGAAAGCCGGGGTCACGCAGCAGCGCGCCCGCGCCGTGCGGCACCGCCGCCGTCGGCTTCGGATGGTCCAGCCGCTGCAAGGCGAGGCCGGCGAGCGCGCCGAGACCCGCCACCGACGCGATGACCCAGATCAGGTGCCGCGGCGCGATGACGTCGACCAGGAGCCCGCAGGCCAGCGCGCCGACCACGAAGGCCGCCGAGCCCCACAGCCGCAGCGGCCCGTAATTGAGGCCGTAGCGCGCCACGCCGCGCAGCGCATAGGCGTCCGTCAGCGGCACCATCGGCGTCCACACGCACGCCGTGGCGGCGTAGGCGAAAAACACCAGAAGCGCCCGATGCTGGGTGCCGACGACGCAAAATCCGAGCGCGGTGGCAAAGGCGGTCAGGATCATGGCCGCGCGCAGCGCCTGACGCCTTTCGGCAAGCCCGGTCACCAGCGGCAGGATCGTGAACCGCGTCACCGACGGAACCGCGGTGATGATCCCGATCCAGGAGGCGTCGATTCCCGACCGCCTTCAGCCACACCGGGAAAAACGGCAGATGGGTGCCGATCAGGCCGAACAGCGTGCCGTAAAACAGCGCCAGCCTGCCAGCGAATCGCCTCGACGTCTGTTGAGATGCGATGGGGATTTGTGATTCGGGTGGCATCAAACCAATTGCGATTCGGTCGATATCATGATGATCGTTAGCCTAACGCGCCGCGATTTGCGCGGAAGAGTTTGACATGGCCGACGAAGCATTCGCCCTATCGCCGATCTCCGCCCGCGCAAGCTTGCCGAGCGAGGAGGACTATGAGGCGATCAGCCAGGCGTTCATGGAGACCTCGCGCGGCCGCTGGTTTCTCGGCGAATACGCCAAGCGCAACCGCAACGCCGACACCCGCATGGTGCTCGACGCGGTGGCCCGGATCGAGGAAACCCTCGCCGCGCAGCAGCAGCCGGCTCCCGAAAGCGGGCTGCCGGAGGCGTTGGCCACGATCCGGCGTGCGGTCGATCAGGCCGAGGCCACCGCCGCCGCGGCCGTCGAACGCCTCGCGCTGGAGGAAAACCTGGCGCCGATCCGCAAGGGCGTCCGGATCATCAGGGAAATCTCCTGGCAGTGGCGGGAAATCGGGGCCGACAGCCGGATCTGCGATCTCCTGGATTCCCAGGTCGGCGCCATCGAAGACGCGTGCGGACAAATCACTTCCGCCAATGCCTCGGACGCATTGAGCGCCGCATTCGACCTCATCAAGGCTGAAATCGCGGAGTTCGACGCCAGCGACAAGCCGTCCTCGCAAGCCGCTGAAGAGGCTAGCAGCTTCGCCCGCTTCCGCGGCGCGCGACGAGGCACCTGCTGCGATGGCCGAAACGGCGCAGGCGGTGAATACGGCCGACGACGCGGAAGTCGCGATGGACGTGCCGGCGAATGCCGTTGTGGAAACGGCTGAGGCCGTTGAGACGGCGGTTGAAGTCGCCGATGTAACGGTTGAAGCCGCTGACGCTGATGATGAAGCGCTGCTGGACCTGATCGCGCTGGAGATGTCCGCACCCGATCCCGACGATATCGATGAGGCTCCCGCCGCCCCCCCGGACGATATCCGCGCCGAAATCCGCAGCGCGGAGCCACGACCGGCCGAGCCTGGCAAGGTCGCCGAAATGGCCGGGCCAATCGCCGCACCGGCGGTTCAGGCTTCGCTTGAACCTTCTCTTGGCTCGAGCCTGGTCGCCAACGGTATCGTGCGAAGGCCGCGCGCATCGGACGCCGACCCGCTGGCGCCGATCCGCCGCATGAGTCCAGGCCGAGAAGATCGCTTTCTTCTCCTGAGCTCGTGCACGCATTCGGCGATAGCGCGACCATGCAGGCAGAGTCCGCTTGCGCGAAACACGGCCTCTGCCTGCTTGATTCGATCTGCTCGTCGGCCCGGGCAAGCAGCGTCGCAGGCACGTTCAAGGCCTCAGAGCGCTCTGGCGGCCTTTCGTAGCATGGCGAGCTGCTCGATCGGATTGAACCGGAGATCAGCCGGTGTTTGCGCCTGTAGAATTCGATCCACGTATTCCGCGGCCCTTGGGCGCAGTTGAGATTGTCCGATCGCCTGGAAACTAGACCACCGTACTTCACATAAACGGGATAGCCATAGACCGCGGGTCGTCGAGACGCGCTGCAAGAGCGGTGATCAGTGCGCGATTTTCCGACGTCGCGGACTGGAGAGCACGAGCCGCCATTTGGCCCGCTCGCAGATGCGGACAGTCGGTTCAATTGTCGCCCTCGCGCGCATCCAAGGCCGTCCTGTCGACTCCGAATGATGATGTCGCCGTTTCGATAGCGCCCAACCGCCCAATTCCGCCGGGAACCCCGAGATCTCGAAGGACGCCTACCCGGGTCACGTGCGGCGCTATCTGTTCCAGTGTTTCGAGCCCTTTCGACGCCCATTCCGCAGTCTAAGCTGACGAATCCGGCTATGTTTCCCCCGGGGTGCGCAAGACTGTCTTCGAGGCCGCTACCAACCGGGTCCACGACTCAGCAAACACTATTGGAATCGTCCCGGTCTGTTTCTCAATGCTGCTAGCACGTAAGCGGTATTGGCCAAGATCACTCGGGTGACGATTGACCAATTCCGCGGCAGAGTTGCGCCCGACCGGCGCGGCCACCGGTAAAGCGGACGTCCAATTGTATTTGTGTCATCGCAATCTCCTTCTATAAAAATCATTATCTTTTAGCCAACCCCTGCGTTATTGATCCACATCAATGGAAACATACACAAATGGCCCCGGACGATGCCGGGGCTTTCAAAGTTGAATTGCTGGGAGAAATCAGTATTTCGCGACGACGCATCACCGCCGAAGTGATTGCCGCAGCGATGTTGGGAGCGCCAGCGGCGCGCGTTGCCTGAAGACGCTCCGGTCAGCTGATCAGCCGCGCATACAGATCCGCATCCACATTGCCGCCGGACAGCACGATGACGACGTTCTTGCCGCGCGCGTCGATATGACCGGCCAGCAGTGCGGCAAGACCGACCGCCCCGCCCGGCTCGACCACCAGTTTCAGTTCCCGAAACACGAATCCCACCGCGGTGCCGACTTCCGTGTCCGAAGCGGTGACGCCCTGCGTGAGCAGCCTGCTATTGATGGCGAACGTGATTTCGCCGGGGATCGAGGCCATCAGCGCATCGCAGATGGTGCGGCCTTCGGCGCGGTGCGGCTCGCGTTTGCCCGCGCGCAGCGAACGCGCATGATCGTCAAAACCTTCGGGTTCGGCCGACATGACGTCGGCTTGCGGATAACGCGCCTTGATCGCGACAGCGACGCCGGCGACCAGGCCGCCGCCCGAAGCCGGTGCGACCACGATATCCGGCGTCACGCCAAGCGCGGCCATATCGTCGGCGATTTCCCGCCCGACGGTGCCTTGACCCGCGATCACCAAGGGATCGTCGTAGGGCCGCACCAGGGTGGCGCCGCGCTTGCCGGCAATGTCGGCGGCGATCGCTTCACGGTCCTCGCGATCGCGGTCGTACAGCACGATTTCGGCGCCATAAGCCCTGGTGCGCTCGCGCTTGGAGAGCGGCGCGTCGGATGGCATCACGATGGTCGCCTGCATCTTCAGGATCTGCGCCGCCGCGGCCACCCCCTGGGCGTGGTTGCCCGACGAAAACGCGACCACGCCGCCGCCCCGCGCTTCCGGCGGGATCGACGACATCTTGTTGAAGGCGCCGCGGAACTTGAACGATCCGGTCCGCTGCAGCATTTCAGGCTTGAGGAACACCCTGCTTCCCACGCGTTCGTCCAGCGCCGGCGACGACAATAGCGGTGTGCGCACCGCAAACGGCGCCAGCACGCGGGCGGCCTCGGCGATATCGGCATAACCGACAGCAAGGGGCGAGAACGGTTCCGTCATCCGCGACTTGTATCGCGTCCCCCAACACGCGGGCAAGCCGCTAGAGGCTTGAAGCACAAATGCAGGTTCGATCGGGGGTCAGGCAGCTGCCGTCGTCGGATCGATCATTCGCTTGATCTCGGTGATCTCGGTGGCGGGGAACCCGCTGATTTCCGCGTGCCGTTTGATGGCTCCGACGTCTTTTGCCAGGTAGACGCAGAAGGTCTTGTCTGCCGCAACAAAGGACTCGACCCACTGGACATCGGGGCTGAGCTTGGCCAGCGCCGCGTTGGAGGTCTTTGCCGCATCCCTGAGCTGGTCGCGCTCGAATGTGCCGACCTTCGGAATATCGCGTTCGATTATGTATTTCTGCAGCATGACAAGGCTCCCTTGGTGTTTTCTGCCGGCTCGCGGATACGATTGCCGGACGTCCGCAAGCTATCCTGGGAGCGTTATGCCTCCGTCATTTCTGCGGGCAAGATGGATGGCGTTGGCGTTATTTCTGCTAACGTGACAATCATTTTTCGGGTTGGACCGCCAATTTCGACGAGTTGCTTCGGGAGAACGCCGTGATCGGCGCGGAATCAGGATTGCAGCTGCAGTTGCTCGGCGGCTTTGCCTTCACCAGGGACGGCATTTCGGCCGGCCAGGTTTCCCTGCGCCGGGCGCAGGCCATGCTGGCCTATCTGGCATTGAAGACGTCGCACAGCGAGACACGAGAAGTGCTGCTCGATCTGCTGTGGCCCGACCGTTTCAAGGAGCAAGCGCAGGCGAGCCTGCGGCAGGTGCTGTTCGAGTTGCGAGCCATTCCAATCGTCGGCCCCGGTCTCGTCGAGACATCCCGCACCAGCGTGACGCTGGGGCCGGCCATCGTCGATTGCGATGTCTGGCGCCTGGAAAGCCTTGCGAAAGTGGCCGACCTCGCGCACGCGGAGTCGATGCTTGAACTCTACCGCGGCCCGCTGCTCGACGGCGCGTCGGTGGGATCGGAGCCGTTCGCGCATTGGCTTTCGATCCAGTCTTATCACCTTGAAGCCAAGGTCGAAGGCGCCGTGCTGCGCGCCACGGCGGACCCGCTTGATTCCGGCGGTAGCCACCGCGCGATCCAGGCACTGTCGCGCCTGATCGAGCGTTCCCCAATGAGCTGCCAGGCCGTGTCCCGCCTGATGGAGATCGAGGCCGCCGGCGATCGTATCCCAGAGGCGCTGCTGCACTATGAGCGGTACAACAAACGCTTGAAGCTCGAATTCAACGAGGAGCCGCCACCGGAACTTCATCAGGTCTACGTCGCGTTGAAGTCGGCCCCGCGTCCACCGGCTACAGCATCGCACGTTCTCAGGCGTCCAGCGTATGTTCACCGGGATCCCTGGACCAAGACCCAGTCAGATGCCCCTGTCGTAGCGGTGCTGCCCTTTCGGTACGAGGGCGCGCTTGCCGCCGGCGCCTGTTTGGCGACGGCACTGTCGGATGACATCACGCTGACGCTGTCCGGTTGCCGCTGGTTCAGTGTTCTTTCACGGGCCGCAGCCAACAGCGTGAAGGGTGACGCGCTGTTCGTTCCGAAGGATTTTGCGCAACTGACGGGCGCCGACTATTTGATCTATGGCACCATCACCGATCGGGCCGACGATTTGTCGCTGGTGATCGAGCTTGCCGAGGCCGAGACCGGTTATATCCGCTGGGCCAAACGCTACGACGCCCCCGGCGCAAGACCGCTATCCTGGGTGTCGGAAGTGTGTCCCCTGATCGTAGCTGCGCTCGATCCCGCCGTCGCCGAGAGTGAGCGCAAGGCATTGCGTCGGCCGACGCTGGCTGCCACCGGATCCGAGGCGGCCTATCAGCACCTCGTACTCGGCTACAGCCAATTCTACGCCGGGCAATGGGCCGAGGCGTTGTCTTCCTTCGGAAGCGCGATCAAGGAGGATGCCACCTATGCCCACGCCCATGCGATGATGGCGGTGACGACCTATCTGTCCGCGCAGGTGCAGCGCGGCACGGGATGGATCAGCGCGCTCCGCGAGGCCGAAGCATGCGCCCGCCGCGCGCTGGAGATCGATCCATCCGAGGCCAAAGCATGCAACATCCTGGGGCAGGCGCTTGATTGGCAGGCACGTCACGACGAGGCAAATGATTTCCTTGAGCGGGCGGTTACGCTCAATCCAAGCTTTGCACTCGCCTCGACCGCGCGCAGCTATCACGCGGTGATGACCGGCGAGTTCGACGAAGCCAAGGTCTTCATCCGCACCGCCATGCGCTTGCGGGTGGGTGATGCGGGCATGGGCCTGTGCCTGCCTTCCAAGGCGCTCGCCGATATGCACCTGGGCAACCCTGAGGAGGCGCTGCAGACCGCGCACTGGGCCGTGCGCCTTCAGCCGAAATTCTGGCTCGGCCGCCAGGTTCTTGCAGCGTGTCTTTCCGGCTGCAACCAGATGCCGGAGGCCGAAAAGGCAACCGCGGAACTCAAGCGCGATTATCCCGGACTTTGCTCGGAGGAATTTGCCGCGTGGTTTCCTTATGCTGACCCCGACGATGGCAAACTCGTCACCGAGGCCCTGCGGCGCGCGGGATGGCAATGATGCGGAACATGTCTGTTCATGACACATCGCGGCATTTATCAATCTCAAGGTTGCAAAAGCGCTGGGTATCCAATTGTCACCGACCCTCCTCGCCCGCGCCGACGAAGTGATCGAATAGAGCTCTCTTGCTGCGACGCATGAGTCCGTTTGTGGCACATCGCGGCATTTCGCTGCCCTGCGCAATTTGGTCGCTATCGGGATATAGCGGACATCGAGCCCGCCGCATTGCTAGCTCGACCCGGGCTTTTTGACCCGGAGCGGACTTCGGCAAGGATTCTCACTGCTACTCGTTTGTTATTCGGTACTGGCCGTGCAGCAGCCTCGCTCAACCGTCGCCAGGAAGATGGAAGGTGAAGAAATCGGTCAAGTGGGAGCGCTCACGTGTATAATGCAACGCCCGTAAAGCCCAAAATGGTAATCCTGTTGAAAGGAAAAACCAAATGAAGCTGATCGCATTCGCATTGGTTGGAGTTGCAGCGCTGGGCGGGGTTATCGCCTTGACGGCGCCCGCGGCTAATCAAGAGAGCGCCCCGATCTTCGTTACCGATATTCCCCGTGGATACCGAGACTGGAGGCTAATCTCCGTGGCCCACGAGGAAGGCAACTTCCACAGTTTTTCTGCCGTCATGGGCAATGATTTAGCGATCCAGGCCTACCGCGAAGGGAAGCTCCCGTTCCCAGACGGCGCAATCATTGCCGCTCTGCATTACCGTCACGTGCCGTCGGAGGAAAACAATAAAGTCTTTGGCCAAGCCCAATCTTTCGTACCCGGCACCCCAACGAACATACAGTTTATGGTCAAGGACACAAAAAAGTACGCCGCAACGGGCGGTTGGGGCTTCGCTCACTTCCAGGACGGCAAACCTGCCGACGAGGCGTTCATGAAACCCTGCTTCCCCTGCCACAATGAGGTCAAAGCGCGCGACCTTGTCTTCACCCGTTACGCACAATGAGAACCACCGTTGCTTGATCGCCAGCAGCCGATCACGATCTGGGCTGCAAGGGGAGCTGACTACGGCAGCATGTGGCCCGAAGGCGAACAACGCAATGACCGTCCAGATGTCCGTTTTGTGGGGCAACACCGGACACGACCGACGCGGCCTGAATCGACGCGGATGACCCTGAATGGACATTGACTCCGAACTCGGCACATCGCGGCATTTCGCTGCCCTGCGCAATTTGGTCGCTATCGGGATATTGCGGACATCGAGCCGCATCAGCGAAGCTCGATTCATGAGTACGCGCCCTTATCGGATGATGATCTGGCGCTGGGCTCAGGCGACGAAGCGCGGGGTCTCCGCCGCGAACGGTGGCGCGTCGCGCTCCGGATCGACGTTGCGGACTTCGCTGATATTTTCGATGAAGGCGCGGGCCGAGGCATCCCAGCTATGTCCAGCGGCGAACTCAAGGCAGGCTTGCGGCGAAATCCGCAGCGCGGCCAGGCATGCTGTTCGCAAATCCTCGTTCAAAACGCCGACCGGCGCGGTGCCGATGACGTCGCGGGGACCGGTGACGGGAAATGCGGCAACTGGCAGGCCGCTGGCAAGGGCTTCCAGAAGCACCAGGCCGAAGGTGTCGGTCTTGCTCGGAAACACGAAGACGTCGGCGCCCGCATAGGCCTCCGCCAATGCCTCGCCCTGCCGCGCGCCGAGGAACACCGCCTGCGGGTATTTTAGCGCCAGGGAAGCTAGCGCCGGCCCGTCGCCGACGATCAGTTTGGTGCCGGGCAGATCGAGATCGAGAAACGCCTCGAGATTCTTTTCGACCGCGACGCGGCCGACGCACAGGAACACCGGGCGCGGTAGGCCGAGATCGACTTCACGGGGATGAAATTGCGCGGCATCGACACCGCGCGGCCACAGCACCACGTTGCGAAAGCCGCGGCCGCGCAGCTCGGTCGCCAGCGCCGGCGTCGCCGCCATCACCGCTTGGCTCGGTCCGTGGAAGGCGCGCAGCGCCGCCCAAATCCACTTTTCAGGAACTGGCAGCCGGGCGGAAACGTATTCCGGAAAACGGGTATGAAAGCTCGTGGTGAACGGCACTCCCTGCTTGCGGCAGTAACGCCGCACCAGCAGTCCGATCGGACCTTCGGTGGCGATGTGAATGCTGTCCGGCCGGGCATCGGCAATCAGACGGGCGATTTTCGCCGGCGTACGGCAGCGCCACGCGCAAATCCCGGTAGCTCGGCAGCGCGAAGGTGCGGAACGACTGCGGGCGTGAGAAAACGACCTCGACGCCGAACGTCTTCGCCGCCTCCGCCATCATGGTCAGCGTGCGCACCACCCCGTTGACCTGCGGATGCCAGGCATCGGTCGCGACCAGAATGCGCATCAGGCGGCGCGCGCCGCTGACGGGGCGGCGGCGATCGGCGCGGCGCAACGGATCGGTCCAGGTGATGATCTCGAACCGGCCGTCTTCGTGCTCGACAAGCGCGGTGCAGCTTTCCACCCAGTCGCCGCAGTTCATGTAGCGGATACCATGCTCATCGCGGATGGTGGCGTAATGGATATGGCCGCAGATCACGCCGTCGGCGCCGTGACGCCGCGCCTCGGCGGCGAGCGTCTGCTTCGAAGGCGCCGATATAATTCACGGCGTTCTTGACCTTCAGCTTGGCCCATTGCGACAGCGACCAATAGGGCACGCCGAACGCGCGGCGGAACATGTTGACGAAGCCGATTCATCTGGATCGCGAAATCGTAGGCCTTGTCGCCGAGATGGGCGAGCCAGCGCGCGTTCTGCACCACGAGGTCGAAGATGTCGCCGTGGATCACCAGATAGCGCCGGCCGTCGACGCCGACATGGATGGTGTTTTCCACCACGTCGATGCCGCCGAAATGGGTGCCGTAATAGTTCCGCAGGAACTCGTCGTGATTGCCGGGGACGTAGATGACCTTGGCGCCCTTGCGCGCCTTGCGCAGCATCTTCTGCACGAAGTCGTTGTGCGATTGCGGCCAGTACCAGTTGGACTGCAGCGCCCAGCCGTCGACGATATCGCCGACGAGATAGATGGTATCGGCGTCATGGCTGCGCAGAAAATCCAGCAATCGGTCGGCTTGCGAGCCGCGGGCTCCGAGATGGACGTCGGAGATAAACAAAGTGCGAAAGCGCCGTTCCGGCAACTCGTCACTCATAGCGTCATTCCCATGCGCGAGCAGCTAGCCGATTCCCGTGACAGCGCGATGACGGATCGCGCGTGCCGCCGATGGAACCGGCTGCTCGAAACAAACAGGCGACGCGAATCAACTAACCGCCTGTCCCCGCGGCGAAATAGCAGCCCCGTGCGACAGCCAAGCGACAGGCGCGGTCCGCGCCTTAGTGCTCGCATCACGTCGCCCCGGCGAACGCCGGGGCCCATAACCACAGGGCTCTGTTGAAATCGCACATGACGCGGAAGAAAGCAGCGGCGAAGGCATCGCCACGCGGAAGGACGGCGAGGAAGAGAAGGGCGGGGTGAGGAGGCCATTGCCCGTTCAGGGTTGTGCCCCACCCCCTCCTCCCGCTAGGTTGCGCTACGTCACATCGGACGATGGCAAGAGCTTCGCGCTCCGGCGGGTCGCCTGATTTTTGACTGCCGCATGACTGCCTGACGGGCAAATCAGTTGCGTGCCTGTCTCCCGGTTTGTCAAGCCTGCTTTGCAAAAATATTCTGCTTTTCAGAATATTCGGATTATCCTATATTGCTCCCGTCCCGTCCCACCAAGGGGCGTTTCGCGATCGTCACGGACGCGGGGCGGGATGCGGTGGACGTGGATGCGCCCTTGACGAATGGCGCTGAAGCGGACGGCGAAGTCGTGTGGGCCTGGCACCCCGACGCTGGTGTCAAGCTCGCGTTAAGGAGCGCGGGCGACGGTGGCAAAAAAGCCCGGTGCACCGGGGCGAGCACGAAGTAAGCCGTAAAACCATTGCGCGGGGAATGCCGGGTGAAACCGGTGTGACCGTGGTGACTACGCTCGTGTACTTTGTTTTTCATCGTACGCGAGGCTGCGGGCGCATCGAGCGCCCGGCATTCCCTGCGCCCTCGTTTAAGAGGGAGTTGGACCAAAACGCAAACCTCGCGCAAAAAACATGCGGCGAGATCGCGAAGCCGTGATCCCCAACCGTCGTCACCGCGCGCAAGCGGGGTAACCCAGTACGTCGCGCGCCTCTCGATGAGGCAGGATGGCGATTGGCTTCGCACCAACGAAGGCCGTGGTATGGGTCCCCGCCTTCGCGGGGACGACGATAGAACCGATGGAAATGATGGATCGGGCCGTGGCCGTGGCCGACACCGAGGCGGTCGGCCGCGGCGATCGCGGCGCTGACCAAGGCCTTGGCGTTGCGCACGGCGGTTTCCATCGCCTCGCCTTTGGCAAGGCCGGCGGCGATCGCGGAGGACAGCGAGCATCCGGTGCCGTGGGTGTTTTGGGTGGCGATGCGCGGCGCGGCCAGCGCGACGCGCCGCCGCCCGTGACGAGATAATCGATGCTCTCGGCGCCCTGCGCGTGGCCGCCCTTGATCAGCACCGCGCGGACAGCCGAGCGACAACAGCCGCCTGCCCTGACTCGTCGATCGCGGCCTCGCTCGCCGCGACCGGCTCATCCAGCAGCGCGGCGGCCTCGGGCAGGTTCGGCGTGATCAGCGCGGCGCGCGGAATCAGTTTCGTTCCGCAAGCCTTCGACGGCATCCGGCGCCAGCAGCCGGTCGCCGGAGGTCGCGACCATCACCGGATCGAGCACGACGTGCTCCGGCGACCAGCGCTGCAGCCCGGCGACGATGGCATCGATGGTCGCGAGCTGCGCCACCATCCCGATCTTGACGGCCCTGACGTCGAGATCGCCGAACACCGCATCGATCTGCGCGGTCACGAAATCGGCGGGCACCGGATGAATGGCGGCTGACGCCGCTGCGTGTTCTGCGCGGTCAGCGCCGTGATGACGGAGGCGCCGTAGACGCCGAGCGCCGCAAAGGTCTTGAGGTCGGCCTGGATGCCGGCGCCGCCGGACGAGTCCGAGCCGGCGATGGTGAGCGCGATCGGCACGTCATCGCCCCGCCCGCATCGATTTCAGCGCATCACGATCATGTTCTGTCCTAGCGCGACGTGTTATTGCCAGCAAGTTCCCGGACGCTATATTGGCCCAATGACGCCTTCCGGAGACGACAGCGATGGTTCCCTTCTTTGTCCAGATCAAGTGCAAGCTCGGCCAGTCCTACACCGTCGCCAACGCGCTTGCGGAAGCCGAGATCGCCTCCGAGATCTATTCCACCGCGGGAGATTACGATCTGCTGGTCAAGTTCTACGTCGACAAGGACACCGACATCGGGCACTTCATCAACGAGAAGGTGCAGGTGCTTCCGGGCATCCAGGACACCCACACCATCATCACCTTCAAGGCGTTCGGCGCCGGCTAAAGCGGGGACCAAACCCGCGCGGCCGGCGCCTCAGACTTGCGCACGATCCCTAATCGACCAGCGCGCCAATTCCGGGGACGACACCTTCTCCGCATGGCGGCGACATCAGCCACGGCACTGGGACTGCCGGCGCGCGCTTTTGCCGAGGCACCAGGTCCCGGGCCGGTCATGAGCGCGCTCAGCAGCCTATATGAGCGCCGCCGGCGGCCGCGCCCTCCCCGCCGAAATCACCGAGCAGGCCAATACCATCTGCTTGATACGTTGGCATCGATGATCTCCGGATCGGAATTGGCGCCGGGCCAGGCGGCTTTGCGTTACATCCGCGAACGCGGCGCGAAAGGCGCGACGACGGTCGCGGGAGTTTCCCTGACTGCCGCGCCGATCGATGCCGCGCTTGCCAATGGCGTCATGGCGCATGCCGACGAAACCGACGACTCGCACAACGAATCGCGCTCGCATCCGGGCTGCTCGGTGGTGCCCGCGGCACTGGCGGCCGGCGAGGAATTCGGCATTGACGGCGGCGTCTTGCTTCGCGCCGTGACGCTTGGCTACGACATCGGAACGCGCGTCGTCATGGCCATGGGCGGCGCCGCGTTCAGCTACGAGAGCAGCCTGGCCACGCACAGCATCGCGGGCACCTTCGGCGCCGCCGCCGCCGCGGCGTGTGCCGCCGGTCTCGATGCCCGCCAGATGCGCTGGGCGCTCGACTACACCGCGCAGCAATCGTCGGGAATCATCGCCTGGCGGCGCGATACCGACCACATCGAGAAGGCTTTCGTGTTTGCGGGCATGCCGGCGCGCAACGGCGTCACCTCGGCGCTCCTTGTAAAAGCGGGTTGGAACGGCGTTGACGATATTTTCTCGGGCGCGGACAATTTCTTCGCCGCCTATGCCCCGAAGGCGCAACCCGACCGGCTCGTCGAGAAGCTTGGCGAGCGCTACGAGATCGCGCAAACCGACATCAAGAAATGGACCGTCGGCTCGCCGATCCAGGGCCCGCTTGACGCGATCGAGGCGGCTCGCGACAAGAAAACCTTCGAGGCCGATCAGGTGAAGCGCGTGACCGTGCGCCTTGCCCCTTCGGTTGCGACGGTCGTGGACAACCGCGATATCCCCGACATCTGCCTGCAGCACATGATCGCCGTGATGCTGCTCGACAAGACCGTTTCGTTCCGCGCCGCGCACGACAAGCCGCGGATGCAGGACCCGGCCACCTTGCGCGAACGCGCGAAGGTGAACCTGGTGCGCGATCGAGGAACTTGCCACGTTCCTGCCGGTGCGCGTCGCGGTCGTCGAGATCGAGCTGACCGACGGACGCGTCTCGCGGAGCGGGTTTCGGCCGTGCGCGGCACGCCGCGCAACCCGATGACGCGCGCGGAAGTGATTGACAAGGCCCGGGATCTCATTGCCCCGATCCTGGGACGCGAAAAGTCGGACCACCTGATCAGGACAGTGTTCTCGATCGAAACCGTAACGGACGTTCGCAGCTTGCGGCCGCTGCTTCAGCGCGGCTGATCTCATGATGGGTCGCTCGAGGCGGCGCGTCGCCCTCAAACCGGAGTACCGATCCTGCCGCCTGAACTGACCGTTACCTTTGCCCGCCTGAAGTCGTTCATTCATGACGCGCTGACGAAGCTGGGTCTGCCGATTCAGACGCCATGACGGTCGCCGCATTGATGGCGGAAGCGGACCTGCGGGGATCGGATGGACACGGCGTGACCCGGCTGCCGCAATATGCCCGCCGCATCAAGGCAGGCGGCTTCAACGTTCGGCCCAACATCCAGGTGGTGCGTGAGCAGGCCGGCACGGCCTTGTTGAATGGCGACAACGGCATGGGCCACCTCGTCATGAAGCGCGCGGCCGAGATCGCCATCGAAAAAGCGCGCTCTACCGGCATTGCGTGGGTCAGCTCGCAATTCTCCAACCATGCCGGCCCGGCGTCGCTTTACGCGACCATGCCGCTCGCGCACGATATGATCGGACTTTATTTCGCGGTCGGCAACGCCAACCATCTGCCGCCCTGGGGCGGCCTCGACATGCTGCTGTCGACCAATCCGATCGCGGCGGCTATACCGGCCGGCGATGAAAAGCCGATCGTCCTCGACATGGCCACCACGGTTGCGGCTTACGGCAAAGTGAAGACAAAAGCGCTGCGCGGCGAGACCATGCCGGAGGGCTGGATGATCGACCGCGAGGGCAAGCCCCTGACCGATCCGAAACGCGCCGACGAAGGCATGCTGCTGCCGCTTGGCGGCATGGAGGCCGGCTACAAGGGCTATGGCCTTGCCATGATCATCGGCCTGCTCGCGGGCACGCTCGGCGGTGCGGCGATGGGCCGCGACGTGATCGACTTCAATCATGATGACTCCAGCGTCACCAATACCGGACAGGCGATCGCGGCCATCAACATTGCCGCCTTCGGCGACGTCGCCGTGTTCAAGTCGAGCGTCGACGCCCTGGTGCGCGATTTTCGCAACTCCAGCCGGATGCCCGGCGTGGACCGGATTTTTGTTCCCGGCGAGCATAGCCACCAGACAAGGGCGACCCGGACGCGCCACGGAATCCCGATTCCATCCGCGCTGATGCGTGGACTGAACCAGGTTGCCGATGAACTCGGGATTGCGAAGCTGGCATAGCCGGCCGGATTTCAGGCCGCGCGTTCGGCTGCGAGCGTGCCGGCAAATTGCGGATAGGTCTCCGCCAGTTCGCGCGTGACGCGTCCGCGCAGCAACGCCAGCGTCTCGGCGTCGGGTTCGGCCGTGGTCGGGACAACAGCCGGTTCATCATAGTCAAATCCGGTATTGGCTCTGACGTCGGTGCTGGACACGCCGCGATGCACGCTTCTCAGCCGGAACCGTTTGCGAGCCTTGTCGAAATCAAACAGCGCCATTCCCGTCAGCAGCGCGTAAGGGCCGCCGTTGCGCACCACGCCTTCGCTGGTGCCGGGCGCGCTGATGAAATCGACTTTCTCGACGAACACGCGCGGCGAATGTTCCTCGCGAAACAGGATTACCCGCGGCACGACATAATAGAGGAAGGCTGAACCGAACGAACCCGGCCAGCGGGTGCTGCTCCGCGGATAGTCGCCGGTGCCTACCAGATTGATATTGGCCTGGCCGTCGATCTGACCGCCGCCAAGAAAAATGCGTCGACACGCCCCTGGGCTGCGCAATCGAATAGTTCGACAGCGCCGTTGGTAAAAAAATTGTGCTCGCGCGAGCCGAGCACGATGATGCGCACCGGCGTCAGCCCGCGCGCCTCGTTGCGCGCCCGCAGCAGCATGGCGCCGGCCGCGGGGATCGGCGAGGAGGCGCCAACGGCGACCAGGCGCACGCCGGTGAGCAGGTCCGCGACCGTCGCGATCAGGACCTCGCGCGGCGTCGCGGACGTCACACTCACGCCACCGCCTCAAGCCGCCGCGCCAAACCGTCCATATAGGCGGCAAAACCCTCAGCCGATCTGGCCATGCGCGCGTAGCGTGCGAGTTCGGCGTCATCGGCCGGATATTCACCCCACAGTCCGAGCGGCCGCGCGCCGCGCGGCGCTACCGCGATGGCGGTCACATACAGCGCGGGCAGAACGCCGGCGGCGGAATTCTCGTCGCTCAGCAGCGACGTTTCGCTGATGCGCTCCACCGTGACCAGGGTCGTTTTCGCGGCATAGGCCATGGTGGCGAGTTCAGCCTGACGCCCGATCCGGACATTGCCGAAGCGGTCCGCCTCGGGCGCATGGAACAGCGCCACATCCGGGCGTATCGCGGGAACGACGACGATCGGGTCCCCCGGTGCAAACGGATTGTCGATGATTTTCCAGTCCGGCCGGGCCTTCATCAGATCGCTGCCGATGATGCCGCGAATCGGCTGAAACGGAACGCCCTTCTGGGCCGCGACGAGACCGGCCAGCAAGGCGGGACAGGTCGCATCCATCAGCCTGAACGCGCCGCTGCGCACCCCTTCGGAAAAGCGCGGCGCGCCTCCCGCCTCGCCCAGTGTCACGGCACTGGTTTCGATCGAGGCGACCAGACCTTCGCCGATCAGCATATCGGCCTGGATGCCGCTGACGGGGACGCAGACGAGGTGGAGATTTTTCGGACGCCTGGCGATGATGGCTGCCGTCGCCGCCATGGCGACGCCGGCGTGATCGGTCGGAACAGCGAGCGACATGCCATCGCCTACGCCTGCGACAAGCGTTTCAAGGGAAACGATCTCTCCCATGGCATCCTCCTGCAAGTGCTCCCGGGCTTTGCAGCCGTCTATTCAGTTCGTGGGATATGCATCGACAGACTACCCCTAACTCGCCACCACATCTACCTGAGGGAATCGCGGAGTTTGATACTCACTCGCAACAGAAAATCGCGGCTCGGGTCAGGACTTGTCGTCCGGCTTCGCCGCCTTTTTCGGCCGCGGCGGTCCGTCCACCGGCGGCAGCGACTTGAGATATTCCGCGATTGCCGCACGATCCTCGGGACTCAGTTGCGAGATATTCCTGATCACCCGCACCATCGATCCGCCGGCGCTGTCGCCATCGGGCATGTCGCCGGTCTCGAGGAAATAGGCGATGTCCTTCTCGCTCCAGTCGGCAAGTCCCTTTTGGGTGATGTTCGGCACCCAGCCCTCGCCTTCCGGATTGGGCGCGCCCGCAAAGCGTTGCGCGGCGACAATGCCGCCGAGGAAATTTCTGACACTGTGACACTCGGCGCAATGGCCGAGGCCGCTAACGAGATAGGCGCCGCGATTCCACCGCGCCGAACGCGCTGCGTCCGGCACGAAAGGCTTGCCGTCCATGAACAGCAATTTCCAGATCCCGACATTGCGCCTGATATTGAACGGAAATGGCAGATCGTGATCGCGCACCTTGCCGGACACGGGTCCAAGCGTTTTCAGATAGGCAAAGAGGTCGCGGACATCCTCCACCTTCGCGTGCTGGTAGGACGTATAGGGAAAGGCCGGAAAGTAATGAGAGCCGGCCGGCGAAATCCCCCTGGTCACCGCATTGACGAATTCAGCCTCGGTCCATCGCCCGATGCCGTCGGCCGGATCGGGCGAGATATTCGGCGCGTAAAACGTCCCGAACGGCGACGGGATGGCGAGGCCGCCGCCGAGCTTCAGGCGATCGGGCTGGCCGGGCACGGCATGGCAGGAGGAACATCCTCCGGCGTTGAATGTTGTCTGGCCGTTGGCGAGGTCCGGCGTATAGGCGGGTGCGGTGACCGCTAACATGAACGGGGTAGCCGTCAGCCACCAGAAAACGCCGAACGCGGCAGCGCCAGCCAGCACGGTGCCAAGGAGAATTCGTCGCGGCATTCACCGATCCGTCACCATCCGCATCCATCCAGCGGCCAGTATGGCCGCTATTCCAGCCATACGCTGCCTGAAAATTTGAGGCTTGTTTAAGCCCGTTCCGGGAATAAAACCGGAATCCCGTTGTTTTGAAACTGGCACTCAACTGCACTTGACGCCAACAGGGAGAGAACCATGTCCAATACCAAGACCATGCTTGCGATGCTCGCGCTGGGAGCGACCGTTGCCTTCGCCGGACCTGCCTTCGCCGAGAAGATGAAGGCGACGCTGGACGGCAAATCCGAAGTGCCCGCCAACACCAGCGCCGGCAAGGGCACCGCCGACGTCGATTACGATGCCGCCACCAAGAAGCTGACCTGGAAGCTGACCTATTCGGGCCTCTCCGGCCCGGCGACCGCGGCCCACTTCCACGGCCCCGCTGAACCCGGCAAGAACGCCGGCGTCGCCGTCGCCATCCCGAATGCCGGCACGAGCCCGGTCGAGGGCAGCGCCACGCTGACGGACGCCCAGGCCGCCGACCTGGCGGCGGGCAAGTACTACATCAACGTCCATACCGCAGCCAATCCGGGTGGCGAAATCCGCGGTCAGGTGACGAAGTAAGGGGTCATCAACCTCGGGTTGACCAGCCGCCGCCCGAAATGAGGGCCGGACGCCTCCAGCGTCCGGCCCCTCATTGTTCGGTTCGGAAAACGATAGACCCCCGCCGACGAGGCGATCTGCCCACTCGCCAACAGCACATCGCTCATGCTAGCCTGCGCATGTCACCGTCCGATGTTCCTCCGAACTCCGCTTGTGTTTTTGCCAAATTCTCTTTCACCCGCCCGGGCAATACAAATTCGACATGACGCTAGCGGCACCTGCCATCGTCGACATCCGTACTGCCGACCAGACGCTCAGCCATTGCGAGGTGGCTGCGCGGCATCGGCGTTCGCCAGGTGCGGCTGGCCTGCGGCCTCGTGATGTTCACCTACATCTTTTCGCATTTCTTCAATCACGCACTCGGCAATTTTTCCTACGACACCATGGAAGCGTGGCTTCGCTTTCACGTCTGGTGGTGGCGAATTCCGGTCGTCAATTTTACGCTCTATGCGGCCGCGACGACCCATTTCATGCTCGGGCTCTGGGCGCTCTATCAGCGCCGGCATTTCCGCTACACTTTGGTTGAAATCACCCAGCTGGTGCTTCGGCCTGAGCATTCCGCTGTTGATCGCAAGTCATCTCGGCATCGTGCGGCTCGGCGGCCTGATGTTTGGGCGCGCTCCGCCGATCTACGCGCCGCCCTTGCTGGCCTACTGGGTCGCCCGCCCGTACATGGTCGGCGTGCAGTTTCTTCTTCTGACGGTCGCATGGACCCATGCCTGCATCGGCCTTTATTTCTGGCTGCGGCTGAAGCCGTTTTTCAAATGGGCCGCGCCGTTCTTGCTGGCCGTCGCCGTGCTGCTGCCGCCGCTCGCCATGACCGGCACCAACCGCGGAGCCCACGAGGTCGCCGAGCGTGCGTCGCAGCCGCAATGGCGCGCCGATCACATCAAGGTGACGCCGCCAGCACAGCGCGCAGTGATCGAGGAAATCACGCTGTTTTACTTTCCGATCTTCTATGGCGCGGCGATTCGTTCTGTATTCGTCGCGCGCGGCGTCCGCGCGCTGGTCGAACGCCGCCGGGGATCGATCACGATGTCCTACCCCGACCGCCAGGTGCGCGTGCCGAGGGGCCTGAGCATTCTCGAAGCGAGCCTGCGTTTCAACGTGCCGCATGCCAGCGTCTGCGGCGGCCGGGCGCGATGCTCGACCTGCCGCGTCCGCATCGTCAGCGATCGCAGCGCGCTGCCGCGGCCGTCTGGACGCGAAGCCTACGTGCTCGCGCGTGTCGGCGCCGCCGCCAACCCATCGATCCGGCTTGCATGTCAGCTTCGGCCCCAGACCGACGTTGCCGTGATTCCCGTGCTGCCGCCAATGTCGGCGCCGACTTCGTCCGCAACCGGGGCCGCGTCAACATCGGCGAAGAGCGCTACATCGTCAGCATGTTCGTCGACATGCGCGGATCGACCAAAATCGCCGAAGCGCGACTGCCGTTCGACGTCGTGTTCCTGATCAATCGCTTCCTGGAGGCCGCGTCGCAGGCGGTGATCGACGCCGGCGGTCAGCCCAACCAGTTCGTCGGCGACGGCGTGCTTGCGTTGTTCGGCCTCGACGTCGATCCGGCGACCGCCTGCCGCCAGGCCCTGCGAGCCGCCTCGATGGTCGCCGCGAATGTCGAGTACATGAACCATGAGTTCGCCAGCGAACTGCAGAGCCGATCCAGTTCGGCATCGGCATTCACGGCGGCGAGGTCATCATCGGCGACATCGGCTTCCGCGATCATACGGTATTCACCGCGCTCGGCGACGCCGTCAACGTCGCGGCCCGTCTTCAGGACATGACGAAGACGCTGAATTGCACGGTCGTCATCTCGGAGGAGGTCTGCAACAACGCCGGCATCGCGCCCGACCGGCTTGTGCGGAGCCGACGTGCCGATCCGCGGCCGCGATCAGCCGATGACCGTCTGTACGGCAACGGACCCGACCCTGCTGGCGAGCCTGCTCGACGAGCAGGACAGATCACTCACCGCGGAGCGATTGAGCGCGCATATCTTGGTCTAGCCGGCGAATTTTCAGTCGGCGCGGCCCCGACATCGCACCATCACTTGAGTTTCAGCCGATAGGTCTCGTGACAATCTGCTGCATTTGGCCTGGATCGTGTCATAGGCGACCTTCAGGCTGGCGACATCCTTGATCTTGCCCTTGACGTCCGCGATCGCCTTCGCGACGGGCGGCGTCTTCGAGTCGAAATCGGCCTTGTTCTGCCAGATCTTCTGCGACGATCCGTAGGTCGCGTTCACCACGTCTTCCTTGGGATTGGTCTCAAAGACCTTGGCGAATCGTGGGCACGCTTGCCTCGAGCTGCGCGATGGCGGCATCGACCGCTTTCTGGTCGTAGGGAATTTCGCCTTTCGTCATTTTCAGGATCACGCCGTACATGCTCTTGGCCTGCGCCCGCATCAGATTGTCCTGCTTGACGGCGACATCCTGCTGCGCCATCACGGCGCCGGCGCCGAGCAACAAGGCTCCCACAACCACAACAGTCCGTATCATCGGCCAATTCTCCGTCATCAGAGGCGTTTCCAAACGACGCCGCGCATCCGCTAGCGCGGGCCGCGGCTTATCCATCAAGAACCCCGGCGCAGCGTTTTATTCCCGCGCACGGCAAATATCAGAGGCTGTGCCGGCGCTGGTGCTCGCGGATCGCGACCCAGACCCGCTCCGGTGTCGCGGGCATATCGATGTGATCGATCTTGTATTCGCGCCACAGCCCCTCGATGATCGCGTTGACGACCGCCGGACAGGAACCGATCGCGCCGGCCTCGCCCGCGCCCTTGACGCCCAGCGGATTGGTCTTGCAGCGGACGTTATGGGTCTCGAACACGAATGACGGACCGTCGGCCGCGCGCGGCAGCGCGTAGTCCATGAACGTTCCGGTGACGAGCTGGCCGTCCTTCGGGTTGTAGACCGCCTGCTCCATCAAGGCCTGGCCGATCCCCTGCATCGCGCCGCCATGAACCTGGCCGGCGAGCAGCAGCGGATTCAGCGTCACGCCGAAATCGTCGACAATGACATAGTTGACGATTCTGATGATGCCGGTGGCGGGGTCGATTTCGACCTCGGCAAGATGGGTGCCGTTCGGGTAAGTGCCGTCGGCGGCGGTGAAGGTGGCGCTTGCGTTCAGCTTCGACGGGTCGACGCCCGGCCGCCTGGCGAGATCGGCAAAGGTGACCGAGCGATCGGTGCCGGCGATGCGCACGGTGCCCTCGCTGATTTCCAGATCGCCGCTGCTGGTCTCCAGCGCTTCAGCGGCGATCTCGCGCAACTTCTTGCCGAGTTCGCGGGTCGCCCGCTCGACACTGACGCCGCCGGTCGGAATCGAAGCCGAGCCCCCGGTGCCAAGGCCGGTGGCGATCTGATCGGTGTCGCCCTGAAGAATGTGGACGCGCTCGGGCGCAAGCCCGAACTGCTCGGCAACCAGTTGCGCGTAGGCGGTCTGGTGGCCCTGCCCGCTCGACTGGGTGCCGATCAGGATGGTGACGTCGCCATTGGGATCGAGTTGCACCTTGGCGGTTTCCTCGCCCATGGTGCCGCAGACCTCGACATAGGTCGAAAGCCCGATGCCGCGCACCAGGCCCTGCTTTCTCGCCGCCTTGGCGCGCCTGGGAAATTCCTTCCAGCCGGCGATTTCCATGGCGCGCTTCATATGCGCGGCGAAGTCGCCGGAATCGTAGACCTTCCCGGTCGCGGTCTTGTAAGGCATCGCGCGCGGCGGAATGAAATTCTTGCGCCGGATCGCGTCCGGCGTCATCCCGAGCTTGCGCGCCGACGCGTCGACCAGCCGCTCGAGCACGTAGGCCGCCTCGGGCCGCCCGGCGCCGCGATAGGCATCGACCGGCACGGTATGGGTGAACACGGTTCGGACGCGGCAATGGAACGCCTGGATGTCGTAAAGCCCGGGCAGCATGCCGGCGCCGCCGTGGGGAATATAGGGGCCGAAGGTCGACAGATAGGCGCCCATGTCGCCCATCAGGTCGACGTCCATCGCCAGGAACTTGCCGTCCTCGGCGAGCGCCATCCGCGCGGTGGTGACGTTGTCGCGCCCCTGCGCGTCGCCCATGAAGTGATCGGAGCGGTCGGCGGTCCACTTCACCGTCTTGCGCAGCTTGCGCGCGGCAATCGCGATCAGCGCATATTCGCGATAGGGAAACAGCTTGGTCCCGAAACCGCCGCCGACATCCGGGCAGATCACCCGCATCTTTTCCATCGGCATCTTCAGCACCATCCCGCACAGGATTTCGCGCAAGCGATGGCTGCCCTGGCTGCCGACCGTCAGCGTCAGATGGTCGCGCTTGACGTCGTATTCGCAGACCGCCGCGCGGGTTTCCATGAAATTGGTGATGACGCGCGGATTGACGATGGATATTTCGGCGACCGCATGTGCTTTTGCGAACGCGGCCTCGGCAGCCTTCTTGTCGCCGACCGGCACGTCGAACAGCACGTTGCCGGGATGGTCAGGCCAGACCTGCGGCGCGCCGTTCTTGACCGCTTGCGCGACGCCGATCGCGGCCGGCAGCGGCGTCCAGTTGACCTCGATCGCCTCGAGCGCGTCGCGCGCCTGGTCGATCGTTTCAGCGACCACGAAGGCGACGGCGTCACCGACATGGCGGACCTCGCCCTGGGCGAGGATCGGATAGGGCGGACCGGTGAACGGATCGACCTCAAGATTGAACAGGCAGGGCAGCGAGCCGAGATCCCTGACGTCCTCGCCGGTCAGGATCAGGGCGACCCCGGGCAGGCCGCGGGCGCCGGCGGCGTTGATCGTGAATTTGGCATGCGCATGCGGCGAACGCAGCACCAGCGCGTGCGACGCCGGCTGCGGCGCATGGTCGTCGGTGTAGCGACCCTTGCCGCGAATGAGCGCATCGTCTTCCTTGCGCAGGACGCTTTGACCGACGCCAAATTTGATGGGAGCCATCGTATCTCCGTTTCACTCTCGTCATTTTTGCCATATTGCAGCGGATCGCTGACCAGCGCAAAGGATTTAGCTGCGCACCAGTGACCTCAGCCATCCCCTGCCGAATAGCAGCACGATCGATCCAGCATAAACAAAAGTACCGACAATGATCAGCAGCAACAGAGCTAACTCATCGCGA
>CAVTNA010000061.1:0-156718 GCA_963735835.1 uncultured Alphaproteobacteria bacterium | reverse complement strand
TGCGAATCCCCCTTCGGGGCGTGTGAACTCTGATACATCCCTGTCCCTTCGCCGGCATGACCCGGATCAGGTTCAAAGGGTCACCGCGGTCTCGGACCTCAAGACAGGTCCCTAGCTTGCGGTATCTCAGCTCCTCGTCAGAGCTCCCCTCGGAACGGACTTAATGTAGGCCGATGGCGGGGAGTGTCAACGGAGTCACGTGCCGGGCCTGCACGTCTTTGTGTACCGCAGCACGGGGAATGTGGATGGCGGAACACGAGCCTGGACGGTTCAGTAGGGAACCTGCCGGGCCTGGGCGTCCGCGGGATTTTTGCCGCGATGTCTCGGCCGCACGATGACGAGTGCGGGTTGCGGGTTTCCGAAGGTTTCGAATCCGGTGGGGCTCGCGCGCGCGAGCCGCTGGTGCTTGGCGACGCCGTAATATCCGCTGGCGTAATAGTGTACGGCGCGGCTGTGGTCGCCATTGGCGGCGCGGTAGGCGCCGGCCAGATATTTCACCCCATAGGTGAGATTGGCGTTGGGATCGCGCAGCCCTTCGGCATTGCCGGTGTAGCCGAGGCCGCGCGCGGTCGCGAGCTTGATCTGCATCAGCCCGATGGTGCCGCCGCGGCCGACCAGCCCGGGCTGGTAGCGGCTCTCGCGCACGATCACGCGATGCACCAGCGCCGCCGGCACCCCATTGGCCGCCGCATGAGTGGCGACCAGCGCATCATAGTCGGCGCGTTGCGCCCGGGCGCTTTGCGGCAAATAGAGCGCGGTGATGGCGGCGAGGCAGGCGAGCGATAACAGAGGTTTCATGCGGAAATGGCCTTGAGCGCGCGGGGTGTTCCCCGGTCGAACGCTTAAGGCCCCGGTTTGTTGCATCCGCCGGGCCTTGATATGGCAAAAACCGGGCTTTTTGCCCCCTTCGCGGGCGGCGGCTTTACCAAGAATTATGCCCTGGCGTGCTTCGATCCCGGACGATCCCTGGGAAACCTTCAAAATCCGGCCGCGCCAATGACCATGTCCGTCGCCCAACCCACTGACGCCGCAAGCCCGATGCGCGGCCTGCTGCCGCTATGGGTCGGCGTCGGCGTCTATGCGTTGTTTGTGCTGACCGGCAACCGGCTGCTGATCGATCCCGATACGCTGTGGCAGATCACGGTCGGGCAGTGGATCCTCGATCACCGCGCGGTGCCGGAAACCGACGTCTTTTCCTTCACCATGCGCGGCCAGCCCTGGATCTCGACGCAGTGGCTGGCGCAGGTGCTTTATGCCAAGACCTATGCGGCCTTCGGCTGGAGCGGGCCGGTGGTGTTTTCCGCGGCCTCAATCGCCGCCACCTTCGCGCTGCTCACGAAATTCCTGGGCCGGCGCCTGGGCGAAAGCACGACCCTGGTGTTCGTCGCCGCGGCGCTGGCGCTGACGGTGCCGCATCTGCTGGCGCGGCCGCATGTGCTGGCCATGCCGGTCATGGTGGCGTGGGTCGGCGGACTGATCGCGGCCGCGGATCGAAGCGGTGCGCCGTCGTTCCGGCTGCTGCCGCTGATGGCGCTGTGGGCCAACCTGCATGGCGGTTTTGTGTTCGGCCTGGTGCTGATCGCGCCGATCGCGCTCGATGCCGTGCTGGGCGCAGAGGTGCAGGCGCGCAAATCGCTTGCGCTGCGCTGGGCGGCATTCGCGGTGGCGGCGCTGGTGACAAGCGGCTGCACGCCCTATGGCTGGAATTCGCTGCTGGCGTCGCAAAGAATTCTCGCGCTCGGCGGTGCGTTGCCGCTGATCATGGAATGGAAAGCGGCGGATTTCGGCAGCGTCGGGCCGCTCGAGGTCTGCCTGCTCTCGGGAATTGGGCTGGCGCTGTGGCGCGGCATCAAACTGCCGCCGCTGCGCATCGCGCTGCTGCTCGGGCTGCTTCACATGGCGCTCGCCCAGGCACGCGCCGGCGAAATTCTGGCGCTGCTGGCGCCGCTGGTTCTTGCTGCCCCGCTCGCCGGGCAGATCGGCGGCGCCGAGCCTTCAGGCGCAGCGCCCCCCGCGCGCGGCGCGCTGTTCGCAGGTCTCGCCGTCCTCTTGATGGCGGGAACCGTTGCCTATGCGTCGGTGCATCGCTTCGAGCCGCATAGCCACGGCGCGCCGGTCGCGGCCGTCGCCGCGCTGAAGAAATTGAACATGGAGCGCGTATTCAACGACTACGATTTCGGCGGCTATCTGATCGCCAGCGGCGTGGCGCCGTTCATCGACGGCCGCACCGAGCTCTACGGCGAAAAATTCTTCGTCGACCATAACGCCGCCTCCGGCCTGATGGAGCCGGAAAACCTGTTCCGGCTGCTGGAGCAGTACCGGATCGAAGCGACCCTGATGCGCACGCAGAGCGCCGCCACAAAACTGCTCGATCACATCGACGGCTGGCACAAAGTGTATGCCGACGACATCGCCACGATCCATGTCCGAAAAGCCGGTGCGGTGCATACCGCAGAACCTGTGGTCGATCCGAAGGCGAAGTAGCAGCAAGCCATAAAAAAGTGCGGGGCCAAAGGGCCCCGCAGATGGTTTGGATTACCGGGATTTTCGGGATTGCTAGGCTTTCGAGACCGCCTTTTGATCGTCCTCCCAGATGCTCATTTTGCGAGTCTCAGGCATCAGGAACAGCGAGAGCACGAAGCACACCGCGGGAACTGCGATCGGGTAGATCAGCGCATAGCCGAGACTGCCCGTCGCCGTGTAAGCCGCCGTGGTGATGAATGGCACCAACCCGCCGCCCCAGCCGTTGCCGATCATGTACGGCATGGATACCGACGTGTAGCGGATCCTGCTGGGGAAAAATTCGGCGAGGAACGCGCCGATCGGCCCGTAGACCATCCCGACCAAGGCGACCAGAATGGCGACGATCAGTATCGCAACCGGATAGTTGATATGGCCCGGCTGCGTGACCATTCCGAGCCACGTATACAGCGGATAGTAGATAATCGCCGCGAGAAGGAATCCGCCCAGGATCACCGGCTTGCGGCCGATGATGTCAGACAGCCAGCCGAAGAAGATGAGTGTCGGGGTCCCGATGACCAGCCCGATTCCCACGATGACGGAACTGGTGAGTGTGTCCACCTTGGAAACCGTCTGCAGGTAGAACAGCGCCCAGAACTGGCTAGAGTACCAGACCACGCCCTCGCCCAACACCACGATGGTGGCGATGACAACGTATTTGAGATTTTGGGGATTGAGGAAGGCCTCGCGCCATGGATTCTTGCTGGTGTGCCCCTTGGCCTTGATCTCCGCGTAGACCGGCAACTCCTCGAAGTTGGACCGCATGTACATGGTGACGAACACCAGCAGGAAGGAGAACAGGAACGGGATCCGCCACGCCCAGTCGTTGAACACGGCTTCGCCAAAGTAGCTGCGGGTCAGGATGATCACGATGAGCGACAGCACGATCCCAAGGGTCGGCGAGGTCTGCAACCAGCCGGTATAGTAGCCGCGGCGTTCTTCCGGCACATGCTCGGCGACATAGGTGATGGCGCCGCCGTATGAGCCGCCCAGGCAAAGACCCTGGAGCATCCGCAAACAGAACAGGATGATCGCGGCGCTCAAGCCGATCTGATCGAAGGTCGGAATCAACCCGATCGCCCCGGTGCCGAGTGCCATGCCGACCAGCGTCAGGATGAAGGTGTACTTGCGGCCGACCATGTCTCCCAGCCAGCCGAACACAAATGCCCCCAACGGCCGGACCAGGAAGCCGGCGGTGAACAGCGCGATCGTGCTGAGCAGGGCGGCGACGGGGTGGCTCTTTTCGAAGAATTTGACCGACAAGATCGTGGCCAGGCTTCCGAAAATATAGAAATCATACCATTCGATAACGTTTCCCCCCGCCGCGGCGGTGATGACGCGTCGGAAGTTCGCTGGAATGCGCTCAGCCATGGTTACCTCCTGTGTTATCGGTGGAGCTCATTCCATGGTCGCGGAAATCCTGCCGGATTTCACACGGCATATTGCCCCCCGGTTGATTAAGTTAGGTTAGATCAGCCTCCATTCGTCTTGGACAAAAAACTATATGCGGCTGCAAGACGGCAGCTCCTTGATTTGTGTCAACGCCGACTTCCTACTAAAGTTGGGCAATCTTCTTGACGTACACCTGCCGGCCGTCGCAGCGATGGCCAATCGTCATGGTCGTCGTTGCGTCGGCCTACGCTTCACGGGCGCACGGTCAACCGTCCCAGCCTTTCGCATTGCAGTATTGTTCCAAATCAATTCGTCTCTCATCGCCTGAGATAAATTTGCTTTGGCCGGCAATCCCTGCAAATTCGCCAGCATGGAACAATACAGCAAATAAGGGAGGGACCCATGACAAATGCTGCGCAAGCTTTTTTATCTGCCGGCGAATTGCTTTGCCTCTCCTTTGCCGCGATCGCGCTGTTCTATTTTGCCGACAGGCTGCGATCTGGCTTCTTGCGACAAGCCCTGATCCAGGGCTTGCAGGGGCGACGTCGTTGTCCGCTGACAAAATGCCGCCAGAGAGTTATAAATGCCACGACAGGGTGCCAGTATCCGGCAGCAATCCTGTCCCATTCGCCGTCAAACAAGAAAACAGCAAAGGGAAGCGCGCCATGGCCAGATTCACTTTCGGCTATTTGCCTCAAGGAAACCCCTGCGCCCAATGTGGCAAGCCGATCGCCACCCCTGAATGGATTGAAAACGGCCCGCGCCGCACGTCATACCTCTGGCATTGCCGAGCCTGCGACTACGAGTTCGAGGCGGTGGCTTTCTTCGAGGAATCGGATTCCGAAGCGCTGGCGGCCTGAGGGAACCGCTCGGCCGGCAAACCGTTGATTTGTCTTCATCAACCCAAGAGGAGGGTGATGATGACAGACGTCTTGGCGAAACCGCATCAGCTGATTGCGAGCGACCGGGTCGAGGGTACCGCGGTGCGGCGGCCGAACGGCGACAGGATCGGCCACATCGAACGGCTGATGATCGACAAGGTCTCCGGCAAGGTGTCCTACGCGATCCTCAGTTTCGGCGGGTTTCTCGGCATGGGAACCAACCTGCTTCCGTTGCCCTGGGGGCGCCTCGCCTACAACCCGCGATTTGAAGCCTATGAGCTCGACATCGACGATGACGAACTCAAGCGCGCGCCGTCCTTCCACGCGGACGAGGATTTTGACTGGGGCGATCGCTCGCAGGAAGCGGCACTGCATCGCTACTACGGAATAACGCCGTACTGGGGTGGGTTCTGATCGTGCGTCGAAAGACATTGCACGCAGCGATCCATCGCATCGGTGCGCATGACAGCGTTGCGCAAAACCTGCCAATGCTGCGCTGCGTAAAAGCCTAAAAAGTTCCCGCCGTTTCGGAACGGTCGACACCGTCGCGTGTTTTCTTCTGACCAGTTTTTCATCAGGGAGAAAACACATGCTAGCCAAATATATCACGGCAGGTGTGACCGCGTCCGCGTTGCTTGCGACCGTTGCGTTTGCGCAAACTCCGACGCCAACCACCGACCGCGCCAAGATGGCGCCGGCTGCCGCATCGAACTCGTCGTTCCAGGGTGACTGGCGCGCCTCGAAGATCGTCGGCCTCAATGTCTACAATGACCAGAATGAGAGCATCGGCGCGATCAACGATCTCCTGACCGACAGGAACGGGAGCATCAAGGCAGTGGTGATCGGCGTCGGCGGCTTCCTCGGCGTCGGCGCGCATCTGGTCGCGGTTGCCTTCGACAAGATCAAATTCGTCGATCAGCCGGTCGCCTATACCGGCGTGGCCGGGGCGCCGAACGCCGCGGGCAGCCGGCCGGCGCCATCGACCACCACGGGTACGAGTACAAGTACCAACACGGCACCCGCGAGCGCGTCGAAGCCCAATCCGTGGTATCCCGATCATGCGGTGTTCAACGCCACCAAGGATGAGCTTAAGGCGATGCCGGAGTTCAAGTATTCGACATAAGCCGCGGACGAAAGTTACGGCCCGATCGCACAATGGCCGGACGGCGTCGCTGCCGCCCGGTCATTTTTCTGATCAGCGCGGGTCGCGTCGCCGAGACAGCCGCATGGTGCGCGACATCCTTTCAGCCCCGATGGCGCGATGTTAGATTTCCAGGTGGCAGGACCGCCTGCGTCCTGCATGACACGAACGGGAGGACGACATGCCTGAGAGCGTCTACAAGGTCATCGAACTCGTCGGCACCAGCAAGGAATCCTGGGAAAAGGCGGCCGCCGCGGCTGTCACCCGAGCCGGAAAATCCCTGCGGGATCTTCGCGTCGCCGAAGTCGTCAAACTCGATCTGCAACTCGATGCCAAGGGCCAGATCGAGGCCTATCGCGCCAAGCTCAATATCTCGTTCAAATTCGAGGACTGACGAGGTGCGCCCGCTCTGCCTCTCTCTCCCGCATGTGGGGGAGGGAGGCAGCTACAGCCCCGGCAGTGAGGTCACGTAAACATTGATCGCGCCCTCGGCCACCGCGATCACGCGCAGTGTCCTGGAATCGAAGGCGATATCGGCGAGCCGCAGGCTCGTGATATCGGTCGTCACCCGCATGCCTTCCTCGTTCTGCTGAAAGCCCGAAATCGCCGCGGCGATCTTCTTCTGCGCATTTGATGCGAACGGCTTGAGGTCGATGGTGGCTTTTTCGGCAAGCGCCTTTTGCAGATGCGGCATGGCCGCCCGCGCCGCGGCCCCGAGCAGCCCGAACGCGGCTTCGGATTCGACGGCGAGTTCGAGATTGTTGAGCCGCAGGGTCTGCTGCGCCTGATCGAGCACCGGCTTGCCCCAGATATGCACCATGGCTTCGCCGCCCAGCCCGAAGAAGCTCTTTTTCTCCCTGGCGCGCACCAGCAACGAAATCAGCAGGCGATCGCCCGACGCACCGACGCTTGCGCGCTTGACGGTGATGTCGACAGAGCCCGAACCGTCCTCCGGAAATGTCCGGCCGGCGAACTGCGCCTCGACGATCTTGCTGATCTCGGTGAACGGCACGTCGATCGGCACGCCGATGTTGACCCCGCCGGGCGTCGGGGGAACGATGACGATCCTGGCGGGAAACGGGCAGTCCGGCCTGGTCTCCACCGACGTAATGCGCGTCTCCGCTTCGACGCCGAGCGCCAGCGTGACCGCCGAGGCATCGACGCGAGGCTGCGCCGCGATCGCGCGGGTCGGCCGCAACTCCAGCCAGAGCGGCGGCAATGTCGAGCCGGCGCCGGTGCCCTGCAGCGGAAACGAACGGCAGGCCTTGGCCCATTGCGTCCTCGCGCTCTGCTCGAAGGTGCGATCGTTGCGGATCCGCGTCTCCGCCGCGGCAACCTGATCGGCGACGGTCTTTTCAATCAGGGGCCTGACCTGCGCCGGGACGTTGACGCGCGCGCCGGCCACGCTGAGGCTGGTGTCGCCGAGCGACACCAGTGCAGCCAGATTCGGCTCCAGGTGCCAGCTTGCTGCGAGCTTGGGCCGCGAGGTGAAGGTGACGTTACCCCTAATCTCCGCGCTGGCATTGAGCGAATTGATGTTCACGCTGCCGATCTGCTTGCCGATGTTGCCGCCCAAAAGGCCGCCGATCGCGTCGCCGACCGCGCCCGTCGCCTTCGACGACAGCGAACCGGTCACGTTCAGATTTCCCGTCAGCGGCATCGCCAGCGACAGCACGTCCTGGGCGCCGCTTGCCGCGATCGGTCCGCGCGACGCGGTCCAGCCGATATCGGCGTTCTGCAGCAGCTGCGACACCGGATTGTCGGCTTTGCCCGCGAAGCTGCGCGGCGCGTCGCGGTCGGCGGCGTCGCGAATGGCGGCAAGTGCAATCGCGACCGGCACAACGATGCTGGAAACACGGGCGGCGGTCGGCAGCGGCGGCAGTTCGACCAGTACCGGCGCGGCGCCGCCGCGCGGCGACAGCCAGTCCATCGTCTTCAGACTGACGAAAAACGAGACCGCGACGACCGCGATCCCAAGCAGGATTGTCTTGATGCTCACCGCCGCTCGCATCGTCCCCCCGGACTGATTCAGCCGGAAGAGTCTACAGGGCGGGTTCGAGAGGCGCCAGACCGGCCCCGCCGCTAGCGCGGCCATTATGAGACCAATGCCCAACAACCAAACCGAAGCGCTCATCCAAAGATCAGCGCGGCCTCTGTACGAAAGGTTAGTGGAAAATCTCCGAATCCCGGAGCATACGGGGGTATGTCAGAAACCGGCCATCGATCCTGCAAATGCGGCGCGGTCTATCGCCGTACCGAATCCATGGCGAAGGCCCGGGAAATTAATAGTTTCCAATGCGAAGTTTGCGGGGAAACCCTTGAAAGCTGGAATACCGCCTGGGTCCCGGCGTATCGACTGATTGCCGGCCCCGTACCTCTAACAAAGGGGAGTTGATCCGTCCTAGCGGCTGATCCTGGTGGCGACGCTCGGTTGCCCGACGATGTTTGCGCGCATCGGTATCACGTTAGCGTTGCACCATCGTGTTAAGCGCGAGTTCAATCCGTCGCGCAAAGATACTCATTGGGGCGGCGCAAGCCGGCGCCGGATCGATAGATCATTCATTTGGCGCTGTCTGCCAGACAGGCTGCATTTGAATACAATGTGGCGGATCAAGCTTAACGCGTGAGTTTCGTTGCGTCGACAATTCGAAATTCTATCGTCTTCACGGTCGCGCGGGTTGACCTGGCGTTACCGCCAGGCCATGCGTACCGGGCGACCAGGGGTCGCCGCTTCGCGAGGGGCGGCGGCCCCGCCCATCTGGATCTAAATTGATGCAAGCAAGCAAGTTCGGCGATGCAGCTTGTTGTGTCATCTAGGCCACGCTTGTCCAGTTTCTTCCGCCCAACCGGTTTTTTGACTCCACAGAACCCGCCAGTGCCGCATAGATTGAACGTGGGGTGGCTGGGTTATGATCGGCGGAGGAATGCGCGTACACGTGGCCTGATTTGTATCACCGTCAGCGCGACAGAAAGACCGCCTTCCGGCGGTCTTTTTGTTTGGCCCGCTATTTGTCGCCGCGGAAAGTCTGCTTCGCTCTGCCCGGTCCCTGTTCCCATCGTCTTTGATCGGCTGTGACGCCGAACAAAATAGTCGTTCCGGCGTTGCAATCACCAATGCCCAGGTTTTTTCTCGCCCTTATCTCGCTTGCCATTGCGGCTTTGATCGCGACGTTGATCTATGCAGCCTTCTCGCTGTTATAGACCGTTCGCAGCGGGCCGCCGATTGAGACGCCGGTCAGAAGATTACAGCATCAAGCTAGCGTTCCTTTGGCGGTTGTAACTCGCCCTTCAACCAGCCGGTCACTCTATCCGTTTTCAGGGGATCTGGGCCGTGGCAGTCAAGACATTGGAATTTGCGCTTGCCTTCTTCGCCGGGAGGCGGGGCGAGGGTCAGATAGGCCCCGCAATCGGGGCAAATCACCAACTTATAAATGTCTGTCCGGTACCGGGCAAACTGTGGAAAACCGTTGACGGTGCAGAATGGCTTCATCGCTCAAGCGGTGCTTCTCCAGGGGCCGGCGGGTTTGCCTCGCTGCGAAATTTCACGGGAATCGCGGCGATAGGCGGGGGAGTTAAGTCACAAAAAATGGCGCGGAAGCCGCGCCATTTTTTTCGATGAAGTTCGCGTATGATTTCAGGCGGTCAACCCCGCTTGCCCTCGGCATTGTCGGCGCGGCGGTCCATCGGCAGCACGATCACCTTGGTGCCGATGTTGACCCGCGAATAGAGGTCGGTGACGTTCTCGTTGGTGAGGCGGATGCAGCCTGATGACACGTGGGTGCCGATGGTCTGCGGCGCGTTGGTGCCGTGAATGCGATACACCGTGCCGCCGAGATACATCGCGCGGGCGCCGAGCGGGTTGCCGGGGCCGCCGGCCATGTGGCGCGGCAGATAGGGCTGGCGCGCGATCATTTCCGGGGGCGGCGTCCAATCCGGCCACTCGGCCTTCTTGGTCACCGACTGCACGCCCGACCAGGTAAAGCCGTCGCGGCCGACGCCGATGCCGTAGCGGATCGCCTGACCGCCGCCGAGCACATAGATAAAGATAGGTGTTGGGCGTATCGATGATGATGGTGCCGGGAGCCTCGCGGGTGGCGTAGCTGACGATCTGGCGTTTGAACCGCGCCGGCATCTCGACCGCTGTGCCTTCGTCCTCGGACGGTGCTGCCTGCACCGGCGGCGGCGCCGATGGCGCCGGCGGGGCCATGAGGAAGGGAAACAGCTGCAGCGGCGCGGCCGCGGCGGAGCCGGAAAACGCGACGGCGCCGAGCGCCAGCGCCCCGAAGGCGGCGGCTCGGCGGGAATTCAGCTTCAATGCATCCAGATTGAACATGATCGTCCCCTGTTTTCAGTCTGTTTGAGCGCCCTTGCGCCAGTTTCGGCGCTTCCCTGGAGGAGATCAGTACAGGGCGGCGGTTTCAGAACGGTTGCGTCGAGGCCGTAAAACGGTGTCATCGCGGTAAGAAATGTTTCGTCCCGGTGTCGCGCGCGGCCAAAACATCTCGAAACCGGCGCTCCACGGGGCGGACCGTCCGGGACGACGCGCCGCCTCCAAGGGGCGCGTCCAAACTAACTTCCGTGTCAGAAACTGTCGCATTTGTCATTTGAAGACGGGGACCTTTTCGGTCTCCTGATCGTCTTCTTCTGGCGACGAGATCCGTCGCGGCAATTCAACCACGGAGGAAATTGGGATGAGCAACAAGGTCCTTAGTTGCCTCACCGCGGCCGCGCTTGCGACGACGCTGGCTCTGGCGTCACCGGCGCTGGCTCGCGGCGGCGGCGGTGGCGGTGGCGGTGGCGGCATGGGAGGAGGGCATGGCGGTGGTGGTGGCATGGGAGGGGGGCATGGCGGCTGGGGAGGAGGAGCGCCCGGTGGCATGAGCAGCGGCGCGCATTTCAGCGGAATGGCCGGCGGCCCGCATGTCAGCGGTATGAGCGTCGGCCCGCATGTCAGCAGTATGAACGTCGGCCCGCAATTCAGCGGCAGCCGTTTTGCGGGTGTGTCGTCTGCGCATGCTGCATTTTCGCCCCGGTTTTCAAGATTTGCGTTCCATGACCGGGGCCACTTTATCCACCACCGCTTCCATCGCTTTGCGTTCGTTGGCGGGCCCTTCGCCTACGCCGCCTACGATAGCTGCTGGCGCAGGGTGTGGACGCCCTATGGAGTGCAGTGGGCCGATGTCTGCAGCTCCTACGGTTACTACGATTACTAGCGGCGCCGGCGTTGCATCGCAATTCCTGTAACGCCGAAACGACGTTGATCTGGCGAGTTGCCTGGACGACACCTGCGCGTTGGTCCCGCCGCGCCGGCGCAGTTCGCAAGCAGTGATCCGGGCATCATGATGGTCGCCACCCCGGCGTTTTCCGGTGGAATCCGGCAGGGCTGGCGACCATCACATCATTTGCACGCCCATTTGCGGCTCCGCTCGCGCAACTCTGGGATCACGCGTGAATTGATCTCGGCCCATTGATATCGGCCCCGGCACTTCCGATTTGCTAAAGTGACTTCGTTCGGAGACGGAACCCATGACGGGAGGTCACCGCCGCATACTGGTCGTCGAGGACGACCCGGAAACCGCGGGCCAGCTCCTGGAGTCGCTCACGACCAGCGGTTACCAGGTGGATTTGGCTGCCAGCGGCAGCGAGGCGCTGAGCCGCGGCGTCGCCAGCGACTATGCCGTGATCACGATCGACCGCATGCTTCCGGACATCGACGGCATCGCGGTCATGCGCCAATTGCGCGACGACGGCATCGCGGCGCCCGTGCTGATCATCAGTGCGCTGGGAGAAGTCGACGACCGGGTGCGTGGCTTGCGGGCCGGGGGCGATGACTACCTGGTCAAGCCCTTCTCCTTTGTCGAGCTGCTGGCGCGCGTCGAGGCGCTTGGCCGGCGCAGCGACACCGTCGTCAAGGAGACCATTCTGCGCGTCGGCGATCTCGCGATCGACCTGGTGTCGCGGACCGCCAGCCGGCGCGGCAAGGATATTTCGCTTTTTCCCCGGGAATTCCAGCTTCTGGAATATCTGGTGCGCAACGAAGGCCACGTCGTGTCGCGGGCAATGTTGCTGCAGCACGTCTGGGATCTGCATTTCGATCCCTCGACAAATATCATCGACGTCTATGTCGGGCGTGTGCGTCGCAAGGTCGACGGCCAGCAGGCTTATCCGCTGATTCATACGGTTCGCGGTATCGGGTACTGTCTCCGTGCTCCTGGCTAAGACCCTGACGTCATCGACTTTCAAGCTGGCGCTGATCGCGATCGGGACCTTCGGCGTGATCGTGTCTGCCATCCTGAGCTACGTCTATTTGTCCACCTCCGCCTACGTGCGCAGCCGGTCCGACCGCGCGATCATGACCGAGTTCTTCGAGCTTGCGGGACGCCTACGAGCGATCGGGCCGCGAGGCGCTGATCGCCCTGATGCAACGCCGCATCGCCGACCAGAGTTTTGCCGGCAACGTCTATCTGCTCGCCGATACCTCATCGGCCGTGCTCGGCGGCAATCTCGAGGCGTGGCCGCCGACGGTCACCGCGGCCGGGGGATGGGTGGAGTTTCGCGCGCCCGCCTCGCGCGGGGCGGCCGGCCCGCCGCTGCTGCGGGCGATGATCGCGACGTTTCCGGGCGGCGATCGTCTGCTGGTGGGAAAGGACATCAGCGACCTCGACAGCTTTACCGATCAGATCAAGACCGCCGTGATCTCCAGCGTCGCATTGATATTCGCGGTTGCCGGCGTCGCCAGCATTCTTGTGACCCGCCGGACCGTGGGACGGATCGAATCGATCAACACCACCAGCCGGGCCATCATGCGCAGCGGCCTCGACCAGCGCATCCCGCTGCGCGGCACCCACGACGAATGGGATCGCGTTGCGGAGAACCTCAACCTGATGCTGGATCGCATCGAAACGCTGATGGGGGAGGTCAAGCAGGTGAGCGACAACGTCGCGCACGATCTGCGGACGCCCTTGACGCGGATGCGCGGACGGCTGGAGAAGGCCTATCACGGCCAGCGCAGGGCCGAGGACGATCAATCGCTGATCGGCGACACCATCGCCGATCTCGATGCCGTGTTGCGGATATTCGCCTCGCTGACGCGGATCGCCCATATCGAGACCCAGGCGCGAAAGGGCGCGTTCCGCAGCGTCAATCTGGTGGACATCGCCAATGAAGTCGTCGAACTCTACGACGCCGCGGCGGAGCAGGACGGCACGAAGTCTCACCGTGACCGGCGATCCCGAGGTGCTGGTGACCGGCGATCGCGATCTGATCTTTGATGCCATCGCCAATCTCGTGGACAATGCGATCAAGCACGGCCGCCCCGGAGGGCACGTCGTCGTCGCCAACGAAACCATCGACGGCCGTCCGGTCATCTCGATCGCCGATGACGGGCCCGGAATTCCCGCCGAGCAATACGAGCACGTCTTCAAGCGCTTTTACCGGCTCGAACACAGCCGCTACACGCCGGGAAACGGTCTCGGGCTCAGCCTGGTCGCCGCCGTCGCCCGGCTTCACGGCGCGCGGATCGAAATGCTCGATAACGCGCCGGGTCTCAGGTTCACAGTCTGGTTTTCGGCGCCAGCCAGCTAGGCTAGCTCCAGCGTCCAAGCTCCAGCGCGATGGCCATCGCGGCCTCGCGCAGCTCATCGGCGAACGACTGGTCGTCGATCGACCGGGCCAGCACCATGGCGCCCACGCAGAGCGAAGTGAGCGCGAGCGCACGTTGCCTGGCCGGCTGCGCGGACGCCGTCATGCCATGCTCGAAGGTTTTAACCATCATCCTGAGCGCGGATTCCTGCGCCGCTCGGACCGATGGGTCGCTTCGCGCCAGGTCATTGGGCAGGCCGAGCAGCGGACAGCAGGTCTCGAAGTCGCCAAGGTGCCTGAGAGACAGGTAGTCGCGAACGATCCCGACCGCGCGATCCGGCGCTTTCTCGATGGCGTCGGCGGCTTCCCGCTTGTCATCTACAAAGCGGCTTATCGTCTCGGCATAGAGTTCGCTTTTGCTCTGAAAATAACTGTAGAAGCCGCCGCGCGTCAGCCCCGCGCCGGCCATGATGTCATCGATCGAGACGGCGGTGAAACCGTGGCGATTGAACAGCAGCGCCGCGCTCTGGATGATTTTTTGCCGGATCTGTTCGCGATGTTGAGGCGGTGACTGGGCATCCTCTCAGCCCCGCCTTGGTGCGGAATTGTCACGCATCAGGATATGTTCTGAAACATGCCGCCGTATGTTCCTGATCATATCTTCCCATTTGCTTCCGTTGGCGCGCTTCGCTTCGAGGTTGTGGAATACGGGCATCAATCGTCAGGACGCCTCACGGAGGCGATCAATCCGCGATCACGAAAATGTGTGCTTGGGGTATTCGGCGAGCACGCGACGCAACGACACGGGCTGAACGGCTGGGGATGACTGACAGTCGCGCGGATATTGGAGAAGAATGAGGTTCGCCAGTTCCGGCGATTTGGCTGTGCGGGGAAAATATCACGGCGTGAAAAATTTAGGGCGTAGCGCCCGGACTGGCCAGAGTTGTGTAGGGGAGGCGTAGGTGGGTGCTTTCAGTTGGTGACAGGCGCGGGCCGTAGCCGGCGCGCTGGTTTGGCGCTGGGCTTCGGCGCCTTGGCAATCCTCTTCATGCAATCGAGAATGCGCAGGCGCAGTGCGCCACTGCCATTACCGGCGTAAATCAGGTCAGCCTGACATGCGCGAACACCACGACGACACCGACACCCAACACCGCAAGCTCGAACATCGCCACCATCGACCAGACCCAGGATCTCAATGCCAGCATCATCGGGCAGGTCAATACCGGTGCGACCGTCAACGGATTCGGCCTTATTATTATCTCGACGCTTCCGGGTTCGACGATATCGATGACTAACGATGGCACGATCTCGACCAACCAGGGCGGGACCAATCGCGCGCTGCTGATGACGCCGGGAGCGGCCGGCAATTTCGGAACTTTCAGCTATACGGGCACTGGCAACATCACCAACACGGGGGGTGGCGATGCCCTGAACATCGAGTAATTCCGGGACCGGCAATATCAGTATCAACATCAGCGGCACCTCCACGGTGAGCGCGTTGAATTCGGGAAACGGCATCGCGACGGGAGGCGTCACGGGGACAGTCGATGTAACCGTGCAAGCGGGCGGCACCGTGCAAGGCGGTACCGCCGTCAGCTTCGGCGGAACGACCACCGCCAATACTTTGACGAACTTCGGAACCGTACGGGAATTGGTTCGCTCTCGTCCGGTGTCAGCGCCACGATCGCGGCAATTAACAATTCTGGATTGATTACCGGGCTCAGTAACGGAATATCGGAGGCAATCCCCGACCACCACCAAACCGGCCACACCATCTCGGCAACGGATGTCGGCGGGGTGGCGGTGCGTGCCCAGGGAGGGCCCGGCTTCGCGAACGTCACCAACAACGCGGGCGCCACCATCAGCGCGACCAACACCAATGGAATTGGCATCGCTACCACGACGGCCATCGTGAACAATTCCGGGGCAATTACGGGAGCGCTCGACGGCGTCAATACCCAGAATACGACCTCGCTTTTAAATACCGGCACGATTACTGGCACTAATCGCTCGCGGTGTCAGGGTCGGCAGCAACGCAGGCATCGATAATGAAGCAGGTGGAACCATCACCGGCCTGATCGGAATCGCTACAGGGATGCCGGCGCCGGTTTCGGTGCGCCGACCAATGGGACTGTGTTCAATGCAGGCACGATCACAGGGACCGGAGGCACCGCCATCAACTTCGCGGCGACGGCGGGCGCCGGTCCGGCCATCCTCACGATCGCGCCGACCAGCATCATCAACGGCAACGTGCTCGGCACCGGAGCCGATACCTTTCAGCTCGGCAGCACGGGTACCGGCACGTTCAACGTGAGCAATATTGGAGCGGCCCAGCAATATCAGGGCTTCACGACCTTCAACAAGATCGGAACCTCGACATGGACGCTGACCGGGGCGGGAGCGCAGAACTGGACCATCAGCCAGGGCACCTTGATCGGTGACACCAACAGCCTGGCTGGAACGTCGATCACCGACAACGCCGCACTGGTATTCGATCAAAGCATCAATGGCGTGCATTCAGGGGTAATCGGCGGATCCGGCTCGTTGACCAAGAATGGCACGGGAACCGTGATATTCGCGGCGGATAACACCTATCTCGGCGGCACGACGATCTCTGCGGGCGTATTGCAGCTCGGCAATGGCGGTACGACAGGATCGATTGTCGGCAACGTCACGGACAACGCCGTGTTGGCGATCAACCGCTCAAACGCGTACGTTTTCGCTGGTGTTATTAGCGGCATGGGGGCGTTGCAGCAGAACGGCACCGGGACCACCAATCTCACCGCCGTCAATGGCTACACCGGCGCGACCACCGTCAACGGCGGCACCCTGCAGGTGGACGGCTCGATCGCGTCGTCCAGTTCGACCTCGGTGAACGCCGGCGGCACGCTCGGCGGCACCGGCACGGTCGGCAACACCGACGATCAAGCGGCGGCACCTTCGCGCCGGGCAGCGGCACGCCCGGGCCGTCATGACCGTGCAGGGCAACCTCGCGTTCCGGCGGCGCGATCTACATGGTGCAGGTCAATCCCGCGACGTCGTCATTCGCCAATGTCACGGGCACGGCGACGCTCGGCGGCGCGACCGTCAATGCGTCTTCGCGCCCGGCAGCTATGTCGCCAAGCAATACACCATCTCATGCACCGGCGGCGTGATCAGCGGCACCTTCGTCCTCGCTGGTCAACACCAATCTGCCGTCCAACTTCACCACGACGCTGAGCTACGACGCCACCCACGCCTATCTCAATCTGGCGCTGAACTTCACCCCGCCGACGGCGCTGGCGGTTCGGCAGCGGCCTGAACGGCAACCAGCAGAATGTCGCCAACGCGCTGACCAATTTCTTCAACAGCAATGGCGGCATTCCCATGGTGTTCGGCGCGCTGACGCCGGCGGGCCTGACGCAGGCCTCGGGCGAGATCGCGACCGGCTCGCAGCAGACCACCTTCGATGCGATGAACCTGTTCATGGGCCTGCTGACCGATCCCTTCATCGCCGGGCGCGGCGATGGCGTGAGCGTCGGCGGGGGCGCCACGCCGTTCGCCGACGAAAGCGACGGCGCCAGCGCCTACGCCGCCAAGGACAAGCCGCGCTCGAAGCGCGAGCGCGACGCCTATGCCGATCTACCACAAGGCGCCGCCGCCCGCGGTCGATCGTTCGACGCAGCGCTGGAGCGTGTGGGCGGCGGGCTATGGCGGCTCGCAGACCACCGACGGCAATGCGGTGCTGGGATCGAACACCACGACCAGCCGCATCGCCGGCACCGCGGTCGGCGCCGACTATCGCTTCTCGCCGTTCACGCTCGCCGGCTTTGCGCTGGCCGGCGGCGGCACCAATTTCAGCGTCGCCAACGCGCTGGGCAGCGGACGCTCCGACCTGTTCCAGGCCGGCGCCTTCATCCGGCACACCGTCGGGCCGGCCTATATCTCGGCGGCGCTGGCCTATGGCTGGCAGGACATCACCACCGACCGCACCGTGACCATCGCCGGCGTCGATCAGCTGCGCGCGCAAGTTCAACGCCAACGCCTTCTCCGGCCGCGTCGAAGGCGGCTATCGCTTCGTCACGCCGTGGATGGGCGGCATCGGCATCACGCCCTACGCCGCCGCGCAGTTCACCACCTTCGATCTGCCGGCCTATGCCGAGCAGGCGCTGTCGGCACCAACACCTTTGCGCTGGCCTATGGCGCCAAGAACGTCACCGACACGCGCAGCGAACTCGGCCTTCGCACCGACAAATCCTTTGCGATGCCGGATTCGATCCTCACCCTGCGCGGCCGCTTCGCCTGGGCGCATGATTTCAATCCGGATCGCAAGATCGGCGCCACCTTCCAGACGCTGCCCGGCGCGAGCTTCGTCGTCAACGGCGCGGCGCAGGCGCACGACGCCGCGCTCATCACCGCATCCGCCGAAATGAAATGGCTGAACGGCTGGTCGGCGGCCGCCACCTTCGAGGGCGAGTTCTCCAACGTCACGCGCAGCTACGCCGGCAAGGGCGTGGTGCGCTATTCGTGGTAGGCCGCGCATGAAAACGCCCGGCGGCTGGAATGGTCCAACCCGCCGGGCGCTTCTGATATTCCGGACCTGAGCCCTAGAACACGCCGAGCACGATCGCGCCGACAAAGGCGATTGCGACATAGGCGGCGACAACGCTCAGTCTGCTGACGAAGGGACCGACGAAGCCCATTGGAAACGCTCCCTGGTTCACGTCGCTGCCCGCTTAACGTCAAAGTTAGCAAGCCGTTCCCCGCCGAAAAAGTCAGCGCTGCTGTCGCTGGCTCGCTCTCGCTCGCAGCGCACGGAACGTGGTTAAAAAGTCGTGAAATCAACATGTTGAAGAGTCCTTAAATAAATTCGTCGAACCTGCGCGGATGACGCGCGGAGTTCGTTTGTATCTCGTCGGCTCCATCGTCCTTGTCTCGCTGGCGGGCTGCGGCCGCGGATTTTTTCAGTCCGCCGAGCGCGAGCCGTGGCGGGCCGAGGCCGAAATCGCATGCCTGAAGTCCGGCGCCGTCAAGGAAACCCCCGACCTGGTCCGGATCAGCCCGATTTCGGGCCCGGGGGTCTGCGGCGCCGAGTTTCCGCTCAAGGTCGCCGCGCTCGGCGAAAGCAGCGGCAGCTTCGGTTTTGCCGACGACGACCTGCGGCCGCCCGGCAACATCGGCACTCAGCCGCGCTGGCCGATCTCGCCGCCGCCGCCGCCATCGTCCTATCCGGCATCGCCCTATTCGGATCGCGCGCCGCCGCAACCGGGCTACGGCGCGGCGCCCAACGCACCGATTTCGTTGACCGCCCCCGGCGTCGCCGCGCCCGAGGAAGACGAAATCGATCTGCCGCCCGAGGGCACGCCCGGGTTGAGCCCGGCCAACAGGCCATATCCTGACCGCGGGACGCCGGCCTATCCGCCGCGCGACCGCGCCCCGGCATCCTATCCGGAGCGTCCTGCCGCCACCTCGCTGCAGACGACGCCGCTGCCGCGACTCGGGCCTTCGCAGGGCAATTCCGTCGCAGCGTTCGGACCGGTGGCGATGAACCCGGCGGCGACGCTGGCCTGTCCGATCGTCTCGGTGCTCGATCGCTGGCTCGCCGATTCCGTGCAGCCGGCGGCACAGCGCTGGTTCGGCGCGCGCGTCGTCGAGATCAGGCAGATCTCCGCCTATTCCTGCCGCGGCATGAACGGCAATTCGCTACGCGCATATTTCCGAGCACGCGTTCGGCAACGCGCTCGACATCGCGGCCTTCACGCTCGCCGACGGCCGGCGCATCATCGGTGAAGGACGGCTGGAAGGGCTTGCCGGAAGAGCAGGGCTTTCTGCGCGACGTGCAGGCCACGGCCTGCCAGCAGTTCACCACCGTGCTGGCGCCGGGCTCCAACGCCTATCACTACGATCACATCCACGTCGACCTGATGCGCCGCGCGAGCCAGCGCATCATCTGCCAGCCCGCCGCGGTCTCCGGCGAAGAGGTCGCCGCGCGCGCAGGGCAGCGCAATCCCTACGCCTCGCGCGAGCCGTTCGTGACGGGATCGCTCGGCGGCGGCAAGCGCACCTCGCGCCGCCACAAGCCCGGGATCGACGAGCAAGACGAATTCGAGGACGAGTAGGGCAGGCTTCCCGGGAATGCCCGCGGTTTGCGCTCAGGCGGAGTTCGCCCGATACGCCGCCAGAAACATCCGCGTCGCGCTGTCGACCACGTGCGCGATGCGCTCGGCCGACGGCGCCGGGGCGGCCTGGAAAACGAACGGCAGAAACAGCGACGCCTGGCACATCTGCATGAACTGCGCAGCCGCGAGCTGGCAGTCGTCGATCGCAAGATCCTTCGGCCCGACATGCGCCTCGAGATAGTCGGCAAGACGGTTGATGGTTTTCTCCAGCACGTTCTCGTAGAAGCGGCGGCCGACCTCCGGCATCCGCTCGGCGATCGCCATCACGGTGCGGATCGCCGATCCGCCGCCGGGCCGGCACAGCAATTCGATATAGGCCTGGCCGAACTCCCGCAGCGTGGTGTCGACATCGCGCGCGGGATCGAAATTGAAGGCGATCTTGCCCTGGTCGAGCATCTCCCTCCTCGACGATGGCCTCGAACAGCCGGTTCTTGTCGGCGAAATAGACGTAGAGCGTGCCCTTGGAGACGCCGGCGGCGCGGGCGATCTCGCCCATGCTGGCGCCGTCGAAGCCCAGATCCATGAACACCTTGCTGCGCGCCGTCGAGAATCTGCCGGCGCTTCGAACTGTCCTCCTCGCCGACAAGGTGGAGCGTGGTTCGGTGTTGCTGCAACCATTGGTTTAGCTTCTCGGGAAAGATTCAACGGTGCGGAAACACGCGCGAAGGCGTCTCGCAGTCTATGGTCCGATGTCGTATGCAATATAGCTTGACCGAACCGTTCGGTCAATGATAATTTGAAAGCTGGCGATGCGCCAAGGCCGGTTTCCGGCCGAGCTGTGCATCGCGATATTGTAATGGGGAGGCCGTGATGGCCGCAGCGAGAGACCAGGCCGCACGCATCCTTCGCGCCGAGCCGGATACGGCCGCGGACGAAGCCGCGGGCGCGGCTTCCGCCGATCCCGCCGAGGCTCCTCGCGCGCAGCTTGCGGAAGAACGGTCACGCGTCGCCCGGCGGAGACGCTGGAGAGGCCGGCCATCGACAAGCCGGCCGCCGCACCCGCCGCGCCCGCTGCTGCCGCGGTTTCGCCGCGCCGAAATCCGGAAAGCGCAAATTCGTCATGATCGGCGTTGGCGCGCTGCTCGCGCTCGCCGCGGTCAGCTACGGCGTCCACTATCGTTCTGGTCGGACGCTTCTACGTCTCGACCGACGACGCCTATGTTCGCGCCAACAACACCACGCTGGGCGCGCGGGTGTCCGGCCATGTCGCGGCGATCCTGCCGGCGACAATGCGCTGGTGCGCACCGGCGACGTGATCTTCACGATCGACGACGGCGATTATCGCATCGCGGTGGACGCCGCGCGCACCAAGATCGCGACCCAGCAGGCCACCATCGACCGCATCGGCCGCCAGGTCACCGCGCTGGAAAGCGCGGTCGAGCAGGCCAAGGCGCAGCTTGCCTCCGCGGAAGCCGCCCTGAAGCGCGCCGGCCTCGACTTCGACCGCCAGCAGGCGCTGAGCACCAAGGGATTTGCCTCGCGCGCCACCTTTGAGGTGTCCGAAGCCGGCCGCGACCAGGGCGTGGCGGCGGTGAAGTCGGCGCAGGCGGCCTATGACGCCGCGCGCGACAATGTCGAGGTCACCAAGGCGCAGCAGGCCGAGGCCCGCGCGCAGCTTGCGGAATTGCAGACATCGCTTGCCAAGGCCGAGCGCGACCTCGACTTCACCTCGGTGCGCGCGCCGGTCGACGGCACCTTCTCCAACCGTCTGGTCAATACCGGCGATTTCATCGCGGTCGGGCAGCGGCTCGGCAATGTGGTGCCGCTCAACGACGTCTTCATCGACGCCAACTTCAAGGAAACCCAGCTCAAGCGCATCCGTCCCGGCCAGCCGGTGACGATCTCGGTCGATGCCTATGGCCATCGCAAGTTCGCCGGCGTCGTCGACAGCATCTCGCCCGCGGCGGGCTCGGTGTTCACGCTGCTGCCGCCGGACAACGCCACCGGCAACTTCACCAAGATCGTGCAGCGGCTGCCGGTTCGCATTCGCGTGCCGAAGGACGTCGCCAGGCAGAACCTGCTGCGCGCCGGCATGTCGGTCTATGCCACCGTCGATACCAGCGAGGGCGCCAACGATGCCGACAGCGAGGCCGACCTCGACGCGCCGGCCACGGTCCAACCGCAATAATTCGCGCATCGGGCGGCGTGCCCGACTGCAAGCATGTCCTGACCTGAGCACGATATGGCCGACGCCACCACCGCCCCGCCCATGATGATGACCGCCGCCGCGGCGGCGCCGTCCGAGCGCATCCCGCCGCGCCGGCTGTTTGCGTTTCTCATCATGGTGTTCGGGATGTTCATGTCGATCCTGGACATCCAGGTCGTCTCGGCGTCGCTCACCGAAATCCAGGCCGGCCTGTCGGCGAGTTCGACCGAAGTGTCGTGGGTGCAGACCTCGTATCTGATCGCCGAAGTGATCGCGATCCCGCTGTCCGGATTCCTGTCGCGCGCGCTCGGCACCCGCTTGCTGTTTGCGATTTCCGCCTGCGGCTTCACCATCGCGAGCTTCCTGTGCGGCTTTGCCTCGACCATCGAGCAGATGATCCTGTGGCGCGCGATCCAGGGATTTCTGGGCGCCGGCATGATCCCGACCGTGTTCGCATCCGCCTATACGGTGTTTCCGCGCTCGAAATTCCATATCGTCGGCCCGATCATCGGTCTGGTCGCGACGCTGGCGCCGACCATCGGCCCGACGGTCGGCGGATACATCACCGACGCGATGTCGTGGCACTGGCTGTTCTTCATCAACATCGTCCCCGGCATCGGCATCACCATCGGCGTGCTGGTGCTGGTCGATTTCGATCAGCCGAATTTCGCGCTGCTCGACCATTTCGACTGGTGGGGCCTGATGTTCATGGCGGGCTTTCTCGGCTCGCTCGAATATGTGCTGGAGGAAGGCCCGCAATACGAGTGGCTGCAGGACACTTCGGTCGCGGTCTGCGCCGCGATCTGCGCGATCTCCGCGATCGCCTTCTTCTGGCGCGTGCTGACCGCGGAAGAGCCGATCGTCGACATCAGGACCTTCACCGACCGCAATTTCGGCATCGGCTGCCTGATCTCGTTCTGCATCGGCATCGGCCTTTACGGCCTGACCTACATGTATCCGCGCTATCTCGCCGAAGTGCGCGGCTATAGCGCGCTGATGATCGGCGAGACCATGTTCGTCTCCGGCGTCACCATGTTCCTCACCGCGCCGATCGTCGGACGGCTGATGCTGCGGGTCGACATGCGCTACATCATCGCCGTCGGCCTCATCATCTTCGCGCTCGGCTCCTACCAGATGACGTGGATCACCCGCGATTACGATTTCTACGAACTGCTGGTGCCGCAGATCCTGCGCGGCATCGGCATGATGTTCGCGATGGTGCCGACCAACACCATCGCGCTCGGCACGCTGGCGCCGGATCGGGTGAAGAACGCCTCGGGGCTGTTCAACCTGACGCGCAATCTCGGCGGCGCGGTCGGGCTCGCGGTCATCAACCAGGTGCTGAACGAGCGCACCGACCTGCATATCGCGCGCCTGCAGGAGCGGGTGACCTGGGGCAACGCCACCGCGATCGAAACGCTCAACATGTTCACCCAGCGCCTGCAGGGCATGGGCGACGCCGCGCTGATGGCGATGAAGCAGTTGTCGCAGATCGTGCACCGCCAGGCGGTGGTGATGGGCTATGGCGACGCCTTCTTCATGCTGACGCTGTTCTATTTCGGCCTCAGCCTGCTGGTCATGCTGTTGAAAAAGCCGGTCTCGGCGTCCACCGAGCCGGCGCACTAATTCCCAAATCCCGGATTGTCCGGATTGCCGCGCGCCGGTTCGTGCCGCGGCGATATTGCAAATCGCCCGTGATGCATTTATAAGCGGCGCATTGTCGCTCGAACCGGGGAGGATTTGCATGATTTCGATGTATTCGCAGATCGCGCCCTCGCGTCCGATGCCCATGCTGGACGCCTGTTTGGCCCTTTGAGGGCGATTTCCGCCAGCCGCGATCGGGCCTGACGTCCCGATCACAAGTTTCCCAGTAAGTCCCGAGATTTATCAACGACGCCTGCGTTCGGCCCGATGCCGTCCGCGCGTCAACCAACGGAGCCGGCGTGTGCGCGAGCGCAGCCGGATGACGCCATGACCGCAGAGATCAACAAGCGCCCCGCCGCCATTCGCGTGGTGCTGCCGTTCGTGTTCCGGCACTGGCTCAAGCAGCCGGTCCGCGCCGCCGTCGTCGCCGGCGGCCTGCTCGGCGCGACGGTGGCCGACCTGTTCATGCCGGTCTTCTCCGGCCGGCTGGTCGACGCCATGACGTCGGGCGCGTCGGACCCGGCGGCGCGCGGCGCGGCGATCGCGGCCTTCGCGCGATCGTGGCGCTCGGCCTCGTCTCGATGATCCTGCGCCTGATCGGGCTGCAGGCGATCGTGCCGTTCACGCTGCGGATCATGTCCGACGTGTCGCGCGACGCCTTCATGCGGGTGCAGCGCTTCTCGACCGACTGGCACGCCAACAGCTTCGCCGGCTCGACCGTGCGCAAGATCACCCGCGGCATGTGGGCGCTCGACCTGCTCAACGACACCATCCTGATGGCGCTGTTGCCCTCGCTCGCGGTGCTGCTGGGGTCGATGGTCCTGCTCGGGCTGCACTGGCCGTTGCTCGGCCTGGTGATCGCGGTCGGGGCGGTGATCTACGTCCCGATGATCGTGGTGTTCTCGACGAGCTATATCGCGCCCGCGGCGCGGGTCTCCAACGCCTGGGACACCAGGGTCGGCGGCACGCTGGCGGATGCCCTGACCTGCAACGCGGTGGTGAAATCGTTCGGCGCCGAAGCGCGCGAGGACGCGCGGCTCGCGCGCGTCATCGACCGCTGGCGCACGCGCGTGCGGCGGACCTGGCTGCGCTACAACTACACCTCCACGGCGCAGCTCTCGGTGCTGTTGTGCCTGCGCGCCTCCGTGATCGGCGGCGCGTTGCTGCTGTGGATCGCGGGCCGCGCCTCGCCGGGCGACGTCACCTATGTGCTGACCAGCTACTACATCATCCACGCCTATCTGCGCGATGTCGGCATGCACATCAACAATCTGCAGCGTTCGGTCAACGACATGGAGGAACTGGTCGCGATCCATGACGAGACCGATCGGCATTGCCGATGCGCCCGGCGCGCAGCCGATCGACATTCACGGCGGCCGCATCGTGTTCGAGGACGTGACGTTCCACTACGGCGGCCATCGCACGCCGCTGTACGACGGCCTGTCGGTGGAGATCCGCGCCGGCGAACGGGTCGGCCTGGTCGGCCGCTCCGGCTCCGGCAAGACCACCTTCGTCAAGCTGGTGCAGCGGCTCTACGACGTCACCGGCGGGCGGATCCTGATCGACGGTCAGGACATCGCTGACGCGACGCAGCAATCGCTGCGCAGCCAGATCGCGATCGTGCAGCAGGATCCGATCCTGTTTCACCGCTCGCTGGCCGAGAACATCGCCTATGGCCGGCCCGGCGCCAGCTGGGCTGCGATCGAGCAGGCGGCGCGGCTCGCCAACGCGCACGAGTTCATCCTGCGGCTGCCGAAAGGCTACGGCACGCTGGTCGGCGAACGCGGCGTCAAGCTGTCGGGCGGCGAGCGGCAGCGCGTGGCGCTGGCGCGCGCGTTTCTTGCCGATGCGCCGGTACTGATCCTCGACGAGGCGACCTCGAGCCTCGATTCCGAATCGGAAGCGCTGATCCAGCAGGCGATGGAACGGCTGATGAGGGGGCGCACCTCGATCGTGATCGCGCACCGGCTGTCGACGGTGCGCAGCCTCGACCGCATCCTGGTGTTCGACCACGGCGAGATCGTCGAGCAGGGCACCCATAGTTCGCTCGCCAACCGGAGTGGGGGAATCTATCGCGGGCTGTTCGAGCGCCAGGCGACGGAATTCGCTTCCATCTCGGCGGCGGGCTGATGCGCCGCGGCATGACGCTTCCTGCGGGATCGCGGCGTGCCGGCCGCATAAGCCAGGTATGGTTCATCCGCCGCAGGCGCGGGGGTTCTTCAACCGCCTGCTAGAGCGTTTTCGAGCGAAGTGGATACCGGTTCGCGTGAAGAAAACGCGTCAAATCAAGAATCTAGAGCCCCGTTTCGATCCAATCGAAACGGAAAGGCTCTAGTGCACGCCGAGACTGCTCCAGACCAGGCCGATGCCGGACAGAAACAACAGGCCAAGCACGACATCCCTGAAATTCTCGTCGCTCAGCGCGTGATAGGCTCGCGCGCCGATCCAGGCGCCGAACAGCGTTGCCGGAAAGGCGAGCAAAGCGAGCCAAAGCACTTCGAGATCGACCAGGCCAGCGCCGGCCTGCAGGCACAGTGACGCGGTCAGGATGGTCCAGTTGAAGGTCTGAAAAATACCGCGCCGCTCGTCCTTGCCCCAGCCGCGCAGGTTTGCCCACAGGATCGGGAGCGGGCCGGACAGGCCGGCCAGCCCGCCAAGAATTCCGCCGGCAAATCCGACCGCGCCGTCGGCCGTCCGGCCGCCGAAATTCGGCACGGCCGGGGTGCGGTCGAAATACAGCGCGGTCGGAAACACCAGCAGCAGCACGCCGATGCTCAATTTGAACACCTGGGGATCGGCATGCGCGATCATCAGCGTGCCCAACGGCACGCCGGCGAGACCGCCGATCAGAAACGGCCACACCAGGCGGAAGTCGATCGACCGCCAGATCGACGGCAGCGTCGAGGTCTGCGCGACGATGGAACAGATCAGGACGAGCGGCACCGCGACCGAAGGCGGCAGCGCGTAGAGCCAGATCCCCAGCGCCATCAGCGCGGTTCCGAAGCCGGCGAGGCCGGACACGAAGCCGCCGGCGAGCGCGCCGAGAAACAGAAGCACAAATGCGGCCGTGGTCATGATCGTTCGGGATTTTCCCTCGTCATTCCGGGGCGCATCGCGAGATGCGAACCCGGCCAATCTCGAGATTCCGGGTTCGTGCTTCGCATCGCCCCGGAATGACAGCTTGCGGAGTTGGCGAGGAATCGTTTTCGATGGCCTTATAGCGATCCCGTCGCGATAGCCAACGAGGAAACATCATGGGAGCAACCTTTCTCGTCTGCCACGGCGCGTGGTCGGCAGGATGGGCGTGGAAGAAGATGCATCCGCTGATGGCGGCCGCGGGCATCGCCTGGTCACGCCGACCTACACCGGTCTTGGCGAGCGCGAGCATCTGGCCAACCCGTCGATCGATCTCGAAACCCACATTCAGGACATCCTCAACGTCATCAAGTATGAGGACCTGCGCGACATCGTGCTGATCGGCCACAGCTATGGCGGCATGGTCGCGACCGGCGTCGCCGACCGCGCGCGGGACCGCGATCACGCAACTGATCTATCTCGATGCCTTCGTGCCCGACGACGGACAGTCGCTGCTCGATCTGAACGAGCCGGCGCGGCCGCGCATGCAGGAACTGGCGAAGACCGGCGACGGCTGGCGCGTGCCGCCCAATCCGACGCCGCCGGATACGCCGCCAGCCGATGTCGAATGGCTCACCGCGCGCCGCGTCGACATGCCGATCAAATGCTTTCTGATGACGCTGAAGCTGCATGGCGGCAAGCTGACCTTGCCGCGCAGCTACATCTACGCCACGCGCATCACGCCCGCCGACACGTTCGGTCCGTTTGCCGAGGCGCGCCAAGGGCGAGCCGGGCTGGCGCTACTTCGAGATCGACGCCAGCCATTCGCCGCACGTCACCGCGCCGGAAGCGCTGATGGCGCTGCTCGAGAAGATCGTCGCGGAAAGCGCGCAATAAGACGACGTCATTCCGGGACACGCGTCTTCGCGTGGACCCGGAATCTGAGATTCTCCGATGCGCAATTGCGCATCGTAGTTCGTGCTTCGCACGCCCCGGAATGACTTGTCTGGCGTAGGCCACAAATGGCGAGGGGTCCGGCGTGTTACGCCGAACCCCTCATTTCAGCAAGACGCGTTTTCTTCGAAAACGCTTTCGCTCAGAGATATCAGCCAGCCTGTAAGCCGGGTTCTGTAGGGCACCGCTCGCTTGCGCAAGCGATACGTGACGGCCATTCCTCTGGGACCATGTTTGCACATGGCCTCGAGCAACCTACCCGGACGGCGAGCCTGACATCGCCCTGCGGTGTTATCGCTTTGCGCGAACATTCCCGCGTTGCCGTCCCTATTCGGTTTTGCTCCCGGTGTGGTTTGCCATGCCGTTTCCGTTGCCGGACCCGCGGTGCGCTCTTACCGCACCTTTTCACCCTTGCTGCCCTCCGAAGCCCTGAAGGGCGGAGGAGGGCGGTTCGTTCTCTGTGGCACTTTCCCTGGGGTCGCCCCCGCCGGACGTTATCCGGCACCGTATGTCGATGGAGCCCGGACTTTCCTCTCCCGCAGCCTTTCGACCATTGCCGGAGCGGCCGTCCGGCCGACTGACGCCCTAGGCATGGGGGCTCGGGCCGGTCGCGTCAAGCGATAACGGCTGCGGCCGCGATCCAAAATAAATTATCCTGAAGATGTCGTTTTGCGGTGCCGCCGTTCGACTGGATGTCGGCGATCCAGCCGATCAAGAGGAGTTATCGAAATGCAGTATCTGCTGATGATCTATCGGAACGAAGCCGAGTTCGGCAAAATGGACGCCGCCGCGCGCCAGAAGATGATGGCGGAATACGGCGCGTTCACCCAGTCCATCATCCAGAGCGGCAATTTCAAGGCCGGCGACGGGCTGCAGCCGACGACGACGGCGACCACGGTGCGCGTGCGCGACGGCAAGACCCTGACGACGGACGGTCCGTTCGCGGAGACGCGCGAGCAGCTCGGCGGCTATTATCTGGTCGAGGCCAAGGATCTCGACGCCGCGCTCGGCCATTGCCGCGCGGATTCCCGGCGCCAGGTTCGGTTCGATCGAGGTGCGGCCGATCATGGTTTATAATTGACGGCGCACGCGCCCGGAATGACGCATGATCGCCCATGCCCGACGAATCGAAAAAATATTTCGCGACGAGGCGGGCCGGGCGCTGGCGACGCTGATCCGCCTCGTCGGCGATTTCGATCTCGCCGAGGATGCGTTGCAGGATGCCTTCGCGGTGGCGCTGGAGCGCTGGCCCGCCGCCGGCCTGCCGTCCAATCCGCGCGCCTGGCTGGTCAATGTCGGACGCAACAAGGCGATCGACCGCGTCCGCCGCAACATCGCGTTTCGCGGCAAGCAGCAGCGAACTGACGCACGAATTGCTGCTCAACGCGTCAGCGCCGTGCGAGGACGCCGACAGCGCGCTCGACGACGACATGCTGCGGCTGATCTTCACCTGCTGCCATCCGTCCTTTGCCGCCGAGGTTCAGGTCGCGCTGACGCTGCGCACGGTCTGCGGGCTGACGACCGCGCAGGTCGCGCGCGCCTTTCTCGTCAGCGAAGACGCGATGGCGCAGCGCCTGGTGCGCGCCAAGCAGAAGATCCGGCTCGCCGGCATTCCCTATGAGGTGCCGGAGCGCGAAGCGCTGGAGCCGCGGCTGCGCGGCGTGCTCGCGGTGATCTATCTCGTCTTCACCGAAGGCTATGCGGCGACATCGGGCGAAGATCTGATGCGGCCGGATCTGGCGCGCGAAGCGATCCGGCTGGCGCGGCTGCTCGACGCGCTGATGCCGGAGCGCGGCGAGATCAAGGGATTGCTGGCCCTGATGCTGCTGCACGACGCGCGCCGCGCCGGCCGCGAGACCGCAGGCGGCGACATCGTGCTGCTGGAAGAGCAGGATCGCGCGCTGTGGGACCGCGCGCAGATCGCCGAAGGCTTGCAGCTGGTGGAAGAGGCGCTGCGGCTGCCGGGCCGGCCGCAATCCTACGCGGTGCAGGCGGCGATCGCCGCGCTGCATGCGCGCGCGCCGAGTTATCGCGACACCGACTGGCCGCAGATCGCCGGCCTCTATGAAGTGCTGCTGCGGATCAGCCCGTCGCCGGTGATCGAACTCAATCACGCCGCTGCCGTGTCGATGGTCGACGGGCCGGCGCGCGCGCTCGACCTGATCGACTGCGCTGGAGGCGCGCGGCGGACTGAAGGGCTACGAATTGATGCCGGCGGTCCGCGCCGATCTGCTGCGCCGGCTCGGCCGCCGTGACGCGGCGCGCGAGGCCTATCTGGCGGCGACGGCCGCGACGCAGCTCGAGCCGCTGCGGCGGCTCTATGCGCGGCGATTGGCGGAGCTGGATGGCGAGCAGCCGAATAGCAGCGCCGCGTTCCGACCATTGCCTCGCTTGCAGGAGACGCCCATGCAAGGCGGGCGACGTCGCACCTCCGCTGACGCCAGCAGATCTACTTCGCCGCGACCGCCCTGGCCTCGGCCGGCAGGCTCGCCAGCAGCGCGTGCAGGGTGGTGAGCGTCGAATGATCGGCGACGCCGTCGACGCGGGCGGGGCGGAAGTGGCGCTGGAACGCGGTGACCACTTCCATGGTCGGCGCCGTCGTATTTGCCGTTGATCGGGACGCCGTAGCCGTATCTGGCGAGCGCCTGCTGCAGGTCGCGGACGTCGTCGCTGATGGTGCCGAGCTTGAGCGGTTCGCCGCGCACGATCGGCGCCGGCTGCACCCAGTGGCCGACGCCGGAATTGGCCAGCGAATGCCACGGAAATTTCTCGCCGGGATCCTTCTTGCGCGCGGGCGCGACGTCGGAATGCCCGAGCACGCGATGCGAGGGCACCTTGCGGCGGAGCATGATGCCGCGGCACAGCGCGATCACGGCGGCGATCTGGCGCAGCGGAAAATCCGGATAGCCCCAGTCATGGCCGCGATTGACGATCTCGATGCCGATCGAACAGGAATTGATGTCTTCCTCGCCGGCCCAGGACGACACGCCGGCATGCCAGGCGCGCTTGGCTTCCGGCACGCATTGCACGATGCGGCCGTCTTCCAGCACGATGTAATGCGCCGAAACGTCGGTGCCGGCGGTGCAGAGCTGGGCGATCGCGCCTTCCACATCCGGCATGCCGGTGTAGTGCAGCACGATCATGTCGGGCAAGCGGCCCTTGTTGCGGTCGCCATAGTTCGCCGACGGGATGACGTCGGATGCGATCGAGGAATCCGGGGTGAATGTCTTCATGTTCGCGTTGGCCCTGGGAAGCGGGAGGGCGCGTTGACGCTTCGAATCAATACCAGCAGATGCGAACGAACCAGAGCGACATTGGACAAACTCAAACCGGGCAGGAGAACGGCAAAGGTATCGTCTTCAAGGGACAATCCCGTTTACTATTCCTTTACCTTGCCGCCGGCGCAATGCGGCGAGCCGGTCGCCAGCTTCGCATTTTGGCCGGGTGTGTGCGGGACGCATCACCGGCATTCCAAGCTCGGTTCCGTCGCCGAAGGCGCGCAGAATTCGTAGCCGATCCTTCAACGCTTTCTTAACGCTAACTGCCGTTACTAAGTGGTGAAGAGCCGAACCGGTTTTGGGGGACGGCCGAGGCCCTCTTTCACGCTCGAAATCCCATGGCAGCCCAGCAAATTCCGTCGGGAAATCAGGGTTTGCGGCGGGGCCGCGCGGGAGCGGCAATCGCTGCCCTGCATCGCGGCTTTTCGAGGCGGAAAAGCCCGGCGAAGCGCGAGAGATTTGAGGCGCAATGGGCCCGTTCGCGTCCAGTTTCCGCACTTCGACCGGCTGCAGTGCGCCGGAGCCGGCGCATGAGCCCGGCTGCGCCAGCGTCATATCCCCGTGCTCGGCCGCGAGGCGGTCGAGATGCTCGCCCCGCGCGACGGCGGCATCTATGTCGACGCGACCTTCGGCGCCGGCGGCTACAGCCGCGCCATCCTCGACGCTCGCGGGAACCCGGGTCATCGGCATCGACCGCGACCGGTCCGCGATTGCCGGCGGCTTCGATCTGGTCGATCGGTCGGACGGCCGGCTGACCCTGGTCGAGGACCGGTTCTCCAATCTCGCCGAGATCTGCGCCGCGCAAGGCGTCGGCGAGGTCGACGGCGTCGTGATGGACGTCGGCGTGTCCTCGATGCAGCTCGACCAGGCCGAGCGCGGCTTCTCGTTCCGGCTCGGCGGCCCGCTCGACATGCGGATGGGCCATGACGGCCCGACCGCGGCGGATGTGATCGCGAAGGCGTCCGAGGCCGATCTCGCCAACATCATCTACATCTTCGGCGAAGAGCGCCATTCCCGCGCCGTCGCGCGCGCCATCGTCGCCGCGCGCAAGGAAGCGCCGATCGCGACGACGCGCGCGCTGGCCGATATCGTCGGCAAGGTGGTGCGGTCGAAGCCGGACGAAATTCATCCGGCGACGCGGACGTTTCAGGGCTTGCGGATCTTCGTCAACGCAGAGCTCGACGAACTGCATCTGGCGCTGTCGGCGGCCGAGCGCGTGCTGAAGCCGGGCGGCCGGCTGGTGGTGGTGTCGTTTCATTCGCTGGAAGACCGCATCGTCAAGAATTTCCTGGTCAACGCGCGCGGCAAGACCGGCGGCGGATCGCGGCATCTGCCGGAACTGGCGCAGGCCGCGCCGAGCTTTCAGATCCTGACCAAGCGTCCGGTCACCCCCGGTGAAGCCGAGATGGCGGCCAATCCGCGCGCGCGTTCCGCAAAGCTGCGCGCCGCCGAGCGCACCGCGGCGCCGGCGCATGCCGCGGCGGCTTGCCGGCGTGGCCTGTCCTCGCCGACGTGATGAGGGGAGGCTGACCATGCGGATCATCCATCTCCTCGTGATCGGCGTGCTGGTGTTCGCGGCCGCCTACGTCTATCGGATCAAGATGGAATTCGACCGCGCGCATCGAGCGCGTGCTGCGGCTGCATGCCGAGATCCGCGAGCAGCGCGACGCCATCGCGGTGCTGCGCGCGGAATGGGCCAAGCTCGATGCGCCGCTGCGGCTGCAGGGGCTCGCCGAACGCCATCTGGCGCTGAAGCCGCTCAACGCCACGCAATACGATCAGTTGAAGAACCTGCCGGAACGGCCGCCGGCCTTCGTCAAGGCCCGGGCGATCCGGATCCGATCGGCGCGATGATCCAGCACCATCGAGGCCGCCGCCGATGCGCCGGCCGGCGACCGGCTCGGTGCCCGCGCCGGGAGGATCAGCAATGACCGGCCGGGCGCGCACCAGCATCAAGCAGGCCGGCGGAGCCGTGGCGGCAGCGGCTGATCCGCAGCCTGCTGTACGGGCGCAACGTCGATCGCGCCGGCAAAGCGCGGGCCCGCGTCGGATTTGCGATCCTGCGTTCGCGGCGATCTATGCGGTGATCGGCGGACGGCTGGTCATGTTCGCGGTCGGCGCCGACAGCCACGGCGCGCGCCGCACCGCGGCGCAGGACGCGATCGCGACCGCGCGGCCCGATATCGTCGACCGCAACGGCGAGGTGCTCGCCACCGACGTCAAGGCGCCGAGCCTGTTCGGCGAGCCGCGCCGCATCATCGACAAGGACGAGGCGATCGAACTTCTGACCGCGACGCTGCCGGACCTCGACACCGGCGAAGTGCGCGACGCGGCTGTCGCGCGCAAGAAAGGCTTCGTCTGGCTGAAGCGCGAGATCACGCCGAAGCAGCAGCAGGACATCCACCGCTCGGCATTCCCGGCATCGGCTTCCTGCGCGAGAACAAGCGCGTCTATCCGACCGGCGCCGAGGTCGCGCATCTGATCGGCCTCGTCAACATCGACAACCAGGGCATCGCCGGGATGGAGAAATGGCTCGACAACAACGGTCTGGCCGATCTGCACCGCGCCGGCTTTGCCACCGATCGCCTGCAGCGGCCGGTGGAACTGTCGATCGACCTGCGCGTCGAACACGCGCTGCGCGACGAACTGCTGAAGGCCAAGGAAAAATACCAGGCCAAGGCGGCCTCCGGCCTCGTCTCCAACGTCAGGACCGGCGAGATCGTGGCGATGGTGTCGCTGCCGGATTTCGATCCGAACAATCCGAAGGAGGCGCACGATCCCGACCGCATCAACCGCCTGACCACCGGCGTCTACGAGATGGGCTCGACCTTCAAGGCGCTTCACGCTGGCGATGGCGCTGGATTCCGGCAAGGTCGACCTCAACTCGATGTGGGACGCGCGCGGCGCGCTGCACTACGGCAAGTTCACCATTCACGACGACCATCCGCTCGGCCGCATCGATCACGTGACGGAAGTGTTCACCTTCTCCTCGAACGTCGGCGCGGCGCGGATCGCGCTGGCGCAGGGCGTCGAGGCGCACAAGGCGTTCCTGCGCAAGCTCGGCCAGCTCGACCGGCTGCGCACCGAACTGCCGGAGAGCGCCTCGCCGATCGTGCCGAAGCGCTGGGGCGAACTGAACACCATCACGATCGCCTTCGGTCACGGCATCGTCGGTGGCGCCGCTGCAGGCGGTGATGGGCATCAACGCGCTGGTCAATGGCGGCTATCTGATTCCGCCGACCTTCCTGAAGCGCATCGGAAGCAGGAAGCGATGGCGCATCGCCAAGCGGGTGATCAAGCCCGAGACCTCCGAGAAGATGCGCTATCTGATGCGGCTGAACGCCGAGATCGGCACCGCGAAGAAGGCCGACGTCAAGGGCTACTACATCGGCGGCAAGACCGGCACCGTCGGAAAAGGTCGTCAACGGCCGCTATTCCAAGAAGCAGGTGCTCAACGCCTTCACCGCGATCCTGCCGGCCGACAATCCGCAGTACCAGCTGCTGATCATGCTGGACGAGCCGCAGGCGCTGCAGGAAACCTACGGCTTCATCACCTCGGGCTGGAACGCGGTGCCGACCGGCGGCAAGGTGATCGCCCGCATCGCGCCGCTGCTGGGCATCGAGCCGCGCTTCGACCTGCCGCCGTCCGACCGCCTTATTCTTGCGGCATCGAGGACAACCCAGTAAGGCGTATATCACGCGCGCCACTGCGCCGGCCGGACTGGAAGACGATGAAACTTCGCGACCTCTTCAGCGATGACGCCGCGATCGACCCGCAGGCGGAAGCGGTCGATGGTGACAGGCCTTGCCGTCGACAGCCGCGCGGTGAAGCCGGGCGACCTGTTCTTTGCGCTTGCCGGCAGCAAGACCGACGGCGCGCGCTTCGTCGATGCGGCGATTGCAGTCGGGCGCGGTCGCGGTCGCCGGTGACCATGCGCCGCCGGGCCTCGCGCGTGCCGTTCGTCGTCACGCCCAATCCGCGCCGCGCGCTGGCGCTGGCGGCGGCGCGATTTTTTCCGCGCCAGCCCGCAACCATTGCGGCCGTCACCGGCACCAGCGGCAAGACCTCGGTCGCCGCGTTCACGCGCCAGATCTGGGAGCGGCTCGGCCATGCGCGGCCAGCATCGGCACCATCGGCCTGGTGTCGCCGAAGCGCACCGTCTACGGCTCGCTGACGACGCCGGATCCGATCGCGCTGCACCGGCAGCTCGACGAAATCGCGCGGCGACGGCGTCACCCATCTCGCGCTTCGAGGCCTCCTCGCACGGGCTCGACCAGTACCGGCTCGACGGCGTGCGCATCGCCGCCGGCGGCTTCACCAATCTGTCGCGCGACCACATGGATTACCATCCGACGTCGCGCATTACCTTGCCGCCAAGCTGCGGCTGTTCCGCGATCTCGTCGCCGCCGGCGGCGCGGCGGTGATCTCGGCCGATCACGATTGCTCGCAGGCCGTGATCGATGCGGCGCGCGCGCGGGGCTTGCGGATCATCGCGGTCGGCCGCAACGGCGACGGCGCCGGCGAGGGCATTCGTCTGGTCGAGGCCGCGATCGACGGCTTTGCGCAGAAGCTCGCGCTCGAACATCGCGGGCGCACGGCACGCGGTCCGGCTGCCGCTGGTCGGCGAATTCCAGATCGAGAATGCGCTGGTCGCCGCCGGGCTCGCGATCGGCACCGGCAGCGAGCCGGACGCGGTGTTCGCCGCGCTCGAACATCTCGAAGGCGCCAAGGGCCGGCTGGAGCGGGTCGGCGAGCGCAACGGCGCGCCGATCTTCGTCGACTACGCGCACAAGCCCGACGCGCTGGCGAAGGCGCTGCAGGCGCTGCGGCCTTACGCGAAACGCAAGCTCGTCGTCGTGTTCGGCGCCGGCGGCGACCGCGACGCCGGCAAGCGTCCGTTGATGGGCGCGATCGCCGCCGAGAATGCCGACCAGCGTCATCGTCACCGACGACAATCCGCGCAGCGAAAATCCGGCGGCGATCCGCGCCGCGATCCTGAGCGCCGCGAAGGGCGCCAGCGAGATCGGCGATCGCGCCGAGGCGATCCGGCACGGCGATCGCGGCGCTGCAGCCGGGCGATGTGCTCCTGATCGCCGGCAAGGGCCACGAGACCGGCCAGATCGTCGGCGACCAGATCTTGCCGTTCAGCGATCACGAGGCGGTCGCCGCGGCGCTTGCGCCGAGGGTCGCATGAGCGCGGCGCCGCTGTGGACCTCCGGCGCGATGGCGCAGCGATGCGCGCCGCGCTGTCAGCGGCGCGTTGCCGGAAGCGGTCACGGGCCTTTCCATCGACAGCCGCACCGTCGCAGCCGGGCGAGGCCTATTTCGCGATCAAGGGCGACGTCCATGACGGCCATGATTTCGTCAGCGCGCGCGCGCTTGAAGCGCAGGGCGCGGCGCTGGCGGTGGTCGATGACCGCCCAGCGCGACAAGATTCGCCGGCGATGCGCCGCTGCTGGTCGTCGGACGACGTGCTCGACGGCTCTGGTCGATCTCGCGCGTGCCGCGCGCGCGCGTCTTCGACGGCGCAGGTGATCGCGGTCACCGGTCGGTCGGCAAGACCAGCACCAAGGAGGCGCTGCGCCGCGTGCTTGGCGCGCAGGCGCCGACGCCACGCCTCGGCCGCCTCCTTCAACAATCACTGGGGCGTGCCGCTGTCGCTGGCGCGCTGCCCGGCCACGCGTGCGTTTGCGGTCTTCGAGATCGGCATGAACCACGCCGGCGAGATCGCGCCGCTGGTCGAAGATGGTGCGGCCGCACGTGCGCGGTCGATCACCACGGTCGAGCCGGTGCATCTCGAATTCTTCGCCGGCATCGAGGCGATCGCCGACGCCAAGGCGGAAATCTTCGCAGGCTGTCGAGCCCGGCGGCGCGGTGGTGCTCAACCGCGACAATTCGCAGTTCGCCCGGCTGCAGCGGCGCGCCGAGCAGCGCGGCATAGCCCGTATCGTCTCGTTCGGCGCCGACGAGAAGTCCGACGCGCGGCTGATCGACCTGGCGCTGCATGCAGCCTGTTCGGCCGTGCATGCCAATATCCTCGGCCATGACGTGACCTACAAGCTCGGCGTGCCCGGCCGCCACATGGCGATGAACTCGCTTGCGGTGCTGGCCGCCGCCGCGCTCGCCGGCGCCGATCTCGCGCTCGCGGCGCTGGCGCTGTCGCAGATCGAGCCGGCGGCATCAGGCCGCGGCGCGCGGCGCGCGCTGCAGGCTGGCCGATGGCGAGGCGACGCTGATCGACGAAAGCTACAACGCCAATCCGGCCTCGATGGCGGCGGCGCTCGCGTGCTCGGCCAGGCCGCGGTCGGCCCGCAGCGGCCGGCGCATCGCGGTGCTCGGCGACATGCTGGAACTCGGGCCGACCAGCCCGGCGCTGCATCGCGGCGCTCGACTGAGGCCATCGAGGCCGACCGCATCGATCTGGTCTATTGCTGCGGCCCGCTGATGCGCAACTTGTGGGACGCGCTTGCCACGGGCAAGCGGGGCGGCTATGCCGACAGCTGCGGCCGGGCTCGAAGCGCAGGTCGTCTGCGGCGATTCGCGCCGGCGATGCGATCATGGTCAAGGGATCGCTCGGCTCGAAGATGGAACCGATTGTCAATGCGCTCGAAAAGCGCTTTCCCGGCAAGACCGCGCACGACGAAGCCGCGGGATAGGGCGAATCGAATGTTTTACTGGCTGATCGAGCTTTCCAACACGGTTCCCGGCTTGGGCGTGTTCCGTCGGCTTCTTCAACGTGTTCCGCTACATCACCTTTCGCACCGGCGGGGCGATGGTGACGGCGCGCTGTTCGTGTTCCTGTTCGGGCCCTGGATCATCGATCATCTGCGGCTGCGCCAGGGCAAGGGCCAGCCGATCCGCACCGACGGCCCGCAATCGCATCTGCTCACCAAGAAGGGCACGCCGACGATGGGCGGGCTGATGATCCTGTCCGGCCTCGTGGTCTCGACGCTGCTGTGGGCCAATCCGCTCAATCCCTATGTCTGGATCGTGCTGGCGGTGACGCTCGGCTTCGGCTTCGTCGGCTTCTACGACGACTATCTGAAGGTGACCAAGCAGAGCCATAGCGGCTTCGCCGGCAAGCATCCGGCTCGCTGATCGAGGCCGTGATCGCGCTGGCCGCCTGCTACGCGCTGGTCCGGCTCGGCCGCGACGCGTTCTCGACCTCGCTGGCGATTCCGTTCTTCAAGGACGTGGTGCTCAATTTCGGCTGGTTCTTCGTGCTGTTCGGCGCGTTCGTCATCGTCGGCGCCGGCAATGCGGTGAACCTGACCGACGGTCTCGACGGGCTCGCCATCGTGCCGGTCATGATCGCGGCGGCCAGCTTCGGCATGATCGCCTATCTCGCCGGCAACGCGGTGTTCTCCGACTATCTGCAGATCCACTACGTCGCCGGCACCGGCGAACTCGCGGTGCTGTGCGGCGCGGTGCTCGGCGCCGGGCTCGGATTCCTCTGGTTCAACGCGCCGCCGGCCTCGATCTTCATGGGCGACACCGGCTCGCTCGCGCTCGGCGGCATGCTCGGCGCGATCGCGGTCGCGATCAAGCACGAGATCGTGCTGGCCGTGATCGGCGGCCTGTTCGTGCTCGAAGCGGTCTCGGTGATCGTGCAGGTGGTGTCGTTCAAGCTCACCGGCAAGCGCGTGTTCCGGATGGCGCCGCTGCATCATCATTTCGAGCAGAAGGGCTGGACCGAGCCGCAGATCGTGATCCGGTTCTGGATCATCTCGGTGATGCTGGCGCTGGCCGGCCTCTCCACGCTGAAGCTGCGGTGAGCTGCGCACTATGATCCCCGTCACCTCCTTCGCGGGCAAGACGGTCGCGGTGTTCGGCCTCGGCGGCTCCGGCCTTGCGAGCTGCCACGCGCTGAAGGCGGGCGGCGCCGAAGTGATCGCGGGCGACGACAGCGCCGACAACGTCGCCAAGGCGGCGCAGGCCGGCTTCATCACCGCCGATCTGCGCACGGTGTCGTGGGCGAATTTCGCGGCGCTGGTGCTGACGCCCGGCGTGCCGCTGACCCATCCGGCGCCGCACTGGACCGTGCTGACGGCGCGACAGGCCGGCGTCGAGGTGATCGGCGACATCGAACTGTTCTGCCGCGAGCGGCGCCGTCATGCGCCGGACGCGCCGTTCGTCGCCATCACCGGCACCAACGGCAAATCGACCACCACGGCGCTGATCGCGCATCTGATGCGGGTCGCCGGCTACGACACCCAGATGGGCGGCAACATCGGCACCGCGATCCTGTCGCTGGAGCCGCCGCGCATGGGGCGCGTCCACGTGATCGAGATGTCGTCCTACCAGATCGATCTGGCGCCCTCGCTCGATCCGTCCGTCGGCATCCTGCTCAATGTCAGCGAAGACCATATCGATCGCCACGGCACGCTGGAGCACTACGCCGCGGTGAAGGAGCGCCTGGTCGCCGGCGTGCAGACGCAGGGCACCGCGATCGTCGGCGTCGACGACGGCTGGTGCCGCAACACCGCCGACCGGCATCGAGCAGGCCGGCCAGCGCGTGGTGCGGATCTCCGTGAAGAATCCGCTGCCCGACGGCATCTATGTCGAGCGCGAAACCATCGTGCGCGCCTCCGGCGGCGCGCGCAGCGAGATCGCGCGGATCGGCGGCATCGGCTCGCTGCGCGGCCTGCACAACGCGCAGAACGCGGCCTGCGCGTCGGCCTGCGCGCTCGCGCTCGGCGTCTCGACCGAAACGCTGCAAAACGGCCTGCGCAGCTTTCCCGGCCTCGCGCACCGCATGGAGCAGGTCGGCCGCCGCGGCAACGTGCTGTTCGTCAACGACTCCAAGGGCACCAATGCGGATGCCGCGGCGCATGCGCTGTCGTCGTTTCGCCGATATCTTCTGGATCGCCGGCGGCAAGCCGAAGACCGGCGGCATCACCGGCCTCGCCGAATATTTTCCGCGCATCCGCAAGGCCTATCTGATCGGCGAGGCGGCGCAGGAATTTGCCGGCACGCTCGGCGAACGCGTGCCGCACGAGATCTCCGAAACGCTCGAGGTCGCGGTCGCCCATGCCGCGCGCGACGCGGAAGCCTCCGGGCTCGCCGATCCGGTGGTGCTGCTGTCGCCGGCCTGCGCCTCGTTCGACCAGTACCGCAATTTCGAAATCCGCGGCACGCGCTTCCGCGATCTCGTCACGGCGCTGCCGGGCGTCAAGCCGGTGGTGTGAGGCCTGCCGCCGTAGCTGGAAGCAAAGTAACGGGTGGAAAACGGACATCGCGCGGACTGCCTAATTCGGTCGGGAATGACCCCTCTCCGGATATTGGCCAGAATTTTGACTTGGTGCTACGGACGACGCTGTTCGATGCCGGGTTGAAGATCGTGGCAAGTTGTGATCGAGAGGGTAAGGCGACCAGAGCAGTAATAGGCTATAAGAGGCTACATTAGGAGTGAGCTGCGGCATGGAGGGTTACATGAAAGCACTCAGTCTTGGGTTCCTGTTGGCGATGACCACGCTTGTCCACGCGCAACGCTCCCCTGAATCGCTGCCTGCCGTGACGGTTGATTGCTACCAATCCTTTGCCGCAAAGGCTCAATTGCCAGAACTGCGTTCCAAGGAAATAGCAATTACCGGCGCTGATTTCGAAACACCGGTGATACGCTATCGACTTCAGGTCGTCGATAAAACGATCCTCAAGATAATCAAGGACCCAACTCGGCCTGCATTTCGAACGGAGCACGGAAAAAGCGCCTGGGAGATAAAACGAGATTTTGCGAATGGACATCAGATCATTGGTTGGCGAGAAGAAGTGCCGGATGGAATCGTCAGGCTTTTCACATTCGATTTTGAGGATCTCTTGCTGAGTACCATTGACGTCTCGCCAGCGCGTTCGGTCGCCGCCGGGGTCGAACTTCATGTGATGAAATGCAGTAAATCGGATTAATGCCCGGGCGCCAAAAGCAGGCGCGCGACAGTCGGTACCCGCGACGGAACTTGGCCTCAAAAGGGCTCAAGGTCATGGGTTCCCCGAAATTGATGGCCGGTCCAAGCTGAAGTTCCATACCCTCGCAAGCTGGCTGTGCTACGGACAGGCATGAGTTCATCATCGGATCAAGACGAACCCCTCATTGAGCGGAAGGCCGGCGACAATAGTCCCGAGGATTTGGCGGGGCGCGCGCTCCGTCTGCGGATTCGGCAGCAGGAGTTGCTTGCCGAACTCGGGGTCCTTGCTCTGCAGCGAACGAGCTTTACCGATCTGCTCAAACACACCGCGCAAATGACCGCGGAAGGGCTGGGTGCCGAGTTCTGCAAAGTACTGGAATATATTCCGGCGGAAAATCGTCTGCTCGTTTGTGCCGGCGTCGGCTGGGACAAGGGCGTTATTGGTCATGCCACCGTTGGGGCCGATCTGGCTTCGCCCGCTGGTTATGCCTTGCAAACCGGCAAGCCCGTCATTTCCAAATCATCTCGAAAACGAGCAGCGGTTTAGAACCCCGGAATTGCTTGTCGAGCACGGCGTCCGCCGCGCGATGAACGTCATTTTGCAAGGCGATGGCTCGCCGTTCGGTGTACTCGAGGTCGATAGTCGATCCGAAGGCGAGTTCGGCGAGCATGACATTGCTTTTCTGCAAGGCGCGGCAAATATCCTGGGCATGGCTATCGAGCAGCAGCAATACCAGCGCAAGCTGGAAGCCGCGCTCGACCGTCACCAGATTTTGCTCAAGGAGGTCAACCACCGGGTAAAGAACAGCCTGCAGGTGGTGTCCAGCATGCTTCACCTGCAGGCGAACGCCGTCGGTGATCCGGCATTGAGCGAAAGACTGATGGAGGCATCCACCCGCATTTCTGCCGTCGGCCGGGCTTATAATCGTCTCGCCTACAATGCCGATTATGAAAACATAGATTTGGTGGCATATTTGAGGGAAGTCATCGACGATGTGAAACCCACGGTCGCTCCCTGCGAAGTCCAGTTCGATGCACCCGGGGAAATTCAGTTCGCCGCCGACCGCGCCATCCTCCTGGCCTTGATCATCAACGAACTGGTGTTGAACGCCGGCAGATATGCCTATCCTGAAGGCGCTCAAGGCGCAATTCGGGTGCGGCTCGTCCAACAGGACAAGACGACCGTCTTGATTTCGGTCAGTGACGAGGGAGTTGGACTGCCTTCCGACTTCAACCCCGCAACCAGCAAGCGGCTCGGCACGCGCCTCGTCAACGCGATGGCCGAGCAGTTGGGCGCCGAATTGACACGGCTCAGGCCGACGCATGGCACCCAATATACTCTGCTCGTCCCGTTGCCGGCGACGCCCTCCAATTAATTTCCACCATTGCAGACCGGTGCTGGAGGATAAGCCCGAGCGGAATCTTAACCCCTGCCCAGATAGGCGACGGCTTCTATCTCCACCAACACTTCCGGCTTTGCAAGGGATCGCACTTCTACCAGCGTGGAAGCGGGAAAATCTCCGGTAAAGAACTCGCGGCGCGCGCGCCAGACCTCGGTATTGTTCCTGATATCGACCATGTAGATCGTCATCTTGACCAGGTTGTCCATCGTTCCACCGGCCGCTTTGATGATGCGATCAATGCGTGAAAATATTTGCCTGGTCTGCTCGTACTCATCCTTCCCGACGATCCCGGTGCCACCTTCAAAGGGACGTGCTACCTGGCCGGAGATGAACAGCATGTCGCCGGCGCGAATGGCGTTTGACCACAGACCGCGGGCGACCTCGGCTACATCAGGGACGGACACCTTCGTCCTGGGCATGACATTCTCCTTGTGAAGTCAGTCTCGGATACTCTCGCTATCCGTTTATCATCCAAACGTTGCAGGCCCACCGCGCTGGCGTCGCCACAGCGCAAACAGCACAATCGGTCAAGGCTGCGTGCCCGCGCCCCGTTGTGGGGGGCCAAAGCAGAAAACATCTGCTCGCAGCGAGTATTTTGCCCTTTTGACCCGGACATCGACTCACGAACGAAGATACGGAGTCAGTTTGATTGTGGCAGGATAGCTGGCTTGAACCGTCCCTCCGTGGGCTCATAATTGAAGGATGACCGCCCTCGACCATTGGGTTGAAAATCTTCGGTGTCCGAAGAAACAGCCCGGGGACGCTAGGGCGGGAAGTTCATCGAGAGTTCGTTCACCGGGAAGAGGATCACGACGATTAACGTTGATACGCCAACGTTTGTCAGTTGGCGCAGTTATTGAGATTGTGAGTGCAAAACGGAGTAAGGAATTGAACCAAATACTCGGACTTGGTCTGGCTCTGTTGCTCTTTGGGAGCGGGATATGGGCGAACGTCAGTAGCGGCTCACTCTCCCAAAACAACGGTGCATGGGTGTCGCACGCCAGCCGATGAGGATTTCTTGGAACAGCGCGGTCCAATAAATATGATGAATAACTCAACTCGAATTCGAACGTTTGTTGGGCAAGACCGCGCTCGCGTTGTGGCCCTGACTTGCCGCGCGACGTGCGGGAAAATCTCTTCGAAACAGCCGTGGCCGGGGACGTCATAGTTCGAAACCATTTGGCTTCGTACCTGCACGACCACCATCCGAAAACGGCACATCCAGCAAAGCCGACGCACCCGTGCCGGTGAGGAAGCCTCAGTCGCAAACTGAATTCATCACCACTTCGATATTGACACCGAACGCACATGCCGACCTATCGAGCGATGTTCGTTGTGGGGGCCAATGCGGAGAACATCTGCTCGCAGCAAGCATTTCGTCCTGACCCAGAACGGGCATGCCTACCCTTCCGATTGGGGTAGACCGGACTTGACGAATTGAACTGCCACTTCCGCCAATTGACCATAGCCAGAAATTTTCGAACCCAGCCGGCCGCGCCGGCGTTCGAAAATTGCTAGTCGCAACAAATTCCGCACCTCGTGAACATAAAACATTTGACGCGCTGAATTTTCTCTGCGTTTAGATCATGACATTCGTCGCGGGCGAAATTGCCTGCACTCTTGAGGACCGTAATGCGCAACGCACGCACAGACATCGCAGAGACTGCCGTCCGCGTCCGGCCGCTTATTCGGCTGGCCGATTGGTCGTGCATGTCCGTGATGACACGAGGTCCGAATTTTCAGCTCGAAGCGGGGCTGATCCGCAAAGCAAGAGTGTAACTCTCGGCGCAGGGCGCTCCCTCCGCCGAACCGGCAGGAGGGCAAGATGAACGCCCGCAACGACGTTAAGAGACCATCCGATCAGAGCTTGGACGCGAGGCTTGTGCTGGCAGCGGCCCAACTGCGATTTGCCGCGCGGGTTGATTTTCTCGTGGCTCGCTGGCTCGAGCGCTGTGCCACGAACGCCGAGGTCGCACAACGGTGGTTCAAGACCGATCGGAAGCCCACACGTCGCGTTCGGGATGGGCGTGAGCCTTGTCGTTTCATCTCCACGTTGGGATGAGTCCCCATGACGGGGCAGGCGGGTGGGGGATTGCATCAAGGCATCGAGGGAGGCTGCCCACACATGGCAGCCTCCCTTACTCTATTGCAGATCACCAGGGTTGACCTGATGCATCCTCAAAAAAGGCTCGCGAGCGAACACTGCCTTGGTGAAGGGAACATTGTAGATCGGCTGGCGTTCACAGACCATGGTCGCCCTCAAATTGTCATTGGCTATCGCATTAGCTTCCGCTGCGGTCTATCCAGTACGCGCTGAAGAGGGAATGGCTTCCTTCTATCGCGGCCGAGTTGCCGCAGGCGGTGAAGCAACCGGCCCTGCGGGGCTTACGGCTGCTCATCGCACGTTGCCTTTTGGAACTAAGGTGCTGGTTAGAAACGCTGGCAACGGCAAGACGGTCGTCGTGCGCATAACAGACCGTGGTCCTTTTCGCCGTGGCCGCATCATCGACGTGAGCCGTGCTGCCGCGCGCGAGCTCGATATGATCGACAGCGGCACAGCCGCGGTGAGCGTGGTGCGTCAGTAGAGAGATCTGTCCTGACGGTGGATCGTATTCGTCAAGGCAAGTCTGGACGTTCCTGAGATTTGGACACCGCCGGAAGTGAGGGCTTCACGGGAGTGTTTGTACGAATGAAGGAGGAATAGGCCATGCGTGTCTTGATCCTTGCACTATCGGTCCTGGGAATCCTCCTCAGTGCGGATGCCGCCAAAGCGGGTCTGAGCACGACCACCCGCGACCTGTGGGCGTCCGTCGACCCGGCGACCTTCACCGACGAAGCAACTCAGGAAACCGAAAAGAGGAACATCGTCGTGCCGTACGAGATGATGCAGGTCGGTATCATCAGGATCAGGAACGAGAGTCACGGCATGCTGTACCGGACGAGCTCAGGAAAACTGAGCTAAACACTAGGGGCATCAACAATGGCGCCAGAAGCAGACTCGTCCAGACGCGCGAGGTCATGGGATAGTCCCTTGAGTACGGACCTCAGAGATCGCTCCTTTGCTCGCTCCGCATGCTAGCTTGATTCGCGATTGCATGGTCGTTTAATACAGTTCATGCATCGCGCGCGCAATCAACGCTCTCCTGAGCTGCCGCTTAATAGTCCGGTCCACGACACGCCGCACAAGGAAATTCGGCGTCATTATACCCGAGACCGCGAAGGCGCATGCCTCAAGGTGCCAGTATGGCTGGTTTCGGAGTGCAGGTATCCCCCACAAGGGGGAGGGATAAGAAGATCGTCACTCCGTTAACCCCTTGGAAACCATCATGGGCGACCAATGGGCAAACCCTTGAGGCCCCGGGGAATGCCCATGCTCTCCCGTGAACAACGCAGCCCCTTCAGCGAATGGTGGTGGACCGTCGACCGCCTCCAGCTCGGGGCGATCCTCGCGCTGATCCTGGGCGGCATCATTCTTTCGCTGGCGGCAAGCCCCCCGGTGGCGACCCGGATCGGGCTCGATCCCTTCCACTTCTTCAACCGCCACGTCTTCTTTCTGCTGCCTTCCTTCATCGTGCTGATCGGCGTCTCCTTCATGTCGCCGCGGCAGATCCGCCGCACCGCGCTGATCGTGTTCGCGGTCTCGATCGCGCTGATCGTGGCGACGCTGCTGATCGGGCCGGAGGTCAAGGGTTCGCGGCGCTGGATCACCCTGATCGGCGTCAACATCCAGGCTTCCGAATCCGCCAAGCCCGCCTTCGTGGTGCTGGCGGCGTGGCTGTTTGCGGAATCGGCGCGGCGGCCGGAAATGCCGGCGACCTCGATGGCGCTGGTGCTGCTCCTGACGCTGGTCTCGCTATTGGTGATGGAGCCCGATTTCGGCCAGACCATGCTGATCCTGATGGTGTGGGGCGCGCTGTTCTTCATCGCGGGCATGCGGATGATCTGGGTGGCGGGCCTTGCCGGCGCCGCCAGCGCCGGGCTGTTCGGCGCCTATCTTCTGGTGCCGCACGTCGCCGGCCGCATCAAGCGCTTCATGAATCCGGCGTCGGGCGACACCTTCCAGGTCGATACCGCCATGGAGGCCTTCTACAACGGCGGCTGGTTCGGACTTGGTCCCGGCGAAGGCATCGCCAAGCGCAGCCTGCCGGACAGCCACACCGATTTCGTGTTCGCGGTGGCGGCGGAAGAATTCGGCATCATCCTTTGCCTCGCGCTGCTCGCGCTGTTCGCCTTCGTCGTGATCCGCGCGCTGTCGCGCGCCTACGCCACCGAGGACATGTTCGCGCGGTTCGCGGCCTCAGGGCTTGCGATCCTGTTCGGCGTGCAGGCCGCGATCAACATGTCGGTCAATCTGCAGCTGATCCCGGCCAAGGGCATGACGCTGCCGTTCATTTCCTATGGCGGCTCGTCGATGGTCTCATTGGCCTACGGCGTCGGCATGATGCTGGCGCTGACCAGGCAACGGCCGCGCACCGAGATGGAATCGATCGGCGACGCCAACAAGGTCGGCAGCTACGCTTGACCTGACGCCAAAGACGCGCTCTTCGTCATTGCGAGGAGCGAAGTGACGAAGCAATCCAGAACTTTTTCTGCGGTTACGCTGGATTGCTTCGCTGCGCTCGCAATGACGTTTCCAATTTGCGACTGCGACCCATGACCACTTCTCCTCTCATTCTGCTGGCCGCGGGCGGCACCGGCGGCCATCTGTTTCCCGCCGAGGCGCTCGGCGTCGAACTGATCAGGCGCGGCTGCGCGTGCGGCTCGCCACCGACTTCCGCGCCGTGCGCTACAGCGGATTGTTTTCCAAGGACACGATCGACGTGGTGCCGAGCGAGACCGTGCGCGGCCGTGCGCCATGGTCGCTGGCCTATACCGGCCTGATGCTGGCGGCCGGCACCGCCGTGTCGCTCAACCTGATGCGCCGGTTGAAGCCCAAGGCCGTGGTCGGCTTCGGCGGTTATCCGACGCTGCCGCCGCTGCTGGCGGCGCGGCTGTTCGGCGTACCCGGCATCATTCACGACGCCAACGCGGTGCTCGGCCGCGCCAACCGTTTTCTGTCGGGACGCGTCAACGCGATCGCGACCTCGCTGCCCGGCGTGCTCGATCGCGATCCAGCAGCTTTCGGGCAAGACAACCACGGTGGGCACGCCGATGCGCCCCGCGATCCTTGCGGCGGCGGCGGTGAAATATGTCGCGCCCGAATCGACCGGTCCGTTGCGGCTGCTCGTGGTCGGCGGCAGCCAGGGCGCGCGCGTCATGGCCGACATCGTGCCCGGCGCGATCGAGCGGCTGGAGCCGGCGCTGTGGAGCCGGCTGGTCCTCACCCAGCAGGTGCGCGAGGAAGACATGGCGCGCGTGCGCGCGGTCTATGACCGGCTCAAGATCAGCGCCGAACTGGCGCCGTTCTTCAGCGATCTGCCGGCGCGGCTGGCCGCGAGCCATCTGGTGATCTCGCGATCGGGCGCCGGCACCGTGGCCGAGCTTGCCGCCATCGGTCGCCCCTCGATCCTGGTGCCGCTGCCCGGCGCGATCGACCAGGACCAGTTCGCCAATGCCGGCGTGCTGGCGCAGGCGAATGGCGCGCTTCGGATTGCGCAGGAGATTTCACGCCGGACCGGCTGGCCGCCGAAATCTCCGCGCTGGCCGCCGATCCTGCGCGGCTGGCCGCGATGGCAGCCAGCGCCCGCTCGGTCGGTCGGCTGGACGCCGCCGAACGGCTGGCCGATCTGGTGATGAAAGTAGCCGGAATCTGACACCTCGTCATTCCGGACAGCCTGCGAAGCGGGCTGATCCGGAATCTCGAGATTCCGGGTTCGCTCGCCTTTGCGAGCGCCCCGGAATGACGGAAAAACCCCTTGTCATGCCCCGCGAAAGCGGGGCATCCAGTACATCCGATGACAGGAACAGCCTCATGAGACTGCCGCGCGAAATTGGACCCATCCACTTCGTCGGGATCGGCGGTATCGGCATGAGCGGCATCGCCGAGGTTTTGTGCAATCTCGGCTACACCGTGCAGGGCTCCGATGTCTCCGAAAGCGCCAATGTCAGCCGCCTGCGCGACAAGGGCATTGCCATCACCATCGGCCACAAGGCCGAGAACGTCGACGGCGCCGATGTGCTGGTGGTATCGACCGCGATCAAGCGCGACAACCCCGAACTGATGGCGGCGCGCGCCCAGCGCATTCCCGTGGTGCGCCGCGCCGAAATGCTGGCCGAGCTGATGCGGCTGAAGAGCTGCGTCGCCATTGCGGGCACCCATGGCAAGACCACCACCACCTCGATGGTCGCCGCACTGCTCGATGCCGGCGATCTCGATCCCACCGTCATCAATGGCGGCATCATCAATGCCTACGGCACCAATGCCCGGCTCGGGGCCGGCGAGTGGATGGTGGTGGAAGCCGACGAGAGCGACGGCACGTTCTTGAAGCTGCCGGCCGATGTCGCCATCGTCACCAATGTCGATCCCGAACATCTCGATCACTTCAAGACGTTCGAGGCGGTGCAGGACGCGTTCCGCAATTTCGTCGAGAACGTGCCGTTCTACGGTTTCGCGGTGATGTGCATCGACCATCCCGTGGTGCAGACCCTCGTCGGCAAGATCGAGGATCGCCGCATCATCACCTACGGCGAAAATCCGCAGGCCGATGCGCGGCTGGTCGATCTTGTTCCGATGGGCGGCGGCTCGAAATTCACGGTCGCGTTTCGCGATCGCAAGACCGATGCGGCGCACGAGATCAGGGATCTCCATCTGCCGATGCCGGGGCGGCACAATGCGCTCAACGCCACGGCGGCGATCGCGGTGGCGCATGAACTGGGACTTGCGGACGACACCATCCGAAAGGCGCTCGCGGGCTTCGGCGGCGTGCGGCGGCGCTTTACCCGCACCGGCGAATGGAACGGCGTCACCATCATCGACGACTACGGCCATCACCCGGTCGAGATCGCGGCGGTGCTGAAGGCGGCGCGGGAATCCACCAACGGCAAGATCATTGCCGTGGTGCAGCCGCATCGCTTCACCCGGCTGCAATCGCTGTTCGAGGAATTCTGCACCTGTTTCAACGACGCCGACACCGTCGTCGTCGCCGAAGTGTATCCGGCGGGCGAGGCGCCGATATCGGGCATCGACCGCGATCATTTCGTGCTGGGCCTGCGCGCGCACGGCCATCGCGAAGTCATCCCGCTGCAGAATGCCGCCGAACTGGCCGGTGTGGTCCGCGGCATCGCCGGCAAGCGGCGACTATGTCGTCTGTCTCGGAGCGGGCAATATCACGCAATGGGCCTACGCGCTGCCGGGCGAATTAAAGGCGCTGAGGTGAGAGGTGAGCAGCTGACCTTCCCCGACATCACGCCCGATCTCAAGGCGGCGATGCCGCGACTGCGCGGGCGGCTGTTGCCGAACCAGTCGCTCGCCGAGCTGACATGGTTTCGGGTCGGCGGCCCGGCGCAGGTGCTGTTCACGCCGTCGGATGAAGACGACCTCGGCTATTTCCTCGCGCATTTGCCGCGCGAGCTTCCGGTCTACGTCGTCGGCGTCGGCTCCAACCTGATCGTGCGCGACGGCGGCATGCCGGGCGTCGTCATCAGGCTCAGCCCGCGCGGCTTCGGCGAGACCGGCGTCGACGGCGATATCGTCAGCGCCGGCGCCGCCGCGCTCGACAAGCGCGTGGCGGAAACGGCGGCGGCGGCCAATATCAGCGGGCTCGAATTCTTCTACGGCATTCCCGGCACCGTCGGCGGCGCGCTGCGCATGAACGCCGGCGCCAACGGCGCCGAGACCAGGGACGTCCTGATCGAGGCCGTCGGCATCGGCCGCGACGGCAGGAAACAGGTGTTTACAAACGCGGACATGAAATTCGCCTATCGCAACAGCGGCGTCGATGCTTCGATCATTTTCACCTCGGCGCGCTTTCGCGGGCGCGATCGCCGCGCCGGACGCGATCCGGGCGCGGATGAACGAGGTGCAGAACCACCGCGAGACCGCGCAGCCGATCCGCGAAAAGACGGGCGGATCGACCTTCCAGAATCCGCCCGGCAACAGTGCCTGGAAGCTGATCGACGCCGCGGGCTGCCGCGGATTGCGCGTCGGCGGCGCGCAGGTGTCGGAAATGCACTGCAATTTCCTGATCAACACCGGGGCGGCGACCGGCCATGATATCGAAACCCTCGGCGAAACCGTTCGCGCGCGGGTGAAGGAAATTAGCGGAATTGAGCTACACTGGGAGATCAAGCGGATCGGGATTCCGGCATAGTGTCATTCCGGGGCGCGCGGTAGCGCGAACCTCAGATGTGCGATTGCACATCGGGGAATCTCGAAATGATGAGATTCTGGGTTCGCACCTTCGGCACATCCCGGAATAACGAAAGCAGCGACCGGCGGAAAAAGCGATGCGGATTACCATTCTCTTTGGCGGCACGAACAAGGAGCGCCTGGTGTCGGTGGCGTCGGCCCAGGCGCTGCATTCGGCCCTGCCGGAAGCCGATCTGTGGTTTTGGGATGTCGATGACACCGTGCATGAAGCCCGGTCCGAGGCGCTTCTGAAGCATTCGCGGCCGTTCGAGGATGCCATTCCAGGCCGGGCACGCCCAGCCTCGGGAGGATCGAAGCGGCGCTCGACAACGCGAAGGCCGAGGACCGCGTGCTGGTGCTCGGCCTGCACGGCGGTACGGCGGAGAACGGTGAGCTTGCAGGCGATGTGCGAAATGCGCGGGATTGCCTTCACCGGATCCGGCTCGGCGTCGTCGCACCTCGCCTTCGACAAGATCGGCGGCCAAGCGCTTTGCCGCGCATTGCGGGGGTGAAGGCTCCGGCCGGCGTGGCGCTGGAAGATCATCGAGAGCGGCGCTCGCCGAGTACGGCAGGCTGATCGCCAAGCCGGCGCGGGACGGATCGAGCTACGGCCTGATCTTCGTCAATTCGACCCAGGACCTTGACGCCGTCCGTCGCGCCGCAAGGATCGAAGAATATGTGATCGAGCCGTTCATCGCGGGCGTAGAGGCGACCTGCGGCGTGCTGGAGCAATTGGATGGCTCGATTGTCGCGCTCCCGCCGGTCGAAATCATCCCGGCAGAGGGCCCGTTCGACTACGTAGCCAAGTATCTGGCCAAATCGACGCAGGAGATTTGCCCCGGGCGTTTTGCGCCTGAAACCAGCGCCCAAATCATGGATCAGGCGCTGAGGGCGCACCGGGCGCTGTCGTGCAGCGGCTATTCCCGGTCGGACTTCATTGTTTCGGAGAAGGGTCCGATTTTTCTCGAAACCAACACCTTGCCGGGGCTGACCAAGGCCTCGCTCTATCCGAAGGCGCTCAAGGCGCAGGGCATCGAATTCGTCGATTTCCTGCACGACCAGATCGCCCTGGCGATAAGACGCCTTAAAAAGTAGTGCGGGCGCCCCTTGGCCGGGTAAACCGGGATGATCCGGCTCGTTCATCGGTAAAACTTTACGATTTCGGGGCAAACTACAGAGAAGGCGGATCAAATCGTGTCCTGCCTCAACCTGATTTACCCTTTGTTTACCAGGAAGTCCGAAGGTTAACGCTGGCGGCGCATGTGGCGCTTGGCTGCCGGGGCGTGAGCTGTTGCGGATTTCCGCTTTCCGCGACCGCATCGAGGGAACAGGTGGCGTCTTCTGCCTTGAGGTCGTCACCCCCCAGCCCGGCACGACCGAGACGTCATTTGTGCCAGAACTCGCAAGCGTTTGCGGGCATAACATTTGACGAGCTCGTGCAATGGATGGTGCAGGACGCCTCGCTCGATCGCCGAGATCGCCGAGGCCCCAAGCTGACCTGAAAGCCGCCGCCATCGGCGCGGTGATGCTGTTGCGCGAACGGCTGGGCCTGGGCAGCGCCGCTGCCAGGCCGTCCCGCGAGCGCGAACAATCGCATCGGCTGATCGAGCTTCTCGAGCGCTATCTCCCGAACCGCGCCGGGATCGCCGCGACCGTCCTGATCCTGCTGGGCAGCGCCGGCTTCGGCATCGTCAAGGGCGGCCACGTCGAGGAGTTGACCTCGGCGTTCAGCGACACCCGTGATGCGATCGCCAATTCCGCCGGATTTCGCATTACCGCCGTCGCCATCAACGGCCGCAAGCAACTGACCCAGGACGAGGTGCTCGCGACCGGCGGCGTCAATGGCCGTTCCTCGCTGTTGTTCCTCGACGCCGCTGCCGTGCGCAACAAGCTGAAAGCCAATCCCTGGATCGCCGAAGCCACGGTGCTGAAACTTTATCCCGGCCAGCTCCAGATCGACATCACGGAACGTTCGGCGTTCGCGCTGTGGCAGCAGGATCGCCGGCTGTCGCTGATCGCCGATGACGGCGTGGTGCTTGAGCCCTATTTGTCGCACCGCTTCATCTCGCTGCCGCTGGTGGTCGGAAAGGGCGCCGAAACCCGCGCAAGGGATTTCCTCGCGCTACTCGCACGCTATCCGCAGGTGCGCTCGGTGACCAAAGCCGCGATTTTTGTCGGCGAGCGGCGCTGGAACCTGCGGCTCAAGGACGGTCTCGATATCAGGCTGCCGGAAAACGACGTCGGCGCCGCGCTGGCGGCGTTGAGCAGGCTCGACAAGGAAGACCGGCTGTTCTCCCGCGATATCGTCGCCGTCGACATGCGGCTGCCGGACCGGCTGACGGTGCAGTTGTCCGACGATGCGGCCAAAGCCCGGGAAGAACTGTTCAAGAAGCCCAAGAAGAAAGCCGGTGATGCATGACCGGCCTTGATCGCAACCAAACCCCGAAGACGCGTCCGGTGCCGCAAAAGCGCACCGCGCTGGTGGCGTCGCTCGATATCGGCACCAGCAAGATCGCCTGCATGATCGCGCGGTTGAAGCCGATGCCCGCCGAGCGATGCGCTGCGCGGACGGACCCATGCCGTCGAGTTGATCGGCTACAGCCAGATCCAGTCGCGCGGCGTGAAGGCCGGCGCGGTGGTCGATCTCGCCGAGTGCGAACAAGCGGTGCGCCAGGCGGTGGCGCTGGCCGAGCGCATGGCCAAGGTCCGGGTCGAATCGGTCCTGCTGTCGGTTTCGGCAGGAAGGCTGCAGGGTCAATTGGTCGAAGCCGCGGCCGACATCAAGGGCGGCGCGGTGACATCAGCCGACGTCGCCCGCGTCACCTCTACCGGCATGCGCCATGCCACCGGCGAGGGCCGCACCGTGCTGCACGTGCTGCCGGTCGGCTATGCGCTCGATGGCGTCAAGGGCATTCGCGATCCCAGGGGCATGGTGGCCCGCCAGTTCGGCGTCGACATGAACGTCGTCACGGCGGATGCGACGGTCGCCAAGAACCTGATGCTGGTGGTCGAGCGCTGCCATCTCAACGTCGAAGCCGTGGCGGCGAATCCTTATGTCGCAGGCCTGTCGGTCCTGACCGACGATGAGTGCGATATCGGCGCCGCCGTGGTCGAAATGGGGGCGGGCACCACCACGATCGCGACCTATTCCGGCGGACGCTTCGTCCATGCCAGCGGATTTGCCGTCGGCGGGCAGCACATTACCATGGATCTTGCGCGCGGCCTGAGCGCATGCATTGCGGATGCCGAGCGAATCAAGACGTTATATGGCAGCGTGCTGACCGGCGGGTCAGACGCGCGCGAGCTGATGTCGGTTCCGACTGCCGGCGACAGCGAGCGGGATGTTCCGCAGGTCGTGTCCAGCGCCACGATCGCGAACATCGTTCGGCACCGCGCCGAGGAGATTTTTGAAATGGTCAGGGACCGCCTCGCGGATTCCCCCTTTGCCGCAGAGCCGAAGGGGCAGGTCGTCCTGAGCGGCGGCGCCTCGCAGCTCACCGGAATTGCCGAGCTTGCGACCCAGATTCTCGGCCGGCCGGTGCGGATCGGCCGTCCTCTCGGCTTCGGCCGGCTGCCCAGTGAGGCGAAGAGCGCGTCGTTCGCGGTTCCCTCGGGCCTGCTGGTCTATCCCCAATACGCTCATCTTGAACACGTCGAACCGCGGCATACGCGGCAGCTCATGACAGGGACTGACGGCTATCTCGGAAAGGTCGGACGATGGCTTCGCGAAGGCTTCTGATGAATCTTTTTCGGCTCATTCGACTTCCACCAACCCCCGCGGCCGTCGGCCGGGGCGATCCAACGCGCGCGTAATCGAGAGGCAACCATGGCACTCAATCTTACTCCCCCTGATATCAGCGAGCTGAAGCCGCGGATTACCGTGTTTGGCGTTGGCGGAGCGGGCGGCAATGCCGTCAACAACATGATCACCGCCGGACTGCAGGGTGTCGATTTCGTCGTCGCCAATACCGACGCGCAGGCGCTCACAATGTCCAAGGCGCAGCGCATCATCCAGATGGGCACCCAGGTCACCCAGGGCCTCGGCGCCGGTTCGCAGCCCGATGTCGGCGCGGCCGCGGCCCAGGAAGTTCTCGACGAAATCCGCGACCATCTGTCCGGCGCCAATATGGTGTTCGTCACCGCCGGCATGGGCGGCGGCACGGGTACGGGCGCCGCGCCCGTCATCGCCAAGACCGCGCGGGACCTTGGTATCCTCACGGTCGGCGTTGTCACCAAGCCGTTCCACTTCGAGGGCCAGCGCCGCATGCGCACCGCGGAAGCCGGCATCGCCGAACTCCACAAGGTGGTCGATACGCTCCTGATCATCCCGAACCAGAACCTGTTCCGGGTCGCCAACGAAAAGACCACCTTCGCCGACGCCTTCGCGATGGCCGATCAGGTGCTCTATTCCGGCGTCGCCTGCATCACCGACCTGATGGTCAAGGAAGGCCTGATCAATCTCGACTTCGCCGACGTTCGCGCCGTGATGCGTGAAATGGGCAAGGCGATGATGGGCACCGGTGAAGCCTCCGGCGACAAGCGCGCCTTGACCGCGGCGGAGGCCGCGATTGCCAATCCGCTGATCGACGATTCCTCGATGAAGGGCGCGCGCGGTCTGCTGATCTCGATCACCGGCGGCAAGGACCTGACGCTGTTCGAGGTCGACGAAGCCGCAACCCGGATTCGAGAGGAAGTCGACCAGGACGCCAATATCATCGTCGGCGCCACCTTCGACGAAAGCCTCGATGGCATCATCCGCGTCTCCGTGGTTGCCACCGGCATCGAACAGGCGCTGATCTCGCGCAACACGGCGGCGTCCTCGGCGGCTGCGACCAACGCGGTGGCGTCGGCCGCCACGCCGGAAAATCGCCTGGCCGATCTGACGGCGCGGCTGCGCGCCGACAATGCGCGCCTTGCCGAGCGCGCCCAGAAGCTGGAAGCGGCGCCCGCCGCGCCGCGCCGCGCCTCAAGCAGCGTCGAACGTGCCGCGCTCGCGGCCATCGCCGCGGCGGTCGCTCCGGAAGCCCCGCAGTCGGCTGCACCGCTGCAGTCCGCTTCCTATGGCGACGTCACGGTTCGCCCGATCGCGCAGAAGCCGTCATTGTTCCCGGATCATGACGCCGCGCGCGTCGAGGCCCAGGAGCCGACGCCGGACACCTTCATCCCGCAAGCGGCCGAACGCGCCGCCTGCGCGCACGCCAAGGATGCCGAAATTCGAGGATCTGCCGATGCCCGCGCAGAACGAAATCCGGCAGGCCCGCGGCGAAACCGAGGAGGAGCATCCGCAAAAGACCAGGATGTCGCTGCTGCAGCGCCTCGCCAATGTCGGCCTCGGCCGCCGCGACGAAGAGACCGAGCCGCCGATCGCGGCCCGCGCCTCGGGTCCGGCGATGTCGATGCCGCCGCTGCCGGAGCGGAAGCCGCAGCGCTCGGTCGCCCAGCAAATCGCCTCCAACGAGCCGCCGGTATCGGAATATGCTCGTCGGCCCGCGCCGCAAGGATTGGACGTCCATGGTCGCCCGGCACCTGTTGCTGCGCCGCCACAGGGCGACGATCATTTGGATATCCCGGCCTTCCTGCGCCGGCAGGCCAACTAGGTTTGTTACGATTCGGATGGGTTAAAAATGGCCCCGGCTGCTTCAGCCGGGGCCTGTTTTTTTGGCCGGGAGCGCGCGCCAGCTCTCTACCAAGCAACTGATTTTAAATGATTAATTATGTTTTCCGTGCTGAGATGGCAAGACCGAAATCGTCGCCAAAGTCGGCGCAATTTGGTTAAGCTTTGGCGCGAATGCGGCAGAGATAGGGTAACAATCGGTAAAAAAGCGTGAGTTGGCGCGCTTTGGGGCAATGCTATTGTCTGCCGTGACTTGGGGAACTTAGAGAACGAATCGGACCCGATGGGCCGTGCTGATCTCTTTGTAAGTCGGTAGTGGGCAGTTTTCGAATGAAGTTTGGTCGGCAAACAACGCTTCGGTCGCAAGCCACCGTGACGGGCGTCGGCGTTCATTCCGGTTTACCCGTCAACTTGACCCTCGGACCTGCATCTGTCGATGCGGGTTTTATTTTTGTCCGCTCCGGCCTCGATGGTTGCGACCGCGAGGTTCAGGCCACGGCGGAAGCCGTGATTGCCACCGAATTTGCCACCGTCCTGGGCGACCGCCAGGGTCCGCTGGTTTCCACCGCCGAGCATGTGCTCGCGGCCTTGCGCGGCATGGGCGTCGATAACGCCACGATCGAAATCGACGGCCCGGAAGTCCCGATCATGGACGGCAGTGCGGCGGCTTTCGTCGCCGCGATCGATCAGGCCGGTATTCTGACCCAGTCCGGTTCGCGCCGCTTCATCCAGGTGCTGAAGCCGGTTCAGGTCGCGATGGGCGATTCGTTCGGCGAATTGCGCCCCTATGCGGCCGGGTTCCGCGCCGAGATCGAAATCGAGTTCGCCAATCCCGTGATCGGCCGCCAGAGCTATGCGCTCGAACTCAGCCCGGAAAGATTCCGCCGCGAGATTTGCCGCGCCCGGACCTTCGGCTGCATGAACGACACGGCGCGGCTCTGGAGCGCCGGTTTTGCGCTCGGCGCCTCGTTCGAGAATTCGGTGGTGTTCGACGAAGACCGCCTGCTCAATACCGAAGGCCTGCGCTACAGCGACGAATGCGCCCGCCACAAGGTGCTCGACGTGATCGGCGATCTCGCGCTCGCCGGACTGCCCCTGCTCGGCGCCTATCGCTCGGTGCGCGGCGGCCACAAGCTCAACCACGCGGTACTGACGGCCTTGATGGCCGATCGCAGCGCCTGGCGGGTGATCGAGGGCGAAACCGCCCGTCGTTCCCGCGTTCACGCCGAAGCCGGCAGCGGGATGGTGGGCGGCATGATCGCCCCGGCCTACGGTCCCGACGTTTCCTGACTTTCGTCTTCGAAATGTCCTGACTTTCGCCTTCGAAACGTCCGGAGGGTCGCTGGGCGTCTCGACGGACCCGGCAAGGTGCCGATTTACCGAAGTAACCATGATCGGCCGCGATCGGGCCCAGCCGCCTTAATCCGGGCGAATTGCCTGCGTATCCGGTTGGTTAACGGACTTTTTTCGGCTACATAGGCCCCGCATGGCAAGGCACCATGGGCAGGGCAATCATGGCGTCCATGACCACGCTCAGGGCGCGCGGCGGGCACGGCACCGCATCACAGGCGTCAGGTCTTGAATTCATGTCGGCACAGCGTATGACGCTCGAACTACGCAAGATAGTGGCTGGAATCCCGGTTGCGCGTCTTGATCGGGTTGGCCGCCAGCTGCGTCTGGCCGCGGGTCTGATCGTGCTCGCAGTCTCCCTGGGCGGATGCGGCACCGGCGCGCTGTGGGACAAGTTCCTGGCCAAGGACGACACCTTCGTCGAGGAACCCGCCGACAAGCTCTACAATGAGGGCTTGTACCTGATGAACAACAAGAAGGATCCGAAGGCGGCGTCGAAGAAATTCGAGGAAGTCGACCGCCAGCATCCCTATTCGGACTGGGCGCGCAAATCGCTGCTGATGTCGGCCTACGCCTTTTACAATGCCGGCGACTACGACAGCTGCATCGGCGCTGCGACCCGCTACGTCACCCTGCACCCGGGCAGCCCGGATGCTGCCTACGCGCAATACCTGATCGCGGCCTCGCACTATGACCAGATTCCGGACATTACCCGCGACCAGGGCCGCACCGAGAAGGCGATCGCCGCGCTCGAAGAGGTGATCCGCAAATATCCGACGTCGGAATATGCCGTCAGCGCCAAGGCCAAGCTCGAAGGCGCGCGCGACCAGCTCGCCGGCCGCGAAATGGCGGTCGGCCGCTATTACATGGAAAAGCGCGACTTCACCGCCGCCATCAACCGCTTCAAGATCGTGGTCACCCAGTATCAGACCACGCGGCATGTCGAGGAAGCGCTGGCCCGGCTCACCGAGGCCTATATGGCGATCGGCATCGTCGGCGAGGCGCAAACCGCGGCCGCCGTGCTTGGACACAATTTTCCTGACAGCCGCTGGTACAAGGACGCCTATAATCTTGTAAAGTCCGGCGGTCTCGAGCCGAGCGAGAATCAGGGGTCCTATATTTCCAGGGCCTTCAAGAAACTGGGTCTCGGCTAGGAATTGATCTTTCATGCTGGCGCGTCTGTCGATCCGTGACATCGTCCTGATCGAACGGCTCGATATCGAGTTTTCCCGTGGGCTGGCGGTGCTGACCGGGGAAACCGGCGCGGGCAAATCCATCCTGCTCGATGCCTTCGCGCTGGCGCTCGGCGGCCGCGGCGACGCGGGGCTCGTCCGTCACGGCGTCGAGCAGGGCCAGGTCACCGCGGTGTTCGATGTGCCGAAGGGGCATCCGGCCTCGAAGATCCTCAGCGATAACGGGCTCGACGATACCGGCGAGATGATCCTGCGCCGCGTCCAGCTTGCCGACGGCCGCACCCGCGCCTTCATCAACGATCAGGCGATCAGCGTGCAGACCCTGAAGGCGGTAGGTTCCGCGCTGGTCGAAATTCATGGCCAGCATGACGAGCGGGCGCTGGTCGATGCGTCCACCCACCGCCGCCTGCTCGATGCGTTTGCCGGCCTTGAAAAGGACGTCGCGGCGCTGGAGCTGCTCTGGGACGCCAGGCGCGCCGCCAACACGGTGCTCGAGGCGCATCGCGCCGAGATGGAGCGCGCCGCGCGCGAGGCGGATTATCTGCGTCATGCCGCCGACGAACTGAAGCAGCTCGCGCCCAAAGACGGCGAGGAGACCGCGCTTGCCGAGCGCCGCACCACCATGATGCAGGGCGAGAAGATCGCGGCCGATCTGCGCGAGGCGCAGGATGCCGTCGGCGGCGCCCATTCGCCGGTCCCGGCGCTGTCGGCCGCCGTGCGCCGGCTGGAACGCCGCGCCGGCAAATTCGCCCGCGCTGGTCGAACCCGCGGTGAAGGCGATCGATGCGGCGATCAACGCGCTGGAGGAGGCCGACCAGCACCTTAACGCGGCGCTGATCGCGGCCGACTTCGATCCATCCGAGCTCGAGCGCATCGAGGAGCGGCTGTTCGCGCTTCGCGCAGCATCCCGCAAATATTCGACGCCGGTGGATGGCCTGGCGGCGCTGGCGAAAAAATACGCCGCCGACGTGGCGCTGATCGATGCCGGCGCCGATCAGTTGAAAAAGCTGGCGGCGGCGGCCGATGAAGCCGACCAGCGCTACAGCGCCGCGGCGACCAAACTCTCCGCTGCGCGGACAAAATCGGCGGAGAAGACTCAACAAGGCCGTCAACGCCGAACTGACGCCGCTGAAGCTCGAGCGCGCCAAATTCATGACGCAAATCGAATCGGATCCGAAGTCGCCGGGCCCGCAGGGCTTCGATCGCGTCGAGTTCTGGGTCCAGACCAATCCCGGCACCAGGGCAGGCCCGCTGATGAAAGTCGCCTCCGGCGGCGAGCTGGCGCGGTTCCTGCTGGCGCTCAAGGTCGTTTTGTCCGATCGCGGCTCGGCCCCCACGCTGGTGTTCGACGAAATCGACACCGGCGTCGGCGGCGCGGTGGCCGATGCGATCGGCGCCCGGCTGGCGCGGCTGGCGGGCAAGGTGCAGGTGATGGCGGTGACGCATGCGCCGCAGGTCGCAGCCAGAGCCGACCTGCATCTGTTGATCTCGAAGGACGCGCTCGACCGGGGCAAGCGCGTCGCCACCCGCGTCGACGCGCTCGCCGCCGATCACCGCCGCGAGGAAATCGCCCGCATGCTGGCGGGCGCCGAGATCACCGCCGAGGCCCGCGCCGCCGCCGAGCGGCTGCTGCGCGCGGCGACGGCGTAAAGACAGCGCCCACTCATGGCTGTGAAGTCAAAGAAAGCGCCGGTCGATGTCGCCGACCTCACCAAGGCCCAGGCCAAGGTCGAGCACAAGCGGCTGATGCTCGAGATCGAGCGCCACGACAGGGCCTACTACCAGGAAGACGCGCCGAAGATTTCGGACGCCGAATATGACGCGCTGCGCCAGCGCTTCAACGCCATCGAGGCCAGATTTCCGGAATTCGTCACCAGCGAATTGCCGTCGCAAAAAATTGGCGTGGCGCCATCAGGAAAATTCAGGAAGGTCCGGCACGCGGTGCCGATGCTGTCGCTCGACAACGCCTTTGCCGAGGCAGACGTGCGCGACTTCGTCGACCGCATCCGCCGATTTCTGAAGCTCGACGAGGACGAGCGGATCGACTTCAGCGCCGAGCCGAAGATCGACGGGCTGTCGATGTCGCTGCGTTACGAGGACGGCGAACTCGTCACCGCGGCCACCCGCGGCGACGGTGTCGAGCGGCGAGGACGTCACCGCCAATATCCGCACGCTCGAGGACGTGCCGAAGAAGCTCAGGGGCCGCAACGTGCCCGGGATCTGCGAGGTGCGCGGCGAGGTCTACATGACCAAGCATGCCTTTCTCGCGCTCAACAAGAGGCAGATGGAAGCCGGCGAAGCCCTGTTCGCCAATCCGCGCAATTCGGCGGCGGGCTCGTTGCGCCAGAAGGACGCCTCCATCACCGCCTCGCGCCCGCTCGGCTTTTTCGCCTATGCCTGGGGACAGATGAGCTGAGCTGCCGGCGGAGACCCAGTCCGGCATGATCTCCTGGTTCGAGCGCTGCGGCTTCAAGACCAACCCGCTGACCAAGATCTGCCATTCGGTCGAGCAATTGATCGCGTTTCATCGCAAGATCGAGGAGCAGCGCGCCAGGCTCGATTACGACATCGACGGCGTCGTCTACAAGGTCGACCGGATCGACTGGCAGGAGCGCCTCGGCTTCGTCTCGCGCACGCCGCGCTGGGCGATCGCGCACAAGTTTCCGGCCGAGCGCGCCATGACCGTGCTCAGGGATATCGAGATCCAGGTCGGGCGCACCGGCTCCCTCACCCCGGTCGGCAAGCTGGAGCCGGTCGGCGTCGGCGGCGTCATCGTGCAGAACGTCACGCTGCACAACGAGGACTACATCAGGGGCATCGGCGGCGACGGCGAGCAATTGCGCGAGGGCCGCGACATCCGGATCGGCGACACCGTCGTCATCCAGCGCGCCGGCGACGTCATTCCGCAGGTGGTCGACGTCGTCATCGAGAAGCGGCCGAAGGACGCCGAGGCCTTTCAATTTCCGAAGAAATGCCCTTGTTACTTGCATACAAAAGTGGAGAAGGAAGAGACCGCCACGGGCGAGGAGGGTTCGCGCGCCCGCTGCACCGGCGAGTTCGCCTGTCCCGTACCAGAAGATCGAGCACCTGAAATTGTTCGTCTCGCGCCGCGCCTTCGACATCGACGGCCTCGGCGAGAAGCAGCTCCAGTACTTCTTTGACGAGGGCTGGGTGCAAAGAGCCGGCCGATATCTTCACGCTTGAGGCGCGCAACGAAAAACTCCGGCTGGAGGAAATCGAAGGCTACGGCGATACCTCGGTGCGCAACCTGTTCGCCGCCATCGCGGAGCGGCGGCGGATTTCGCTTGAGCGCTTCATCTTCGCGCTCGGCATCCGTCAGGTCGGCGAGACCACCGCTCTGGCGCTGGCGCGCGGCTACGGCTCATGGAAGGCGTTTCACGACGCCTGCCTCAAGGTCGCTCACGGCGACGAGGAGGCGATCGCCGAGATGGACGCGCTCGACCAGATCGGCGACACCGTGATCGCCAGCATCAAGGCCTATTTCGGCGAGAGCCACAACCGCGGCATCGTCGAGCGGCTGACCCGGGAAGTCACCATCCTCGATGCCGAAAGGCCGAAGAGCAGTTCGGCGATATCGGGCAAGACCGTGGTCTTCACCGGCGCGCTGGAGAAGATGACCCGCGACGAGGCCAAGGCGATGGCGGAGCGGTTAGGCGCCAAGGCCGCGGGCTCGGTATCGAAGAAGACCGACTACGTGGTCGCCGGTCCCGGCGCCGGCTCGAAGCTGGCCGAGGCCAAGAAGCACGGTGTCGAGGTGCTGACCGAGGACGAGTGGCTGAAGCTGATCGGGCAGTAGGTTCCCCTGCAGACGCGTTTCGGAGTGCGGCTTCGATGTTCAGCAGACTGGCCCGTCATTCCGGGGCGCGGGTCGAGTGAGCGAACCCGGAATCTCGAGCATGGAACCCTGCACGACGATGTTCGCCGATCTCCGGGTTCGATGCCGCGCAATAGCGTCCCGGAATGACAGGTGTCTACAGCGACAGCGGCGCGGTGGCGGCGTCGAGCCACACTTTGGTGGCCTCGTCGACATGCGGGCGGACCGTGTGGCGGACGCGGGCATGATAGTCGTTGAGCCACGCCAGCTCGTCGGCGCTCAGCATGTTCAGATCGATCAGGCGGCGGTCGATCGGCGCCAGCGTCAGGGTCTCGAAAGCGTTCACCGGCTTTTCCGCGCCCGGATGTCGGCGCCGACCACCAGTTCCAGATTCTCGATGCGGATGCCGTAGGCGTCGGTCTTGTAATAGCCGGGCTCGTTGGACAGGATCATGCCGCGCTTCAGCGGCGTGGTGCCGAGTTTCGATATTCGCGCCGGGCCTTCGTGCACGGAAAGATAGCTGCCGACGCCGTGGCCGGTGCCGTGCTCGAAATCGATGCCGGCCTGCCACAGGAATTGCCGCGCCAGCGTATCGAGCTGCGCGCCGGTGGTGCCGTCGGGAAATACCGCGCGTGCGATCGCGATATGGCCGCGCAGCACGCGGGTGAAGCGGTCGCGCATCTCCGCCGTCGGTTCGCCGATCGCGATGGTGCGGGTGACGTCGGTGGTGCCGTCCTCATATTGCGCGCCGGAATCGATCAGCAGGAGATCGCCGGGCGCGATCCGCCGGTTGCTCTTGCGGGTGACGCGGTAGTGCACGATGGCGCCGTTCGGCCCGGTGCCCGAGATGGTCGGGAACGAGACGTCCTTCAGCGCGCCGGTGTCGCGGCGGAATGTCTCCAGCGCCTCGACGGCATCGATCTCGGTCAGCGTGCCCGACGGCGCTTCGCGGTCGATCCAGGCGAGGAATCGCGCCAGCGCCACCGCATCGCGCCGATGCGCGATGCGCGTGCCTTCGATCTCGGTGGTGTTCTTGACGGCCTTGAGCAGGCTGACCGGGATCGTTGCCGCGCACCGGCTTGCCGCCGGCGGCCGATATCAGGCGGCTCAGCGCATCGGCGGCGGTCGCGCTGTCGAGCGCGATCGAAGCGCCGCGCCGCGCCAGCCCGGTGAGTTCAGCGTCAGCGCCTCCGGCTCCCCGACATCCGCCGATCTGTTCCAGATGGTCGCGGGCGCTGTTCGACAGCTTGCGGTGATCGATGAAGACGGTGGGACGGCCGTCCTTCGGCACCAGCGCATAGGACAACGGCAGCGGCGTATGCGACGACGTCGGCGCCGCGGATGTTGAAGGTCCACGCCACCGCGTGCGAATCCGAAAGCACCAGCGCGTCGACGCCGAGGCGTGGCGATCTCCAGCCGGATGCGTCCGAGCTTTTCGGCCGCCGCTTCGCCGGAAAATTGAGTGCCGTGCACGGCGACCGGAGCGAGCGGCGGCGGCGGGCGCTCGGTCCAGATCGAATCCAGTGGATTGCCGTCGACCGCGACCAGCTCCGCGCCGGCATTTGGCGCAGGCCGCGGCCAGCCGCTCGGCTGCCGCCGAAGTGTGCAGCCATGGATCAAATCCGAGGCGGTCGCCGGCGGCAAGATGCCCGGTCGAGCCAGTTCTCGGGCGGCGGATCGACCAGCGGCTCGATGCTCCAGGCCTTGCGATCGACCTGCTTTGCAGCCTGCAGGGTGTAGCGGCCGTCGACGAATATCGCGGCCTGTTGCACCAGCACGATCGCCATTCCGGCCGATCCGGTGAACCCGGTCAGCCACGCCAGCCGTTCTTCCGAGGGCGGCGACATATTCGTTTTGCTGCTGATCCGCGCGGGGAATCACGAACCCGGTCAGCTTCCGCCGCGCCAGTTCCTCGCGGAAGGCCGACAGCCGCGCGGTCAGGGCCACGCCGGCCTCGGGGTCCTCGAATGTCTGGAAATGGGCTTCGAACATCGTCTCTCTATCTCCGGCGATTGCGGGGAGAAGTCTGCAATGTGACGCAAATCGGCCCAATTTGGCATAATTTATGCTTGAACAGTGTCACCTGCGTTAGACGGGATGGAACAATCCGCTGTCACAGGCGGCTCATCCAACCAAATCTGGGGGAATTCCAGGAGTGTTTCAACTCAACGGTGAGGGGATACACCATGCCTGCTTTTACGTTTGAAAAACTTTCGCCGCCGCTTCGCCGCGGCCCGATTCCTCCGATCGCCAAGAAACAGCGCGGCGTCATCGTCCAGATTCTGGATCGCTTTGTCGAGGCGCGGGTCAAGCGCTCATTGCGCGAGGAGAAGGGCGTCATCGCCCGCCGCCAGCAGAAACCGCCGGATTAAACCGCATCAACAACTATCACGGTCATTCCGGGGCGCGCGTTAGCGCGAACCCGAAATCAGAATTCCGGGTCTGGTCCTTCGGACCATCCCGGAATGACGATCCTGCAAAGCACTCACCCGGCCTTGCGCAGCAGCAGGCTGCTCCAGCCTTCGATCTGGATCTGCCGTTCGAGGACAAGTTCGCGCGCGCGATAGGTGGCGATCACGCTTTGCGCCTGATGCGGCAGCAAGCCCGATAGAATGACCAACGCCGATGGCGCCAGGTGCTCTGCCATCGGCGTTGCCATTTGCCGCAACGGATTGGCGAGAATGTTCGCCAGCACCAGATCGAACGGTCCGCGTTGCGCGAATTCCGGCGCGGAGAATCCGGTGGCGCGTATGGTCTCCACCAGGTCTGCCGTGCCGTTGAGCCGCGCGTTGTCGCGCGCTGTCAGGACCGAGAGCGGATCGATGTCGCTCGCCAGCACGTTGATCCGCAGCGCTTTCGCCGCCGATATCGCCAGCACGCCGGTGCCGGTGCCGAGGTCGAGCACGCGCCGCGGGCGATACGCCTTCAGCGCGCAATCGAGCAGCAGCAGGCAGCCGCGCGTGGTGCCGTGATGGCCGGTGCCGAACGCCAGCGCCGCCTCGATTTCGATACCGAGCTTGTTGGGCGACACTTTTGTGCGGTCATGCCGGCCGTGCACGATGAAGCGCCCGGCGCGGACGGGGACGAGTTGTTCCAGCGTCGCCTTGACCCAGTCTTTGGCCTCCACGGTGTCGAAGGTGATGGCTTGCGCGACCTCGCCGCCGGCGGCGATGCCGACCAGTTCGCGGATCGAGGATTGATCGGGAGCTTCCGCAAAATGCACGGTGATGTCCCAGCGCCCGCCCGCGCCCTCGAACGCGGCGATTGCCGCCTGGCCTTCGAAAAAACTCTCGGTCAGGAGATCGACCACGCGTTTCGCGGTCTGCTCGTTGCCGATGGCGAAACTGGCGCGGTGGGTAGAGGGGGTGAGGGCGGAGGTCATGATGGATCCGGAAAATTGACGTAGACGAGACGCTTGGCGATCCTTCGCCAATCCATTACCCACCCTTCGGCCCGACCAACTGGCGAGGCCCGCGGACAGCAATCACATCCTGTCCCGCGCAATAAATTTCAATCCGTAGGTCGGACGTTGGCAATCGAGGCTGTTCGGGGCACCTGCTACCTTGCGTTGCCTCGCGACAAGCCTGTACTGTTTTGCCATTGTTAGCAAAAGGGGCGCAATGGACCCGGCAACCGCTAGCGTCATTGCAGCCATCATCAGCGCTGCTGCCTCAGTTGCGGTTGCGGTTATAACAACGCGCGCCAGAATCGGCCCGTCGCCGATGGTTGACTCCCCCGCATCGGCTTCGCCCGGGCAGCGTCATTCGTTTCGAACGTTCCGCGCCGTTGGATGGGTTCTCGTCGGCTTTCTTTATCTTGTGGCAGCGGCAATGATTTTGACTGGCTTCGCCGGATATTACTCTGTGCATCAGGGGCTGTCCCCGGCGGGAGACCTCAAGCTGGCGACGGGGATATTGCTGTTTGGTGTCATCTTCGCCGCAATTGGATTTTGGGCCCAAAAACGCCTGCGGCCTGGCTCCAATTGACGGATTGACGAGCGAGACCCACCACGCGTTCACCGTCTGTCGCCTTCAGACGCGAGGGTCGTCGGCGGGTTTATGCGCCGAAACATACCGGGGTTTTCCACAGGCCCGTCCACACCTTCCGAATGACAAACGCACTGGTTTTCTGCGCCGTTTCTCCCCTGTAAAAAGCCGGTTTTCCACAGTTTATCCACCGGCTTGTCACCAGATTGCGTCCGTCAATCCGGCGTCACTTCCTGACCGCAAGCGCATAGAGATAGGCAAGGATCGCGTCCACGTCCTCGTCGGAGAAGTCGATCTGCGGCATGGCGCGGTGCCGGGACACCATGCCCTCCCTGAGTTCCGCCTGCAGCTCGCGCGGCGCGAACTTGGCGTAGACGTCGCGCATCGGCGGGGCCGCTTTGAGCGGGCTGCTGCCGACGGCGTCGATGGCATGACAGCGGCCGCAATTTTCCTGCAGCAGGGCCTTGCCCCGGCTCCTGAGCTCGCTGGGGGTGGCGGCACTTGCGGCCACAGACCAGCACACAAGCAACCCGACGATCAGAAGCCGAACCTGGCGGGCACAACGCGGGACCATGGGTTCACGTCTCCTTCGTTCGCGTCCTCTAATGATAGAGGATTCAGGCAAGTCCGCATCCCCCTGACATCGCCACGTCGCTCGCTCACTTGAACAGCGCCCGGTGATCCCCCAGGATCACGCGCGCGGCGTTGTGGCCGGGCGCGCCGGTGACGCCGCCGCCGGGATGCGCGCCGCTGCCGCAGTGGTAGAGACCCTGCAGAGGCCCGCGGTAATCGGCATGGCCGAGCATCGGCCGCGCCGAGAACAGTTGATTGAGCGTCAGCGCGCCGTGAAAAATATCGCCGCCGATGCAGGCCGAACTGCCGTTCGAGATCGAGCGGCGAAAGAATCTGGCGGCCGATCACGCTGGCGGCAAAACCCGGCGCGTATTTGTCCACCGTCGCGATCATGAGATCGGCGACGTCCTCGCGATGATCGTCCCACGATTTCCCATCGGGCAATTGCGGCGCGACGTGCTGGCAGAACAGGCTGGCGACATGCTGGCCCGGCGGGCACAGCGTGTCGTCGAGCGTCGAGGGAATCAGACACCTCGACCACCGGCTCGCGGCTCCAGCCATGCGCCCGCGCGTCCTGCCAGGCGCGGTCCATGTAACCGAGATCAGGGCCGATGATGATGCCGGCCGTCAGATGGTCGCCCGCGCCCGGCAGCGCCGTGAACGAGGGCAGGGCGTTCAGCGCCACATTCATCCGGAAGGTGCCGGAGCCGTTGCGCCAGTTCCTGATGCGGTCGAGAAAGTCCAGCCGGCAGCGCGTCCGCCGGCAACAGCCGCGTATACAGCAGTTTCGGGTTGACGCTGGAGGCGACATATCCGGCGCGGATGGTTTCGCCGTTGTCGAGGATGACGCCGACGACACGGTCGCGTTCCACGATCACCTCGCGCACGCCGGCGTCGAGTTCGATCTCGACGCCGTGCCCGCTGGCGGCGCGCGCCATCGCTGACGTGATCGCGCCCATGCCGCCGATGGCGTGGCCCCACACGCCCTTCTTGCCGTTCACCTCGCCGAACGCATGGTGCAGCATCACGTAGGCCGATCCTGCTGCGTAGGGGCTGGCGTAATTGCCGACGATGGCGTCGAAGCCGAACAGCGCCTTGACCAGATCGCTCTCGAAGGCGTCGTCCAGCATCTCGCCGGCCGAGCGGGTGAACAGGTCGAGCAGGGAGCGCTGCTGCTCCAGCGTAAGCCTGCGCAGGATGTTGGCGGTACCGAGCGCATTCAGGGCTTCGCGGATCGCGCCGGCGCCGAACCCTTCCACCAGATTGGGCGGCGCGCGCAGCACGAAGGCGCGCAGCACGTCGGCGATCGCCTCAAGCTCGCGGTTGAATGCATCGATTCTGATCCGCGTCGCGCGCGCTCAGTCTGGCCAGGGACTGCCGGGTGCGGCCTTCGCCTGTCAGCAGATAGCTGCCGTCGGGGGCGGGGAGAAAATTCTGCGCGCGGCGTTCGACGATGCGCAGGCCGTGCTCCCCCAATTTCAGGTCTGAAATGATGCGCGGGTTGAGCAGGCTGACGGTGTAGGCCGCGACCGAATTGCGAAAACCCGGATGAAATTCCTCGGTGACCGCGGCGCCGCCGACCACCTTGCGGCGCTCGACCACCTTCACGCGCAGGCCGGCCATCGCCAGGTAAGCCGCGCAGGTGAGGCCGTTATGCCCGGCGCCGATGATGACAACGTCGGTCTCTGTCTCTGTCATGGATGCTTCAAAGAGAGTCGATCGATGTGAGTGTCGTCATTCCGGGTCGCATCGAAGATGCGAACCCGTCATTCGGTCTGGTCATCGGACCACCCGGAATGACATTTCATCCTTATCGAAGACGCTTGATATCAGCACAGCGTCAACTTGCATCCCGGTTCCGCGGCCCGCATTGCTCGCCGCGGCGCACTATGCTCCATTGCCGGTTCCGGCGCACCTTGCCGGAGCCGCCGGGAACGTTTTGTTTGACGCGTTTTCGCATGAAAACGCTTTGCCGGAGTTTTCATGACATCCCCTGATCCGTCCGCGGTCACGGAGCAGCCTTCCGCGGGCCGAAACCGGCTGGTGCTGATCGTCTACACGGCGGCCATTTTTGTCAGCGCGCTGTTATTGTTCTCGGTACAGCCCTTGTTCACCAAAATGGTGCTGCCGCGGCTCGGCGGCTCGCCGGCGGTGTGGTCGGTGGCGATGGTGTTCTTTCAGTCGCTGCTGCTGGCCGGCTACGGCTATGCGCATTATCTGATGCGGATCGCCAACCGCCGGGCGACGGTGGCGTTGCATCTGACGCTGCTGGTGATCGCGTTGCTCTCGCTGCCGCTCTCGATCGCGGGCGGATGGGGCGAGCCGCCGACGTCGGGCTATGCGTTCTGGCTGCTGGGCCTGTTCGCGGTCTCGATCGGGCTGCCGTTCTTCGCGCTGGCGGCCAACAATCCCGCTGCTGCAGGCCTGGTTTTTCCGCACCGGCCATCCCAGCGGTCCGGACCCCTACTTTCTCTATGCCTCCTCGAATATCGGCAGTTTTCTGGCGCTGTTGTCCTATCCGGTGCTGCTGGAGCCGATGTTCACGCTGCGCACGCAGAACCTGATCTGGACCGCAGGTTATGGCCTGCTGATCGTCCTGATCGCCGCCAGCGCCGCGCTGCTGCTGCGCTCGCCGGCATCAGCCGATGTCGGTGTGCCAACCGATGAAACCGAAGCGCCGCCGCCATGGGCCTTGCGCGCGCGCTGGATCTTTCTCGCCGCGGTGCCGTCGGGCCTGTTGATCGCGGTGACCGCGCATATTTCAACCGACGTCGCCGCGGCGCCGCTGTTGTGGGTGCTGCCGCTGTCGCTCTACCTGCTGACCTGGGTGCTGGTGTTCCAGTCGCGCCCGCTGCTGCCGCACAAATGGATGCTGAGGCTGCAGCCTTTGGCAATCGCGGGCGTGATCGTGCTGTTCGCGGTCGGCGGCGAACAGAATCTGCTGCTCACGCTCGGCGGCCACCAGCTTTGCTTCTTTTTCATCGCGATGGCCTGCCACGGCGAGCTGGCGCGAACCCGCCCGGCCGCGAACTATCTCACCGGCTTCTATGTCGCGCTGTCATTCGGCGGCATGCTCGGCGGCTTGTTTGCCGGCCTGATCGCGCCCTATGCGTTTTCATGGGTGGCGGAATACCCGATCCTGCTGGCGCTGGCGGCGCTGTGCCGCCCGCCCGGCGGCGCCGAGCGTTTTCCGCGCTGGAGCGGCTGGTACTGGCCGCTTCTCGCGGTGCTGGCGATCGCGGTGATCGCGCCGTCTTATTCGGGCGGCAAGGTCATGTCCTGGCTCGATGAACACCGGGTCTGGATGATTGGCGCGGTCGGTGGGCTCTCGGCCTTGCTGGCGCTGGGCTTGAACGCGAACCGCTGGAAGATTGTTGCGACGGTCGCGCTGGCGCTGGTGCTGGTCCGGGCCTATCCGGCGGATGACGGGCGGGTCGAAACGGTGCGCAGCTTCTTCGGCGTCCACAAGATCGTGGTGACGCCGAACGGCCGGTATCACGTGCTGATGCACGGGACGACCATTCACGGTGCCGAGAGGTTCCGGAACGACGACGGCGCGCCGGTCACCGGAAGGCCCGAGCCGATCACCTATTACCACAGCGATGGCGGCATCGGGCAGGCGATCGCGGCGGTGCGCGAACGCAAGGGCACGCCGCTGCGGGTCGCGGTGATCGGGTTAGGCGCCGGCACGCTGACTTGCGTCGCCGAGCCGGGCGAGACCTGGAGGTTCTTCGAGATCGATCAATCCATGGTCGATACCGCGCGCGACCCCCGGTATTTCACCTACATCCAGAACTGCGCACCGGACCTGAAGCCCGTAATCGGCGACGCGCGGCTGACATTCGCCAGGGAGCCGGACGGCGTCTACGATCTCATCGTCGTCGACGCCTATTCCTCGGACGCGATCCCGATCCATCTCGCCACCAAAGAGGCGATGGCGATCTACAAGGACAAGCTGGCGCCGCAGGGCGCGGTCGTGATGCATGTTTCGAACCGGCACCTCGAACTTTCCAGCGTGGTGGTCGGCATCGCCGACGCCAACGATCTCAAGAGCTGGGTCTACAATCAGACGACCGACCGCGACAGCGAATACATCTTTTCAACCTCGGTCGTGGTCTGCGCGCGCCAGGAGGCCGATGTCGGCGAACTGGCGTCGTCAGAACAATGGGCGCTGACCGAGGCCAATGAGAACCAGCGGGTCTGGAGCGATGATTATTCCAACGTGTTCGGCGCGGTGTGGCGGCGGCTTAATGCCGAAAACGAATAGGCCTGTTACGCAAGTAACCGGCTTCGCTCCTTGGTTCGTGCTTGCGCCGGATTTTAAATGTGATAACACGATTTCATGGAACGACAGAGCGGAAGAAAAGGCAAACGTCGAGGTCCCCTGCCAACAGGGAAGGGCACCCTGATCGGAGTACGTCTGCAACCCGGCGATCTCTTGGCCCTTGATCGCTGGATCCAGCAGCAGGGCGAGCATCAAACGCGTCCGGAAGCTATCCGCAAGCTCGTCCATACCGGACTGGAGATCAGCGGAATAGCTCGCGCCCTCACCATCAACAAATCCCCCTTCGCGGTCGAGCTTGCTGGCCTGAAAATCCATCAACTTCTGAAGCCCGATGAATTTCCCGAACTGAAGGTTGAAAAGCTGATGGCGGATCGGGGCAAATAGTCGGGGCGCGCGGCCAACGAACATTCAACCGGGCGCTCCGAACACGACGATGATTCCAGCGTGCCCGGCGCGCAGCGGCGAGGCCTGTGCGATGGCGAAGAGCAGAACTTCGGGATCGGAGCAATTCGATGCATGACAAAGTCGATGTCCTGATCATCGGCTCCGGCGCATCGGGCGCCGCCGTGGCATGGAGCCTCGCCGACACCAGGATGCACATCCTCTGCCTCGAGCAGGGCGACTGGGTGAAGCCGACGGACTATCCGAGCAACGGACGGGATTGGGAGGCGCGCCTCTTCAGCGATTTCGCCATCAATCCCAACCGCCGCGCGCGGCCGACCGATTATCCGATCAACGACGCCAATTCGCCGATCAAGGTGGTGAACTTCAACGGTGTCGGCGGCAGCACCATCATGTACACGGCGCATTTTCCGCGCCTGCACCCTTCCGACTTCAAGGTGCGCACGCTCGACGGCGTCGCCGACGACTGGCCGATCGATTACGCCACGCTGGAACCGTTCTTCGCCGAGAACGATCGCATGATGGGCGTCTCGGGTCTCGCGGGCGATCCCGCCTATCCGCCGAAGCAGCCGCCGATGCCGCCGCTGCCGCTTGGCAAGTCGGGCGCGCGCTTCGGCAAGGCGATGAACCAGCTCGGCTGGCACTGGTGGCCGTCCGACTCGACGATCGCCACCACCGACTACGATGGGCGCGCGCCGCTGCATCAACCTCGGCCACTGCACGCCGGGCTGCGCGCAGGGCGCCAAGGCCAGTACCGACATCACCTATTGGCCGCATGCGATCCGCGCCGGCGTCGAGCTGCGCACGCGCTGCCGGGTGCGCGAGATCACCGTCGACGCGCACGGCATGGCCTCCGGGCGCGATCTATTACGACGCCGACGGCAAGGAGCATTTTCAGCCCGCCGAGGTCGTCATCCTCGCCTGCAACGGCGTCGGCACGCCGCGCCTGATGCTGAATTCGGTATCGGCGAAATTCCCCAACGGCATTGCCAATTCCTCCGGGCTGGTCGGCAAGAACCTGATGTTTCATCCCTACGCGCTGAACTACGGCTATGTCGATGAACCGCTCGACGGCAATCACGGGCCGCCGCTGTGCCTGTGGAGCCAGGAATTCTACGAGACCGATCCCAGGCGCGATTTCGTCCGTGGCTACACCTTTCAGTTCGGCCGCGGCGTCGGCGCGATCATGGAAGCGATCGTCAGCTCCAATGCGGGGCGGCTGCCCTGGGGCGAAGAGCATCACGCGGCCTACCGGAAGCTTGTGAACCGCCGCATCGGGCTTTCGGCGATCTGCGAGGATCTCCCCGAGGAGCACAATCGGGTCACGCTCGATCCCGTGCTGAAGGACTCCAGCGGCATCCCGGCGCCGAAGATCGATTATACCATCAGCGCCAATAGCCATAAGATGATGCAGCACGGCATCGCGCGCGCGAAAGAAATCCTCACCGCCGCCGGCGCCAGCAATATCTGCGTCGAGAGCCCGATCCTGAACGGCGGCTGGCATCTGCTCGGCACCGCGCGCATGGGCACCGACCCCGAGCGTTCGGTGGTGAACGAATGGGGCCGTTGCCATGACGTGAAGAACCTGTTCATCGTCGACGGCAGCATCTGGGTGACATCGGGCGGCGTGAACCCGACCTCGACCATCCAGGCGCTGGCGCTCTACATCGCCGACAGCATCAAGCAGCGCCTCGCCAACCTGTTCGACTGAGAGCCATCGAGATGCAGAACAAGGACCTCACCGCCGAACAAGTCCGCGACCTCCGCGCGCTCGCCGGCACGATCATCCCGCCGAGCGCGGCTTACGGCGTGCCGGGCGCTGACGACGAGCGGATTTTTGGCGACATCCTGCGCAGCCTTGAACGCGACCGCGACGATATCTGCCGCGCGCTGGCGCAGCTCGCCCGGCTGGCGGGCGGCGCCTTCGCCGACCTCGGACCGGCGCGACGCCTGGAGGTGGCCGCCGCCTTCCGGGAAACCGGCGGGACGCCGCTCGCGGCATTGGTCCGCGTGGTGCTGCTTTGCTACTACAGGGACGACCGGGTGATGCGCTCGCTCGGTCAGGAGCCGCGCCCGCCTTTCCCGAAGGGGCATGTCGTCGAGCAGGGCGACTGGTCGCTGCTTGATCCCGTCCGCGCGCGGCCGCGGATGTACCGGCTGGTTGATTGAATTGCGCGATCAGGCGGAAAACGCCGATAATTGCCCCTCTGTGCGGCAACCGCGCCTCAATTGATCTGTGCGGGACCCGACATATGGTGATAAGGTCGGTGATGCTTGAAATCGACCTTCATCAGGACCACCACCAATTCAGCATCGGCGAAGCGCCTCCCCGGGAGTTCCTGGCGGCGGAAAACGTCAGCCTTCGGCTGTTGCTGGCGCAAGCCGAAATCAACGCCCAGCACCTGCTGGCTCAGGCCGGCATTGACGCCAGACAGCGCGAGGCGGCGGACAAGCTTCAGAAGCTGATCCTCGAGGAACTGCACCACCGCATCAAGAATACCCTGGCGACGGTCAGCGCCATCGCCTCCCAGAGCCTGCGCAGCGTTCCGGGCGCCGAGCACGCGCAGCACGCTATCGAGGGCCGGTTGCTGGCGCTGGGGCGGGCTCATGATCTCCTGTTGCAGGCGCGATGGACCGCGCGCGGATCTCGGGAAGATCGTTCGCGGTGCCACCGAAGCTTTCGACAACCCCGACACGCCCAAATTCACGATCTCCGGCCCCGATGTCCAGATGGCGTCGGGAGCCGTGATTGCGATTGCGATGACCCTCAACGAGCTCGGCACCAACACCACGAAGTTCGGCGCATTGTCGGTGCCAACGGGGCGCGTCGACATCGCCTGGACGCTCGATCCCGGTACGCAGCGTCTGCACCTGACATGGAGCGAGAAGAACGGTCCCGCGGTTCTGGTGCCGGAGAAGCGCAGTTTCGGGACGCGTCTGATCGAGACGCTCGGCAGGCAACTCAAGGGCGATGTGCGGTTGACGTATGAGCCCGGCGGCTTCGTGTACGAACTCGACGTGCCACTGGCCGCTCTGACCTGACAGCGAACAAATGGCGGAACATGCGGTCGCGGTGGACGCCCCGGGGCCGCGTTTGGCCGGCTCGATTTATTAGTTCGCGCTAGTTCGTGAACAGTCCGCGCGGCTGATAATACGGCCGCGGCGCATAGACCTGCGGCGGGGCATATTGCGGGGCGTAGCCGCGGTTGTCTTGCGGCTGCGGATAGGCCTGCGCGTCATAGAGGCTCCGGTTGGAGCGCGGCGCCGGATAGCGCGCCATGTCCGCGCTGCCGTCGGCCGGATAGATGTAACCGTCGTCGGGTCGCTGCTGCGGATACTGGCCGGGCGCCGGCTGCTGCGGGGTCAGCACGACCGGATCGCCGGCGGCGTTGTATTGCGGCACGTATGGCTCGGCCGGGTCGCGGCGCGCGACGGCGGTATTGGCGCGGGCGCGCGGATTGCGTGCCAGCGCGATCTGCGATGAACCGGTCAGCGTCACGGTGGTATTGAGCACGCCTTGCTTTTCCACCAGCGCATACAGTGTCGAGGCGTTGGCGCGCGACAGCCGCACGCAGCCGTGCGAAGCCGGCGTGCCGAGACGGTTCACGGAATCCGTGCCGTGAATGGCGTGGCCGATCTTGGTGAAGAAGATCGAATGCGGCATCGGCGCGTCGTCAAATTCCTTGGAGAAATGGTCTTCCTCCATCCGGAAGGTGCGGAAGCTGCCGTTCGGCGTTTCATAGGATGGAATGCCGGTCGAGACCGGCCAGTGGTAACGCTCGACGTCGTCGACCGCGACCGTCATCATCTGCGCGTTCTTGTCGACGGTGATGGTGACTTTGGCCTGAGCGGCGCCGGTGCAAAGCATCAGGCCCGCGAGAACAACTAGGAAGGAACGCATCTTACCTTTGGCCTCCAGGCCTTGACTGCAGCGCAGCCGTTACCGTCCCCCGGTATCAATATGCCTGAGATCAGGTTTTTGTTCCAGCAGCCTGTTGGGGGATCGTTAATGCGCAGGCGGGCGCAAACAAGGCGGAGGCGGGGCGTAATGCGGCGTGCCGCGCGATTCTTCGTGAAGCGCCGCCGAGAGGCTATCGCGTGGCCGGCCCAGTGGCGCGGCCGGGGCCGGCGTCGGCGGCTCGATGGGCTCCGGATCGTGGCTATCGGTGCGGCGATCGCTGCCGCGGCTTCTACGATCGCCACGATCATTTCCACCGCTATCGTTGCGCGACGTTCCGGGACCTGATCAGATGTGCAATTGCACATCGCGATATCTCGAGAACTCGGTTCCCGCGTTTACATCAGTTCTTCAGACGATAGCCGGTCCTGAAGATCCACCACACCGTGACCATGCAAACGGCCAGGAACATCAGCGTGACGCCGACGCTGATGCCGACGCTGACGTCGGCGATTTCGTAAAAGCTCCAGCGGAAACCGCTGATCAGATAGACCACCGGGTTGAGCAGCGTGATGGTGCGCCAGCCCGACGGCAGCATGTTCACCGAGTAAAAGCTGCCGCCGAGGAAGGTCAGCGGCGTCACCACCAGCATCGGGATCATCTGCAGTTTTTCGAAACCGTCGGCCCAGATGCCGATGATGAAGCCGAACAGGCTGAAGGTCACCGCGGTCAGCACCAGGAACGCCAGCATCCAGAACGGATGATGGATGTGCAGCGGCACGAACAGGCCGGCGGTGGCGAGAATGATCAGGCCGAGGATGATCGACTTGGTCGCCGCCGCCCCGACATAGCCGAGCACGATCTCGAAATAGGAGATCGGCGCCGACAATATTTCGTAGATGGTGCCGACGAATTTCGGGAAGTAAATGCCGAACGAGGCGTTGGCGATGCTCTGGGTCAGCACCGACAGCATCACCAGCCCCGGCACGATGAAGGTGCCGTAGCTGACGCCTTCGATGGAGGTGATGCGCGAGCCGATCGCGGCACCGAACACCACGAAATACAGCGACGTCGACACCACGGGCGAAACGATGCTTTGCAGCAGCGTGCGCCACGTACGTGCCATCTCGAACAGATAGATCGCGCGGACCGCCCTGAAATTCATGGCGCCCTCACCAGGCTGACGAAGATGTCTTCCAGCGAACTCTCGCTGGTGTCGAGGTCGGAGAATTTGATGCCGGCGCCGCGGAGGTCGCTGAGCAGGCTGGTAATGCCGGTGCGTTCGCCCTTGGTGTCGTAGTTGTAGGTCAGCTCGCGGCCCTCGTCCGACAGTTCGAGATTGTAAGGAGCAAGCGCCGGCGGAATTGCCTCGATCCTGTTCTGCAGATGCAGCTTCAGCCGCTTCTTGCCGAGTTTTCGCATCAGGCCGGCTTTATCCTCCACCAGGATGATCTCGCCCTTGTTGATGACGCCGACCCGGTCGGCCATCTCCTCGGCCTCCTCGATGTAATGTGTGGTGAGGATGATGGTAACGCCGGAAGCCCGCAGCGTCCGCACCACCTCCCACATGCCCTTGCGCAGTTCGACATCGACACCGGCTGTCGGCTCGTCGAGAAACAGCACCTGCGGCTCGTGCGACAGCGCTTTCGCTATCATCACCCTGCGCTTCATGCCGCCGGACAACGTGACGATCTTGGCGTCCTTCTTGTCCCACAGCGACAAGTCCTTCAGCACCTTTTCGATATGATCGGGCTTTTTCGGCTTGCCGAACAGGCCACGGCTGAAGCTGACGGTCGCCCACACCGATTCGAAGGCGTCGGTGTGCAGCTCCTGCGGCACCAGGCCGATCAGCGAGCGCGCGCCGCGATAGGACTTGATGATGTCGTGGCCGTCGACCGCGACGCTGCCCTGGCTCGGATTGACGATGCCACAGATGATGCTGATCAGCGTGGTCTTGCCGGCGCCGTTCGGCCCCAGCAGCGCGAAGATCTCGCCGCGCCGGATTTCCAGGTTGATGTTGTCAAGCGCCTTGAAACCGGAGCCATAGGTCTTCGACAGATTTGCAACTGAAATGATGGGGGGCATGCCGGGATCGAGGGCCTGAATCGGAACTGCGGGAGAGTATACGCGGCGCTTCGGCCGGCTCAGGGCTAAGCCAGACAGATAGGGACGCTCGTGCCAACGCGCAAGCGTCGGCAAAGCCAGGCCGTGGTCACATCAATGATAGCGGGTCGGGCAGGCCCGCCTTCGGCGGAGGCCGCTATAAATCCGCGACCGCCCGGAATTTACCTGAAATATTCGCTGACGATGCGCAGGTCATCCGGAGAGGCAGGCATCCCGTTCAGGTCTGCGTCGATGACCCGTCGACAGACTTCGACGGTGGCATCGTCTCCGAGATCGTTGGCGGCTTCGAGAACGATCCAGGCCGCATCCAGGGCTTTGTCCGGCGGCGGCTCATCGGAAACGATGCCGGTGCGCTTGCGTGCGCCGAATGAGATTGCGTTCATGGCCGATGTTTCCTCGCCTGTTTTCGGATCGGTCGTCTCATTGCATCGCAAGCGCGGGCTGCCGCTTCACGCCGGAATCGATATCTCCGGCATTCTTGCGAGACTGATAGAATTCCAGAACGCTGCGGGACGTCTCGACGTTGAGGCGGCCAAACTCGCTTTCCAGATCATGCAATTCCTTGGCGGTGATGCGGTGGTCCTTTGCGCCAAGAAACAGCAATGACATTGTCGTCTCCCACGAAAAGTCGAGGGCTTTGGCCATGATCAGCAGCATCTCCCTGTTCTTGTCCAACAGGGCGCGTTCGATCACGTCGCCCGGCAACGCGCACAACAGGGACAGTCCGATCGTGACCTCGTCGAGCCTGTGGGACCGGGCGTAGCCGGATATGCTGTTTTCGTTGAGGTTGCCCTGCCGGTGCTGCGTCGCCACGACCCGCTTTGCGACAAAATGGCTTCTCGATACCGGGCCGAACTTGGACTGCAGCGCGCCCGCGACATCCGTCACCGAGGCCTGAATTTGCCGGGCCATGTCGGGGCGTTCGCATTCCAGCCGCTTCTTTACGTCGTCCGACGCCTTTGCGATCAGCTGCTGGAAAATGTGCCTGGGAATATCCTTGCGCAGGCCGAGTCGCTCGGCGAGAATGGAATCGCCGTCGGCCCGCTGGATCATGTGCAGAAAGCCGAAATCCGAGAGACGGGCGCCATTGTTAATGGCGACGGAGTTCACGACTTCCTGATTGCCGCGCGTCACGAGCACATCCGTGACCGACTCCTCGATCGATTTTCGTTTCGAGATCGCGAGCAAATGGGTCTGGCTCTTGGTGCAGACGTTGGCAACCAGGGCGTAAGCCTCGAGCCGCCCGGACTCCTGCAGGATGGGGCCGGCGACATCGATCTCATCGTCAAAGGCGAGCTTGTGGATGATATTGACCGGGGCGTTGTCGAAGCTGGCCAGCCGCCTTGCGAGCTGCGCGCGCGCCGCGACTTCAATCTCGTCCGCGAGCCGCCCGATGACCTCGCCGAAGGTCCATATCTCGTCGTCACTGTACCGGCCGGCGATCATTAGATCGGTCGTATGCCACAGCGCCCGCATGCGGCTTTCGGCCGTTCCTCGCGATATCGCCTCGTCGAGATCCCGGAGAAAGGAACTTACTTCGCCCACCATGGCAGACCCTAAATAGCAGCAAGCGCGGACAATCGACCGCCGCGTTGAAGCATAACCCCGCAGACGCAATTTTTCGGTAAATGTGGCGGATAAGTATTGCTTCTAAGAATTCGCTCAAATGCGACGGAGTTTGTTAGCGGTCACGTCATCGGCGGCGCAGCGCTGCGGCGCTTGGCGGCCTCGAGATCGATCACGAACCCGAAATCGGCTGCCTACCGAGCAGCTTGGCCAGCCCCTGGCGCCCTGTGGCGGGAATCGGGTGGCGCATCGCGTTCCCATGCCGGACAACACCCCTGACGCGCTTCGCGAAGAAATCAGCGCCGAGGCTCCGGACGGCGAGCCGGCGTCAAGGGGCGGCGAAACCAGATGGCGACCGAAACCCTCATCAACAGGCGAATGAACGGCGGCGAGTGGCTCGCGCTGTTGCTGTTGTCGGTTTTGTGGGGCGGTTCGTTTTTCTTTGCTGGCGTCCTGATCAAGACGTTGCCGCCCTTCACGATCGTGTTCCTGCGCGTTGGCGTGGCCGCGGCGATCCTGAATGGGCTAGTGAAGGCCCTCGGGATGCGAATGCCGGACACTAGGTCGGCCTGGCTGGCGTTTTTCGGAATGGGCCTGCTCAACAACGCCGTCCCGTTTTGTCTCGTCGTCTGGGGCCAGAGCCATATCGCCTCCGGATTGGCTGCGATCCTGAACGCCACGACGCCGATATCGACCGTCATCGTGGCTCATTTGCTGACCGACGACGAAAAAATGTCCGGCAACCGTCTTCTGGGCGTTGCGATCGGATTCTTCGGCGTGGTGATCTTGATCGGTCCGGATTCGCTGAAGGGGCTGGGAACCAATGTATTGGCGCAAGTTGCGGTTTTAACGGCGGCGGTGTTCTACGCGTTTGCAGGGGTCTTTGGCCGTCGCTTCAAGATCATGGGCATTGCCCCGGTACTGACGGCGACCGGTCAGCTGACGGCATCGGCCATCCTGCTCTTTCCCATTGCGATGTTCGTCGACAATCCCTGGACGTTGGCGGTGCCGGCCTGGGCGGCCATCGTCGGCAGCGCATTGCTCTCGACCGCGCTCGGCTACGTCCTCTATTTCCGCATTCTCGCGACTGCGGGGGCGACGAATCTTCTGTTGGTCACCCTCCTGATACCCGTGAGCGCGATCCTGATGGGGACATTCGGATTGGGAGAGCGCCTCGATGCCAGGCATTTCGCGGGCCTCGCCTTCATCGGCGCGGGGCTGGCCGCCATCGACGGCAGATTTCTGGCGCGAATGCGCCGCTTCGCCTAATCAGCGGCTTCCTGTTCAAGAACTCGCCAGATCGCCTGGATCCTTCGCGGCCTCGAAACGGGGGATAAGACCGGCAGGCAGGACCACCAATTTCGCCGAACGATTGGCTGACGCTCCAAAAATGGCGGCGGCGGCGATCTGTTTTGCGAGCCGTGTATACTCGGACCAGATCAAATAAAGCATCAGGGGTGGTTGCTCTCCGATCGACAACAGGTGCGCGCAGCGTTCACCGGCGCCTTCCGTGAGCCACCAACGCTGCGCAAGCGTAACGAGTCTTCGGAAGTTGCGGATGATGCCGGACTGCCGGCCTGGATCAACGCCCGCGAGATGCGCGCAGTGGGTCAGCCAGTTCAGCCCAGCCACAATGGCGATAGAAAAATCAGCGGTCGCGGTTCCCGTGAAATCGATCACCGTATCGTCATGAGGGCGCTGAAAAAGATAGGCATCGATCATTTCAAGCTGGTGGGCAGCTTCGACGAGCAGGCCAAATTCGCGGCCAGGCACCGCCATCACGTACTGCATCGCTTCCAGCCGGGTGTGATCCCAGACCGAAGCCACATCGCCGTCGGTGTCCGATAGCGTACGCTTGGAGGCCGGATAGATCAGTTTGGCTTGATCGACGTCGGCGAGATATCGGGGAACGCGCTTGGCGAGGTCCTCGAGGAGGACCTCAGGCTGGACGAAACCTCCCGGCCGATGTTTCGCCGCCGGGGATTTCCTTGAATGTAACCAATCAAACAAGTCGGCTGTCCCAATGAAGGGTCCATTCCGATTTTATACCCGCTCCACGAAACTATCGACCACCTTCTTCTCGCCGGCCTTCTCGAACGCGATGGTGAGCTTGTTGCCGTCGATCTTCAGCACCTGGCCGTAGCCGAATTTCTGGTGAAATACGCGGTCGTCCAGCGAGAATTCCGAAGTGGTGCCGGTGGATTTCGCGATCAGCTCGCCCTCGATGGTCAGCGGGCCGCGCTTGTTGCGGGAGGGGCCGCCGCCGCGCGCATCGCTGCGCAGCCCAGGGGCATCGCCGCGCGAGCCCGAGGCATCGCTGCGCGAGCCCGAGAACGGTGACTGGCTTTCGTTAAAACCGCCGCCGGCCTGTCCGTGACGGCCGCCTGCCGCGCGCGCGGTTGGCCTGCGCGCGCTGCCAGCCCGGCGTCGAATAGCTTGAGCCGAAGGATTCCACATTGTCGAAGCGCGACGGGCCGTAGCCGCCGCTGCCGCCCCAGCCCGAGCCGCCCTTGGATTCCGTGATCTCGACATTGGGCGCCGGCAGTTCGTCGAGAAAGCGCGACGGGATGGTGGTCGACCAGGTGCCGTGAATCCGCCGGTTGGTGGCGAAATAGAGTTTTGCCCGGCGGCGCGCGCGGGTCAGCCCGACATGGGCCAGTCGTCGCTCTTCCTCGAGGCCGGCGCGGCCCTGTTCGTCGAGGGTGCGCTGGCTCGGAAACAGGCCTTCCTCCCAGCCCGGCAGGAACACGTTGTCGAATTCGAGTCCCTTGGCCGAATGCAGCGTCATCAGCGACACCGCGTCGTCTTCAGCGCCGCCGTCGCGGTCCATCACCAGCGAGATATGTTCGAGGAAGCCTTGCAGGTTCTCGAATTCCTCCATCGAGCGCACCAGCTCCTTGAGGTTATCGAGGCGTCCGGCGGCGTCGGCGGAACGGTCCTTCTGCCACATCTCGGTGTAACCGCTTTCGTCGAGCACGATTTCGGCAAGCTCGGTATGCGAGGTAACCTCGCGCTGCGCGCGCCAGCGGTCGAAACTGGCGATGAGGCTCGCGCAGGGAGCCGCGCGCCTTCGGTTTCAGCTCGTCGGTTTCGACCACGGCGCGGGCCGCCTCGAACAGCGGAATGCGGCGCTTGCGGCCATGGTCGTGCAGCATCTGCACGGTGGCGTCGCCGAGACCGCGCTTCGGCACATTGACGATGCGCTCGAAGGCGAGGTCGTCGGCGGCGAGTTGATGACGCGCAAATAGGCCAGCGCGTCGCGGATTTCGGCGCGCTCGTAGAACCGGGGGCCGCCGATCACGCGATAGGGCAGGCCGAGGGTGACAAAACGATCCTCGAATTCGCGCATCTGGAACGAGGCCCGCACCAGGATCGCGATGTCGTTGAGCTTGTGGCCGGCGCGCTGCAGCTCCTCGATCTCCTCGCCGATGGCGCGGGCTTCTTCTTCCGAGTCCCAGGAGCCGGTCACGGTGACCTTCTCGCCGTCGACGTCTTCGGTGCGCAGCGTCTTGCCGAGCCGGCCTTCATTATGCGCGATCAGATGCGAGGCGGCGGCGAGGATGTGGCCGGTGGAGCGGTAATTGCGCTCCAGCCGGATCACCTTGGCGCCGGGAAAATCGTGCTCGAAGCGCAGGATGTTGTCGACCTCCGCGCCGCGCCAGCCATAGATCGACTGGTCGTCGTCGCCGACGCAGCAGATGTTTTTGGGCGGCGCTTGTGACGTCATTCCGGGCTGCGCTGGAAGCGCAGACCCGGAATCTCGGGGTTGTTTGTCTCCAGCTCCAGATTCCGGGTTAACGCCTTCGGCGTGCCCCGGAATGACGGGGAGGGGGCGTGCCCCTGAATGACGGTAGTTGATGCCTGCGCCCTGGCAGAAGACGGCGCCTGCGACAAGCAGCCGCAGCCAAAGATACTGCGCGACGTTGGTGTCCTGATATTCATCCACCAGAATGAACTTGAAGCGATTCTGGTATTGCCGGAGCACGTCAGGGTGCTCGCGAAACAGCCGGATGTTTTCCAGCAGCAGATCGCCGAAATCGGCGGCGTTGAGGATCTTCAGCCGTTCCTGGTAGGCCGCATAGAGCTTGCCGCCCCGGCCGTTGCCGAACACCGCGGCTTCGCCCGGCGGCACCTGCGACGGCGTCAGTCCGCGATTCTTCCAGCCGTCGATCAGGCCGGCCAGCATCCGCGCCGGCCAGCGCTTGTCGTCGATGTTGTCGGCCGCCAGCAGCTGCTTCAGCAGCCGGATCTGATCGTCGACGTCGAGCACGGTGAAATTGGATTTCAGCTGCACCAGCTCGGCGTGGGTGCGCAGGATCCGCCCGCCGATGGAATGAAAGGTGCCGAGCCACGGCATGCCCTCGACCGCCTGGCCGAGCATCTGGCCGAGCCGCAGCTTCATCTCGCGCGCCGCCTTGTTGGTGAAGGTGACCGAGAGGATTTCGCCGGGGCGCGCCCGGCCCTGGCTGAGGATGTGGGCGATGCGGCAGGTCAGCACCCGGGTCTTGCCGGTGCCGGCGCCGGCCAGCACCAGCACCGGCCCGTCCAGCGTTTCCACCGCCTCGCGCTGCTCCGGATTGAGGCCGGCGAGATATTGCGGGGTCGCCGACGCGCGCGCCCGCGCGGCGATGCCACCCGCCGCGGGCTGGTGCTCGGGGACGCCGTGAGGGGTCAGTCTGTTCGGCTCGGTCATATGCGAATCGTCTTCCGCCCACGATGGCACCGCGGGGCCGTGAAGGGGAGCCTTCATAGCAGGGATCAAAGGCTATATGGGGCCTGATCCGGATGTTTTACAGGCTTTTCCGGCGCCTCTCACGGCGGCCGTTTACGCCAGCCGGAACCACGCGATGGCCGTTTGGCCTTCATTCCGGCCTCGCGTCCAGCATGCTCAGGGCGCGGAGGCGACCTGTCCGCCGGTATCGGCTGCGGAACAAGGACTGGCTTGCGTCCGCGAAGGCGGTACAATCGCGCCAAGCCGACGAGCGATCCGGGGGCGTCGTGAATTTCACCGAATATCTGAAGCGCGACGCCGTCGCGCTGGCCGAATGCGTCGCACGCAAGGAGACGACGGCGGAAGAATTGCTTGAACTTGCACTACGCCAGAGCGAGCGGGCGCAACCGAAGACGAATGCGATCTGTCGCTTGATGGACGGCGAAGCCCGCGCGCAACTGACGAAGCCGCTTCGAGGTCCGTTCGCCGGCGTTCCGTTTCTGATCAAGGATTGCGCGCAGGACTATGCCGGCCTGCCGACGAGCTTACGCCAGCAGGTTCGCTCGCCGGGGTCGCCGCGTCCGAACATGCCCATGTCGTGCGGCGTTACCTCGAAGCGGGCCTGGTGATTTTCGGCAAGACCAACCTGCCGGAGCTGGCGCTCAAGGGTGTCACGGACTCGCAGTTGTTCGGCCGCGCCTCGAATCCCTGGAATGTCGAGCGCACCCCCGGCGGTTCGAGCGGCGGCGCCGCCGCCGCCGTCGCATCAGGCGTCGTGCCAATGGCGGCGGGCAATGACGGCGGCGGCTCTATCCGCATTCCTGCCGCATGCTGCGGGCTTTTCGGCCTGAAGCCGTCGCGCGGGCTCATTTCCTCGGGGCCGGGCTACGGCGAGTACTGGTTTGGGGCGTCGAGCGAAGGCGTGATCTCGCGCAGCGTCCGCGACACGGCCGTCGCGCTCGATGTGCTGTCCGGCGCCGAACCCGGCGATCCCTTCGTGGTCGCAAGACCAGCCGAATCTTACGCGCAAGCCATGCGGCGCGATCCAGGCCGTCTGCGCATCGGCTTCACGTCGGCCTCGCCGATCGGGACTGACGTTCACCCGGAGGCGAACGCCGCGGTGAACGAGGCGGTAAAACTCCTGCGCGGCCTCGGCCACGAGGTCGAGGAAGCAGCGCCCGACATCGATGGAGCCGCGCTCGCGAAGGCCTTCCTGTACATCTATTTCGGCCAGGTCGCCGCCATGGTGGCCCAGGCGCGCGCGCGTGGCGCAGGGCGTTCGGATTTCGAACTCCTGACGCGCGTGCTGGCGACGATTGGCGGAGCCATCTCCGCCGCGGCGCTGACGGCGCAACTTCTGAAGTGGAACGAATTCGCACGGCGGCTTGCACGCTTCCACCAGCGTTACGACATGCTGTTGACGCCGACGCTCGCGCATCCGCCGATCCGCCACGGACAGGGCGATCCGACGGCTGCAGAGCAGACGGCGCTGGACCTTCTCGACCGCACGCGCCTGCTCGGCCTTTTCGCGCGCATCGGCCTGCTCGATGGCAGTGTCGACAAGATCGCGCGCGACAGCCTGCAATATGTGCCGTTCACCCAACTTGCCAACCTCACCGGCACGCCCGCCATGAGCGTGCCGTTGCACTGGACGGCGGATGGCCTGCCGCTCGGCGTGCAATTCGTAGCGCGTATCGGCGAAGAGGGTCGCGTTGCTGCAACTCGCGCGGCAACTCGAAGAGGCGCGGCCCTGGTTTGACAGGCTGCCGGCGTGGGTGACCGAAGGTTAGGCGCGAGCCCGACATGCGTGGCGGGATGCGCGAGGGTCCGTGACACCAAACGTCCGGCGCGCGGACAGCGCCCTCACATGCCGGCCGCTTGCGGCCTGCGAATTCGGATTTTGTTCCTCTGATCGGACCGAAATTTTCCGGGTTCTGGATCCCGGAACCGCCGGGAACATTCGTTCCCAGCCCCGATTAATCCAGCAGCCGATGCGCGGCGCAGTCAGCCGCGCTGATGCCGAAACAGAAGATCGAAGGTGAATGTCATGTTGAGCTGGGTTGTTACGTTTCTTGTCATTGCGCTGATCGCCGGCATTCTGGGCTTCGGCGGCGTCGCCGGAGTTTCCATCGAAATCGCCAAGACCATCTTCTTTATCGCGGTCGTGCTGTTCCTGATTTCGGCCGTGATCGGGCTGGCGCGGGGCCGCACCCGGGTTTGATATCGCGCTACTTCGAGGGCATCGCGATCTTTCGCCCGATGCCCTCGGGCCGCGGCACGGTTGCGTGGGCTTTGGCCAGCGGCCTCGATGCGGGCGCGAATGTCCGATGGAAACGGCGCGGTCTTTCGCGCGGTCATGTCGATGTGAATGGTCATGTTCTCGGAAGTGGCCGACAGCCAGCCTTCGCCGGCGTGGCGCAATTCCTCGAACGTATGCAACCGCTTCTCGTCGGCGCCGACCAGCAGGATCGACACCTGCACGGGATCGCCGAGGTGAATCTCGCGCAAATAGCGCACATGGCATTCGGCGGTGAAGGTCGACCCCTGGCGCGCCTTCATGTAGCCGGGCCCGATTCCGAGCCGGAGCCATAATTCGTCGATGGCCCGGTCGAACATCACATTGTAATAGGCCATGTTGAGATGGCCGTTGTAGTCGATCCATTGCGGCTCGATCTGCATCACCGACGACAGGAACGGCGCGGGCCGGAACAGTACCTCGTCGCCGGCGGCAAGCGTCGTCATCATCCATCCCCGTTGGTTCGACCATGATCCCTTGACCCCTTATATATCCTTTGCAAGGGTCGGTCTGCACGCCGGGAGGATCCAAGCTTGGGCATAACCATCACCAATCATCTGAAGCGTCCGGAGCCGCAGGCGCTGGCGGCAACCGTCGCAGGCGCTCGCCGCGCGGTTCGGCAACCGGCTGATCACCTCGCAGGCGGTCCGCGACCAGCACGCGCATACCACGACCTGGCTGGCGGCGCAGCCGCCCGACGCGGTGGTGATGGCGCAGGAAACCGCCGATATCCAGGACGTGGTGCGGATTTGCGCCAGACATGGCGTTCCCGTGATCGCGTTCGGCACCGGCACCTCGCTGGAGGGGCAGGTCAACGCGCCGGCGGGCGGCATCTGCATCGACCTGCGCGACATGAACAAGGTGCTGGAAGTCCACGCCGAGGATCTCGACTGCGTGATCCAGCCCGGCGTCACCCGCAAGGCGCTGAACGAGCATCTGCGCGACCAGGGCGTGTTCTTTCCGATCGATCCCGGCGCCGATGCGTCGCTGGGCGGCATGGCGTCGACCCGCGCGTCCGGCACCAACGCGGTGCGCTATGGCACCATGCGCGACAACGTGCTGGCGCTCAAGGTGGTGCGCGGCGACGGCGAGATCATCACCACGGGCACGCGGGCGAAGAAATCCTCGGCCGGCTACGACCTGACGCATCTGTTCGTCGGCGCCGAAGGCACGCTTGGCATCATCTGCGAGCTCACCATCAAGCTGCGCGGCATTCCCGAAACCATCGCGGCGGCGTCCTGTTCGTTCGAAACCGTGCGTGGCGCCTGCCAGGCGACGATTCTGGCGATCCAGACCGGCATTCCCGTCGCGCGGATCGAACTGCTCAACGCGGCGCAGGTGCGGGCCTGCAATTCCTATTCGAAACTGTCGCTGCCGGAAACGCCGCTATTGCTGCTGGAATTTCACGGCAGCGAGAACGAGGTCGCCGAGCAATCGAGGAATTTCAGCGAGATCGCCAGGGAATGCGGCGGTGGCGAATTCACCTGGACCACGCGGCCGGAGGACCGCACCAAACTCTGGCAGGCGCGGCACGACGGCTATTGGGCGGTCAAAGCCCTGCGTCCCGGCGCCGGGGTGGTGGCGACCGACGTCTGCGTGCCGATTTCCCGGCTGGCCGATTGCGTGACCGAAACCGAGGCGGATCTGAAGCGACTCAATCTGCAGTCGCCGATTGTCGGACATGTCGGCGACGGCAATTTCCACTGCTCGCTGCTTTGCGACGTCGATGATCGCGACGAGATGGCGCGCGGCGAGGAATTCATGCATCGCCTGGTCGAGCGCGCGCAGGCGATGGGCGGCACCTGCACCGGCGAGCACGGCATCGGGCAGGGCAAGCAGAAATACCTCAAGGCCGAGCTCGGCTCCGAGGCGATCGATGCCATGCGCGCGGTAAAACAGGCGCTCGATCCGCAAAATATCTTCAATCCGGGAAAGATCCTGCCGGCCGTGTAGGGCCTGTACCGGCAAAACAGCCAACCACGGCCATTATGCTGTTCTAGATACCCAGGGCATGAGCGATGCGGTGGTTCGACAAGGGCAAGCGCAAGGAAATCTGGGACGAGGAAATCCAGTGGCCGATCGGCGATATCGAGGCGGCGCACAGGATACGCGACATCTGCCGTTCCGCAGCCGATAGCGCCGAAAAAGTGGCTGGCTTTGCCGGCCGCCCGGAAAACAAGAACAGCAAATACGAGACCGAGCGGTACGAACGCGCCGCCAAGACCGCGATGAAGATCAGATCGCCATCAAGATTTCCGATGACCTCTTGCGCGATTCCTCGGTACGCCAGATCGTAAGCCTGTGTGTGAGGGCTAACGACATGAAGACAGCGCGGATACTGTTCCGCGCGATCCAGGCCGCCTCGATCAGAGAGGACGCGCTGAACGACCATCCGGCGCTGCGAGAATGAACTGCCCCGTTTCGCGTGCGCCGCTTCCGTTTGCTGTCGCAGCCGGCCGTGCTTGCCGGCTCAGCTGCGCAGGCCAGGAGCCTCGTGACCGGTGCGCGCGACATACTCGGTGTAGCTGCCGCCGTACTGGTGAATGCCCTCGGGCGTCAGTTCCAGCACCCGGTTGGACAACGCGGCCAGGAAGTGCCGGTCATGCGAAACGAACAGCATGGTGCCCTCGAATTCGGACAACGCCGTGATCAGCATCTCCTTGGTCGCCATGTCCAGATGGTTGGTGGGCTCGTCCAACACCAGGAAATTCGGCGGGTCGAACAGCATCTTCGCCATGACCAGCCGCGCCTTCTCGCCGCCCGACAGCACCCGGCATTTCTTCTCCACGTCGTCGCCGGAGAAGCCGAAGCAGCCGGCCAGCGCGCGCAGCGAGCCCTGGCCGGCCTGCGGGAAAAAGTCCTCCAGCGATTGGAACACGGTGCGCTCGCCGTCCAGGAGGTCCATGGCATGCTGCGCGAAATAGCCCATCTTCACGCTGCCACCGAGCGCCACCGTGCCATCGTCCGGCGGCGTCGAGCCCGCCACCAGCTTCAATAGCGTGGACTTTCCGGCGCCGTTGACGCCCATCACACACCAGCGCTCCCTGCGGCGCACCATAAAATCCAGCCCGTCATAGATGGTCCGGTTGCCATAACCCTTCTGCACCTTCTTCAGGCTCACCACGTCTTCACCCGAACGGGGCGCCGGCAGGAAATCGAACGACACCGTCTGACGCCGCCTGGGCGGCTCCACCCGCTCGATCTTCTCCAGCTTCTTCACCCGGCTCTGCACCTGGGCGGCGTGCGAGGCGCGCGCCTTGAATCGCTCGATGAACTTGATTTCCTTTGCCAGCATTGCCTGCTGGCGCTCGAACTGGGCCTGCTGCTGCTTCTCGTTCAGCGCGCGCTGCGCTTCATAGAACTCGTAGTTGCCGGAATAGGTCGTCAACTGACCACCATCGATCTCAATCACCTTGGTGATGATGCGGTTCATGAACTCGCGGTCGTGCGAGGTCATCAGCAGCGCGCCTTCATAACCTCTGAGGAACTGTTCCAGCCAGATCAGGCTCTCCAGGTCCAGATGGTTGCTCGGCTCGTCCAGCAGCATGGCGTCGGGGCGCATCAGCAGGATGCGGGCCAGCGCCACGCGCATCTTCCAGCCGCCCGACAGGGCGCCCACGTCGCCGTCCATCATCTCCTGGCTGAAGCTGAGGCCGGCGAGGACTTCGCGCGCGCGGCCCTCCAGGGCGTAGCCATCCAGCTCCTCGAAACGCGCCTGCACCTCACCGTAGCGCGCGATGATATCCTCCATGTGGTCCGCTTTGTCCGGATCCCCCATGGCGGCTTCCAGTTGCTTCAACTCGCCGGCCACGGCGCTGACAGGACCGGCGCCATCCATCACCTCGGACACGGCGCTGCGGCCGGACATCTCGCCGACATCCTGGCTGAAGTAGCCGATGGTGACGCCGCGATCGACGGCGACCTGGCCTTCGTCGGGCAGTTCCTCGCCCGTGATCATCCGGAACAAAGTCGTCTTGCCGGCCCCGTTGGGCCCGACAAGGCCGACTTTCTCCCCCTTTTCGAGCGCCGCGGAGGCCTCGATGAAGAGGATCTGGTGACCGATCTGCTTGGAGATGTTGTCAAGACGAATCATGCGCGCAAGTACCCGAAAAAAGTTTCGGCCGCTCTTAAGCCATGTTGCGCGCCCGCGGAAGGGTGTTGCGGGGTTGGCCGGATTCCGTTTCCGGCCTGCAGGACGGATTTGCCGGAGCCGCGGGCGGACCCTATGCTGGCGCTGTTTCCATCGCCGGGGGCTTCATGACCACACCGCTCGATCCCGTCATCGCTCAGATCATTCCGCTGCTGCCGCTGTTCGATCCCGATACGATGACGCCGCAGAGCGCGCGCGATGCGCTGCGCGCGCTCGCCGCATCACGCGCCGCCGTTCCGCCGCCACCGGTCGCGAGCGCGGACGATACGCAAGTGAAGGGCGCGGCCGGGCCGCTTGCGGCGCGCGTCTACCGCGTCTCACGCCGGAAATCGCCGACCGTTGTGTTCTTCCATGGCGGCGGCTGGGTCGCCGGCGATCTCGAAACCCACGACCGGCAGGCGCGGCTGCTTGCGATCGAGACGGACTCCGTCGTCGTCTCCGTGGATTACCGGCGTCCGCCGGAAACGCGCTTTCCCGGCGCGTTCGAAGACAGCTTCACCGCGCTGCGCGACGTGATCGCTGGTATCGCCGAGTTCGGCGGAGACAGCTCGCGGGTGGGCGTGGCCGGAGACAGCGCGGGTGGCAATCTGGCGGCGGCCGCCGCCATCGCCTGCCGGGATGCCGGCGTCGGTCTCGCCGCGCAGTTGCTGGTCTATCCCGCGACCGACGTCGCCGGATACTACGCGGATGCCACCGAGAACGCGCGCTTTCCCTCGCGCATGGAAAACGCCGAAGGCTACTTTCTGTCGCGCGCGGTCATGGAATGGTTCGCCGGCCATTATCTTGCCGATGCCAGGCACGGCCTGGACTGGCGCGTTTCGCCGTTGCGCGCGAAAAGTCTTGCAGGGGTTGCGCCTGCGGTGGTGTGCACGGCGTGGTTCGATCCCCTGCGCGACGAGGGCAAGGCCTATGCCGACGCGCTTGCCGCCGCTGGCGTCACGACCAGGTACCATCACGGCGCCGGCCTGATCCACGGCTACTTTGGCCTCGGCGAAGCGTCGGAAACCGCGCGGCACGAGGCGCGACGCGTGCGCGCCGACTTCAAGGCACTGCTCAATCGCGCTTGAATGCAACCTGATGCCCATGGCTTAGCCGGGATATCGGGTATATGATCAATGACGTTTCAAATTGCGGATTTGATCGCACTGGGATTTCGAGGTCCGATCCGGACGTTGTCTTGGCAAAAGGGAGATACCCCATGATGAAGCGCATTTTCCTGGCTGCAATGGTGGCCGCGTTTGCGATCGGCTCCGCCGCTGCACAGGATGCCTGTGAAAGCAAAGCCGTCGGGAAGGACGGCAAGCCACTGGCCGGAGCGGCGAAAACCTCGTTCATGAAAAAGTGCGCGGCCGATACATGCGCGACGAAAGCCGTCGGTTCGGACGGCAAGCCGCTTGCCGGGGCCGCAAAGACCAGCTTCATGAAGAAGTGCGAGAAGAGCGCGTAAGCGAGCGGCTCGTCCCGTACGGCGGGCTCGCTTACAAGCGAGCCGGCCTGCTCAATCGCGCTTGAACCGGTAATTGAACCGGTCGCCGTCCGCCGTGACCAGACCCGCCGTCGGCGTCGGGAAATGGATCGGCAGAATCAGCGTATCGGTATCGGCGACGGAGGCCAGAAACCTCCGGCGCGACACCGCCGCCTGCTTGCGATCCCAGTCGACCCGCGGGGACCAGTCCGGCTCCCGGCACTGGATCACGTGGTGCATCATGTCGCCGGTCACCACCGCGCGCTGCCCGCGGGAGAAGATATTGACGCAGCAATGGCAGGGCGAGTGCCCCGGCGTCGGCGTCAACGTGATGGTATCGTCCAGCGCGTAATCGTCATCGACCAGAAGCGCCTGCCCGGCTTCGACGATGGGCAGGCAGTTGTCGCGGAAGACCGTGCCGGGCGGATTGGCGCCTTTCGCGTGCTCCGCTTCCCAGGCCGCATATTCCTTTTTGTGAAAGATGTATTTCGCATTCGGGAACGTCGGCACCCAGCGTCCGTCGCGCAGCGTGGTGTTCCAGCCGGTATGGTCGATGTGGAGATGCGTGCAGAACACGTAGTCGATCTTGTCGTAGCCGATGCCGAGCGCGAACAGCTCGTTGCGCCAGCGTTCCTTGCCGGGAAAATCGAACGGCGGCGGATGGCCCTTGTCCTCGCCGGTGCAGGTGTCCACCAGGATGGTGTAGCGCGGCGTTCGGACCACGAAGGTCTGGTAGGTGATGACCATCATGCCCAGCGCCGTGTCGAACACCTCCGGCTCCATCGACGGCAGATGGCGCTTGAAGATGGCCTCGTCATAGGCCGGGAAGAAATCCTGCGGCCGCCGCCACGGGCCCTCGCGTTCGATCACCGCGTCGATGGTGATGTCGCCGATCCTGATCTGCCGCATCTTTGCTTCCCCCGAATTGTCGGGGGAAAGCGTAACGGGCGCCTGCCGGCCGTTCAAGGGCGCTAGTCGGAGCCAAGAGGCCGGGAATGCTCAGCGCGAAAACCGATCCTAGTCGCGCCTGGCAGGCCCAAGACCACAGGGCTCGCGCGCAGCATCGGGGCGCGTAAAATACGGTGTATATTGCAAGGACCGGCGGGCGGAAACGATTCGAGCCGATTCTGCTTGAGCCAGTCCGCCGGACGGTACCGGAATCGGTTACGACTACTGTCCAAGGCAATGTTGAAGGTAAACCTAATATGACGCGCATAGGCACTCGAGCGGAGGTCTGGTTCTCCAACGTGATTGCTTCGTTTGCGCGCTACGTCGCTGAAAGAACGCTATCCGAATCCGTTCCAATGCTGATGCGCCATGATGCCGTGATGGACTCCTTTGACTACGCAAAGGAAAACATGAAGGGAGCCTATTCGTTTCTGGATCGATTTGAAGGCCTGTCGCTTTCGATCATGGAGGCAACGAGGAGATTTCCTTCCCGCAAACTTGTGCTGGAGTTCGGGGTATACAAAGGTGGAATGATTAACTACCAGGCCGGGAAGTTTCCTGAGTTGAATTTTGTCGGGTTTGATAGTTTCGAAGGCTTGCAGCAGCAATGGAGCGGCATGGCTCCCGAAAAAACCTTCGATCTTGGCGGCAAGCTGCCGAAGGTTCGACGCAATGTAGGGCTGGCGAAAGGATGGTTTGCAGAGTCGGCACCCCGCTGGAAAGCGGAAAACCCCGGTAGCGGCATCCCGCTGTTGGTTCACGTCGACTGTGACACTTACGCTGCGACGGTCGACGTGCTGGAATTCTGTTCCGACTACGTCGAACACGGCCTTGTCATGCATTTTGACGATTATTTCGGTTTTCCCGATTGGAGAAGCGGCGGATTCAAGGCGCTGCAGGAAATCTCGGAAAAACGACGATGGCGCCTGAGCTATCTGTCTTACGGAACAAAAGAGGTGGCGGTTCTGGCGGAAGCGCGTGCTGACTGACCAGATAATAGCGCAGAACGAGGCCGGGCAAGCCCGACCGGAAAACCCCAGAAAATTCAGCCGACCAATTGGGGCGGCGGGCAACTCTGGCTCGCCTCGCGGCGCGCTCCTGCGCGGCCGGATCGACGGGGCACGCGCGTTGACGGTTCATTAACGCTGCGCGGGCGGCGTTTCCGCGAGCGGCGATAAGCCCAACGTTAACGAAGCTCTGCGCAAATGCGGCCGGAACCCCCGGGGATCGCGCCGCTCATGACCGCCGATGCAGAGATTTTCGTGATAGGGGCGGGGCCCGCCGGCCTAACGACGGCTTACTGCCTGACCAAGGAGACGCCGTCGGTTATCGTGATCGAGAAAGACTCGCATTATGTCGGCGGCATCAGCCGAACCGTGCGGCACGGCGACTTCCTGTTCGATATCGGCGGCCACCGGTTCTTTTCCAAGGCAAAGGAAGTGGTCGATCTCTGGCAGGAGATCCTGCCCGATGACTTCATCACGCGGCGGCGGCTATCGCGCATCTATTACGGCGGAAAATTCTATTCCTATCCGTTGAGCGCGTTCCAGGCGCTGCGCAATCTGGGGATCTTCACCAGCGCCGTCTGCATGCTGTCCTATGCATATGCCAAGGCATTCCCGATCGCGTCGCCCCGCAGCTTCCATGATTGGGTGCGCAATCGGTTCGGCGAACGCCTGTTCCAGATCTTCTTCAAGACTTACACCGAGAAGGTGTGGGGCATGTCGTGCGACGAAATCTCCGCCGACTGGGCGGCGCAGCGCATCAAGGGGCTGGATCTTCGGGTCGCGGTCATGAACGCGCTGACGCGTTCGTTCCGCCGCAAACCGAAAGCCGATCCGGCCGGCGACGACGTGGTTAAGACGCTGATCGAGACGTTCCAATATCCGCGCAGGGGTCCCGGCATGATGTGGGAAGCCGCGGCCGCCAAGGTCAGGGAGCGCGGTGGCCAGATTCTCATGGGCCGCGAGCTGGCCGATCTCGCTTATGACGACGCTTACAAACTCTGGCGCATCGAGGTCGCCTTGGCCGACGGAAAACGCGAGCGATATACGGCGCGCCACGTCGTGAGTTCGGCGCCGGTACGCGAGCTGGTCCAGAAACTTTCGCCGAAACCCATCTCGCTGCTGCATGCGCGGGCGCTGCGCTACCGTGATTTCCTCACCGTTGCGCTGATGATCGACAAACCGGACGTGTTCGCCGACAACTGGATCTATATCCATGATCCCAGCGTGAAAGTCGGTCGCGTGCAGAATTTCGTCTCCTGGTCGCCCGAGATGGCGCCAGCCGGCATGACCTGCCTCGGCCTCGAATATTTCTGTTTCGAGGACGACGGCCTGTGGACGATGTCCGACGAGGAGCTTGTTGCGCTCGCCACGCGCGAGGTCGCCAAGGTCGGTTTGGTTTCGGCGGCCGAAGTGATCGACGGTTGCGTGGTGCGCCAGCCAAAGGCCTATCCGGTCTATGATGACGCCTATCGCGACCACATGGCGATGATCCGGCGCGACCTGGAGCAGAGCTATCCGAGCCTGCATCTGATCGGCCGCAACGGAATGCACAAATACAACAATCAGGATCACGCCATGATGACCGCGATGCTGACGGCGCGGAACATCCTGGCCGGCGAGCGGATCTACGACATCTGGCAGGTCAACGAGGACGCGGAATATCACGAAGCGGGCGCCTCAAGCGCGCATGCGGCGCTTGCGAGTGAGCGCCTGGTCCCGCTCAAGGCGAAGACGCGCGCGGCGTGAAGCGCCGCGCCTATGCCGAAGCCGTGACCGCAGCCGCGAGCCGGGCCGGAGCCATGCAAGGCGATGATTGATTTATGCCGGTCGGCACGCCAGTCTGAAGTGGCGCGCTGGTGTAGGTTCGGTCGGGCAATCCTGCGATGTCCGGTCGTTTCGTGGAGAACCGGCTCTGGCCGGCAACCTCCGGCGCGCCGACCCTCAAATGCCGGATGCCCGAAAGCAAGTCCCGAAGGAATTCAAATGCACGAGGACATTCTGGCCAAACTGGAGCAGCGGCTCGGACGGTTGCACGCGAGGCAGCGCCTCGGGATCGAGACCGACCACGAAGCCCAGATCTTCGGCCAGGGCCTCACCTTCTTCCATCTGGAAAACTGGTATTCCGCCCATTCGATCATTCGCGGCGCGCTGAAGCTGTCCGGTCTTTACTGGCGCGCACGCCGCAATGCCGAACGCGTTGTCGTCAGACACAATGACATCGCCTTCAAGGATTTGCCGCCGCGCTTCGACGGCTTCACCATCCTGCACATCAGCGACATGCACGTGGACATGAACGAGGTCGCGATGCAGCGAGTGATCGAACTGGTCGGCGAAATCAGCTACGACCTCTGTGTTCTGACGGGCGACTATCGCGGCCAAACTTACGGACCCTTCGAGGCCGCCCTGGATGGCGTTGAGCGCGTGCGAGGTCATCTGAAGGGACCGATCTACGGGGTGCTGGGCAACCACGATACCATCCAGATGGTTCCGGGCCTGGAAGCGATGGGAATACGGGTCCTGCTCAACGAGTGCGAGGCGATCGCGCGCGGCGATCAACTGATACATTTGGCCGGCGTCGACGACGCGCACTTCTACCGGATGGACAACATCGAGAAAGCCGCGATGCAAATACCGGATGGCGAGTTCTCCATCCTGTTGTCGCACACACCCGAGATTTACCGTCAGGCGGCGCACGCGAATTTCAACTTGATGCTGAGCGGGCATACCCACGGCGGCCAGATCTGTTTGCCCGGATCCGTTCCGATTACCCTGGAATCGTCGTTGCCGAGACGGATGGGGGCGGGCGCCTGGCACTATCACAATATGACTGGCTACACATCGGTGGGCGCCGGATCCAGCGTCGTCCCCGTACGCCTCAACTGCCCGCCTGAAATCACCCTGCACTGCCTTCGTCGTAGTTGATGGCGGGCTAATAGCGGCTCGTCGCGCAAACGGCGCGGAACAGGAGCGCGGGACAGCACCATGATCCATGAGATTGCGATATGGCGTAGACCGTAGCCGGCTCGCCGCGACATCAATGGGACGTGCTATGAGATCGATACATTCGAAGATCGGCAATTATCTGCGCGCCCCCTGATCGGCAGCGCGATATCAGTAACCCGGCAACCGCCCTCGCGTCATGAACGTCGTCCGCCCGCAACATTTGAGACTGGAAGTCGATAGCGCAAACGTTGTCTCGGCGCTGCTGCTGCGGCCGTCGGGAGCGCGGGCGTGCTTTGTCTTCGCCCATGGCGCCGGCGCGGGGATGACCCACGAATTCCTGGAGCGGGTCTCGGCCGGCCTTTGCGACCGTGGTGTCGCGACCTTGCGCTATCAATTTCCCTACATGGAAAAAGGCAGCAGGCGGCCGGATGCGCCGGCGATGGCTCATGCCACCGTGCGGGCCGCCGTGGCCGAGGCCGCGCAATGCTGCCCGGGGCTCGCACTTTTTGCCGGGGGCAAATCGTTCGGCGGCCGCATGACGTCGCAGGCGCAAGCCATCGCGCCGTTGGCTGGTGTCCGTGGGCTTGCCTTCCTGGGATTTCCATTGCATCCGGCCGGCAAGCCGTCCGATTCGCGGGCAAAACACCTTTCGGACGTCGATATCCCCATGCTTTTCCTGCAGGGCACCCGCGACAAGCTCGCGGAGTTGCCGCTGCTTGAACCCGTGGTGAGGGGCCTCGGGACATCCGCGTTACTGCATCCGGTAGCGGAGGCCGATCATTCCTTCCACGTGCCGGCGCGCTCCGGACGGAATGACCGCGAGGTCATGAGCGAAATTATACACACGTTATCGGAATGGATCACTATTATAGCGCGGTGACAGCTGCGCTTGCCGGTTCCGCGCGGCAAAAGGACAAACTTCGGCGCACTCCCGCCGCAACCGCGCCATAGCGTCATGACGGGATCAGCCTGCCGGGAGAGGCATCCGGCCATCGACAGAGGGCATGAATGTGGACGCAAAAACAGCGGCGGCAGCCGAACAACGGTTTGGCGAGGTCATCACGTCAGAGTCGGACTTGAGGAAAATTGTCGGCCCTCCCAACAGGTGGTTCACCAGCAAGGTTCTACACAGGCTCGATCAACATTGTCAGAACTTTATCGCCGCATCCCCCTTCGTGGTGGTCGGTTCAACCGATCCGCTTGGCATGGTTGATCTCTCACCAAAGGGAGACCGCGCGGGATTCGTCAGATGCCTTGACGATGCGACGCTTGCGGTTCCGGATCGTCGCGGCAACCGGCGGGTGGATACTTTCCACAACGTGCTGCAAAATCCCGGCGTCGGGCTGATCTTCTTCGTTCCCGGTCAGCGCGAAACGCTGAGGGTCGCCGGCCGGGCCGTTATCGTTCGGGATCAGAATATCAGGAGCGCGATGATCGAAGGCGGCCGCATGCCCGAGCTTGCCTTGATCGTGGTCGTCGAAAGGGCGTTCTTCCACTGCGGCAAGTGCATCACGCGCTCGAATCTCTGGGACTTCAAGGCGCATCATCAGCATGCCGCGACATTGTCGCTCACCGCACCCGCGCTATGAATTGATTATCTGGCGGCGAAACCCGATGGCCCCGATTAGCCGCCGATCTTTCGTTCGATGACCGCCGGCTGACGATCATCGGCAGGCCGTTGGCCGGCCGCAAGGTCACCCGCAGGCTGGGCCATACCGCGTGCCCCGGCTTTAGCTGGAAACGGAAGTCGCTTTACGATCGAGGCAAGCACGAGCGTCGCCTCTTGCAGCGCGAAGGTGGACCCGATGCATTTGCGCGGCCCGGCGCCGAACGGAAGATAGGCGAAGCGGTCGATCGTCGCGTGCGCGCTGCCGAGAAAACGCTGCGGGTCGAAAGCATCGGGGCGGTCCCACAGCCGGCGATGCCGGTGCAGCACATAGGGTGAGATGACGATCAGCGATCCCGGTCTGACCGGCTCGCCATTCAGATCGTCGTCGCCGAGCGCGACGCGGCTTATCGCTGCGATCGGCGGATAGAGGCGGATGGTCTCGTCGATCACCGCGCGCGTTTCGGTAAGGCGATCCGCAACGCCGGCCTCGGCTGATCCCGTCAGTTCCCGGTCCGCTTCGGCCTCGACCCGCTCGCACCACGCTCGCGATTGGGAAAGCAGGAACAGGGCCCAGCTCAGGGTGTTGGCGGTGGTTTCGTGACCGGCGGCGATAAAGGTCAGGATGTTGGATCGCACCTCGGCTTCGGTAAACCCGGTTTCGGTGTTGGTGTCGCGGGCCGCCAGCAGATGAGTCAGCAGGTCGTTGGGCGCCTGATCGGGCTGCTCGGCCAGAATCCGGCGGCGGACCGAGATGACCCTGTCGACTTCCGCCTCGAAAAATTTGAGCGTCGCGCGTACCCGGAGCCGGCTCAGCCGCGGGACGAAGTCGGGCGCGCCGAGAATATCGAGCGGGCTTATTTTCCCGATCGTATTGAAATACGTCGCCATGGCGGTGCGGATGTCCTCGGCGTCGGATCCAAACCCATCCGAGAAGATGGTGCGCTCGACGACGTCGAGCGTGACCTTTGCCATCTCGGCCGCGACATCGATGGTGGCGTGGTCGCCAAGCGCGGACCACCTGTCGGTCAAAGCCCGCGCCGCCGCCATCATCGCCGGCGCAAAATCCATCACGGTCCTGCGCGCGAACATCGGGGCGATAACCCGTCTCTGGGTGCGCCATTGCTCGCCCTCGGCGCTCAGCAGGCCGTCGCTCAGTCCCGCCGACAACACCCGGCGCTGCAGGCGGTCCTTGCGGTAGTTTGCGGCGTTGTCGAGCAGAACGCGGCGGATGGCGCCGGGTTCGTGGACCAGCAGCACGTGCCCGATCGGTAACCCGCCGGCAACGACGGGCTGCTCAAAATGCGGCACCGCCCAGCATTCAAGCGGGTTGCGCTTCAGGGTGCGAAGCAGGGCCAGCGGTTGGAGCGGGCGCGCCTGCGGCTTCGGCGCCGGCGGATAATACGGGCATTCCGCAACTGACCGGTCGATGTGTTCTGGAGCCTGAAGCATATCAACGATCCGCCGGTCGCAATTATTTTGCAAGTATTCTAACGATAGATACGTTCCGAATTCAAAAACTAAAACGGCAATTTCATTGCTTGGTTCCGTACGGTATCCGACCAAGCGTCGTCAAGCCGTCGGCCGCACCGGCAAAAGAACGCCGCATCTCGAAAGACGCCGCTTGATCGGTCGCATGCTTTTTGCTGAAGTGATCGCGGGCCGAGGTGTGCGATGAATTGGGCGAGGGAGCGCGACCTTCTGATCGCGCAAACCATGAGCGTTTATTGAGTCGGTCACCGGGAAAAAGCCGGAGGCTGAAGCCCGGCTGAAACCCGGATTGATTTCGCGCCGGTTGATGAAATCGAAGCGGCCGAACGGCCCGTCGAAATCGTACCGACATCTCGCCCCTCGCCGGTTTATCGCAGCGAGGTCCGCGAAGAAATCCAGGGCAGGGTGGCGGCGTTCCGCGCCCACCAGCAGCTTTTTCATCGCGAACGCGACGCCTATTTCAATGCCGTGCTGGCGTAAATTGCGCGCGCCGGCGGAGAGCCGGCCGGAAGCGCCGGGCAACTGACTGGCGGTCAATTCCGTGCCGTGCATTGGGTCTGCGCGGATGCAAGTATTGCAAAACTCTGCCACTATGGGCCGCAAATCCGTTGAGGGCAGGGGCGCTGCTATGAGATCTGTCAGATTATATTCTTGTATCGATCTTTCTGTTCGGTATCGGGATTTTCCCCGCGGCCGTGGTGGCCCAAACCGTGTCGGCGGCCGAGCAAGCGGAACTCGCCGGTCCCTGGAAAGGACGCTGGACTGCCCCTGAAGGCTGGATCTATGAGGCCGTCATCAGCCTTCAGGTCAACGCATCGGGGCAACTTCAGGCGAGATCAACTGGACGCTTCGCAAATCGCCGCGCCCCGCAGAGCAGGGAAAAATCGGGATGACCGGGGTCGAATTGGTGCGGGGAAATTATCATGCGAATGCCGGCGCCTTCATCCTTGAAGGCTACGAGAAGAAAGATCCGAACGGCATTCTGGGCCTGGACAAATATCGCCTGGTCGTTTCGGACAACCGCGGATCATCGGCGGCATTACCCGGCATCACAGCGCCTGGACCGGTCAATTCTTTCTCTCCAAGTGACGCTGAATACCTACCGCTCTCACAGTGCGAGGACGACGCTTCGGCGCCGCGATGCACTGAACACCTTCACAAGGCATCCTGATGCGGCTTCCCTTCTTTTACGGCTGGATCATCGTCGTCGTGACCTTCGTCACCATGGCGATCGGGGTGAACGCCCGCACCGCCTTTTCGCTGTTCTTTCCGCCGATCATCGATGAGTTCGGCTGGGAGCGCGGGGTCACGGCGGGTGCCTTCTCGTTCGGTTTTGTGGTTTCCGGCGCGGTGAGTCCGTTGATCGGCCGGTTGATGGATCGCGCCGGCCCCCGCGCCGTGATGGAACTTGGCGTCGCACTGATGGCGGGAGGCATGCTGCTGGCGCCGCTGACGACGCAGCCATGGCATCTGTATCTGACCATCGGTGTCATGGTCGGCGCCGGAAGCGTCTGTCTCGGCTACTCCGGCCAGTCGCTGTTTCTGCCGAACTGGTTCAACCGCCGGCGCGGCCTTGCGATGGGGCTGGCGTTCGCCGGCGTTGGAATCGGCTCCATGACCCTGCTGCCATGGGTGCAGCACATGATCGAGCAGACCGGCTGGCGAACGGCCTGCACGGCGATGGGGATCCTGATTCTGGTCGTGCTCGCGCCGATCAACCTGTTGCTGCGCAAGCGCCCCGAAGACATCGGGCTCGAGCCGGATGGAGACGCCGCGCCTTCGGCCTCTCGAGCAAGCCGATATCCTATGTCGTCGATGTCGACTGGGCCGGCATCGACTGGACCCTCGGCCGCGCGATCCGCACCGCGCGTTTCTGGTGGATATCGCTGGGCTATTTCGGCGGATTGTACATCTGGTATGCGGTGCAGGTTCACCAGACCAAATATCTTCTCGACATCGGCTTCAGCCCGGACGTCGCCGTCTGGGCATTGGGCCTGGTCAGTCTGCTCGGTATTCCCGGCCAGATCGCGCTCGGACACGTCTCGGACCGGGTTGGCCGCGAATGGATATGGACCGCAAGCTGCCTGGGCTTTGCGATCTGCTTTGCGGCGCTGATCGCGCTGGCCTACTTTCCGACCTTGCTCCTGGTCTTCATCATGGTGCTGGCGCAGGGCGCGCTCGGCTATGGCCTGACCTCCGTCATGGGGGCGGTGGTTCTGGAAATATTTCAGGGCAGGCATTTCGGCAGTATTTTCGGCACCGTGATGCTGGCGGCGCTCGCGGGGGGCGCCGCGGGTCCCTGGGTCACCGGCTTTCTGCACGACCTTTCAGGCAGTTATACGTTAGCCTTTGCGATCGGCGTCGGCGTCAGCGGACTATCCGCGGCGGCGATCTGGATGGCGTCCCCGGGCAAAATCCGAGCCGTCGCGGGGCAGTTGCACCGGGTGCCGGCACGCCCTACAGCCAGCTAGGCAGGTTTGCCGTATACTACGGCGCTTGCCGATATCGGCGGTGCGGTCGAACGGGCGCGACGGGTGAAGCTATATTGACATCACTAGTGCCAAATCATTAAGTTCCGCATCCGCGTGATCTGAATGAAACTTAACCGGTGCGGCGACGAGGACCCCATGAACGAGCATGTTCAGACCGCGACCTTTTCAACCCGCTTTCGCCGGAGTTCATTCGCGATCCCTATCCTCATTACGAGCGGCTGCGCGCCACCGATCCGATGCATCTGACGCCGTTTGGCATGTTCGTCGCGAGCCGGCATGCGGAGGCCAGTCTCGTTCTGCGCGACAGGCGCTTTGGCAAGGATTATGTCGAGCGGACGAAGCGGCGCTATGGACCGCAGATCATGGAGGAGCCGGTCTTCCGCAGCATGAGCCACTGGATGCTGCAGCAGGATCCGCCCGACCACACCCGGCTGCGCGGCCTGGTGGTGAAAGCGTTCACGGCGCGCCGGGTCGAGGACATGCGCCCGCGCATCCAGCACGTCGTCGATCAAACGATCGATCGCATTGCCGGCCAGGGGCATATGGACCTGATCGAGGATTTCGCGTTCCGGCTTCCGGTCACGATCATCTGCGACATGCTCGGAATTCCCGAAGAACATCGCGAGGTATTCTACACCAGTTCGCGCGACGGCGGACGCCTGCTCGATCCGGTGCCACTGACGAAAGCCGAAATCGAGCAGGCCAATGCCAGCAACGCGATGGCCCAGATGTATTTCCAGCAGCTGTTCGAATTGCGGCGGCGCAATCCCGGCGACGATTTGACGACGCAGCTGGTGCAGGCTGAGGAAGACGGCAGCAAGCTCTCCAACGAGGAACTGACCGCCAATATCATTCTGTTGTTCGGTGCGGGCCACGAGACCACCGTCAATCTGATCGGCAACGGGCTGTTGGCGCTGCACCGAAATCCCGATCAGCTCGCGCTGCTCAAGGCCAATCCCGACCTCATGACCAACGCCGTCGAGGAATTCCTGCGTTACGATTCCTCGGTGCAACTGACCGGCCGGGTGGCGCTGGAAGATATCGACGACCTCGGCGGCAAGAAAATCCCGAGGGGCGAAAGCGTGCTGTGCCTTCTGGGTTCGGCCAACCGCGACCCCGCGGTCTATCCTGACCGGCCGGATCGGCTCGATATCACCCGCCCCAAAATCCGCCCGCTATCCTTTGGTGGAGGCATCCACCTTTGCCTCGGCGCCCAGCTCGCGCGTATCGAGGCCGAGGTCGCGATCGCGACGCTGCTGCGGCGCCTGCCGGACCTGCGGCTCGACGACGCCGAAAATCCGGAATGGCGGCCGACCTTTGTGCTGCGCGGCCTCAAAAGGCTGCCCGCGAGCTGGTGATGTGACGCCGTCGCGCGACCTGCTGTGACTTCGCCACAGTTGTCTCTATAAATGGTGATGCTCCGGCATTGATTTCAGCGCGGCAGCGGGTGGGTGCTTCCGGGTCATTGGCGCGAAGGCGCGCGCGGCCCGACGGACCCGCGTCATGTGAGGCCGCGGCGGAGCGTGCTCAGAGGGAGATACCGTGCAGACGACGCTGCTCGGCCTGGCGATTGCCTTTATCATTGCGCTGGTGGCCGCGCTGATCGGGCCGTACTTCGTCGACTGGAATCAGTTCCGGCCGCAATTCGAGGCCGAGGCCACGCGGGTGATCGGCGCGCCGGTGCGCGTCGCGGGCGAGCTGGATGCGCGTCTGCTGCCGACCCCGTCGCTGCGGCTGCGCTCGGTGGTGGTCGGCGGCGCCAACGATCTCGGCAAGGTCCGCGCCGACAAGCTCGATGTCGAATTCAGCCTGGGTTCCCTGATGCGCGGCGAATGGCGCGCGGATGAACTGACGATCAACGGCATGTCGCTCGATCTCGGCCTCGATCCGCAAGGCCGGATCGACTGGCCGGCATCGAGCGGCAAGTTCAATCTGGGGTCGCTGGCGATCGACCGGCTGAACCTGACCGGCCGTATCGCGCTGCATGATGCGTCGAGCCGCACCACCCTCGAGCTGAACGACATCGCCTTCAGCGGCGATGTGCGCTCGCTGGCAGGCTCGGTGCGGGGCGACGGCAACTTCATGCTGTCGGGGATGCGCTACCCGTTTCGCGTCTCGTCCGGTCAAAGCGCCGACGGCGGCGGCACCCGCATTCATCTCAACATCGATCCCGGCGCGCGTGCACTGTCCGCGGACCTCGATGGCGTGCTCTCTTTCGAGGCGCGCGCGCCGCACTTTGAAGGAACGCTGGTCCTGGCCGTGCCCGCCGGCCTCAAGGCCAGGGGAGATGTCCCGATCACGCCCTGGAAAATATCGGCCAAGGTCAAGGCTGATCCGGCCACAGCAAAGCTCGATCAGCTCGAGGCCAGCTACGGCACCGAGGAGCGCGCGCTGAAATTCGCCGGGCTGGGGGACGTCAGCTTCGGCGCCTCGCCGCGGCTTCATGCCGTGCTGTCGGCGCGGCAGCTCGATGCCGACAAGTTTATCGCCAGGGACGACAGCGCCGCCGAGCCGTTGCGGATATTGCCCGGCTTGCGTGCGCTGTTGGTTGACATCCCGCAGGCGCCGATACCGACGCAAATCGAATTCAGCTCGGAGCAGATCATGCTGGGCGGGCGTCCGGTGCAGAATCTGGCCACCGATCTCAGGAGCGACACCAAATCCTGGAGCATCGAGCGGCTGGACTTTCGCGCGCCCGGCGCGACCCTGGTGTCCCTGACCGGGACCAGCGCGCAGGCGGGTCCGCCCAGTTTCACTGGCGTGCTCAGTGTCGAATCGTCGGATCCGGATGCACTGGTGGCGTGGCTGCAGGGCCGCAGCGAGATATCCTACCGCGGTCAAAAACCGATGCACCTGCGCGGCAATGTCAGCGTGGCCGCGAGCCGCGTCGCCATCGAAGCCATGAAGGCGGAGATCGACGGCGGCGCCGTCGAAGGACGGGTTTCGCTCACCAACCGGCCGGCGGGCGGCGGCTCCCGGATCGATGCGGAGCTGAAGGGAGACCGGCTCGATCTCGATAGCGCGACCGCCCTTGTGCGTTCGCTGGCGGGCCCGCAGGGAGAATGGCCTGACGAGGCGCAGATAGCGCTGGACATCGGCCGCGCCATTTCGGCCGGCCAGGAGCTGCGGCCGTTCGCGGCGAAGCTGGGCTACGGCCCGAACACGGTCTTTGTCGATCAACTCAGGATCGGCGAGGCTGGCGGTGCTGACGCTGGAAGGCGCGGGCGATCTTCGACCGCGCCAATGCGACCGGAAAACTGGCGCTGGATTCGAGCGCCGCGTCGCTCGGTCAGATCATCGGGCTGATCGCGCCGCTTGCGCCGTCGCTGGTGTCACGGCTCGATTCGATGCGGACTGGGTCCGGGTCCCGCGCGCCTCAAGCTGACGCTCGATGTCGGCAGGAATTCCAAAGCCGCCGATCGCGCCAGTGCGCGCGCCGTTCTCGACCTCGATGCGCCGCAGCTCAAGGGTATGGCCACGATCACGGCAACGCCCGAGACCGCGGCGCTGCGCGGGATCGATCTCGCTGCGCTCTGGCGCAGCGAATTCACCGTTGAATCGAAATTGTCGTCGGAACGCGGCCGCGCGCTGCTCGTCCTGCTGGGGCTCGATCGCGTAATCGCCCCGAGCGACGGCCCGTCGCAATTCGAGGGATCGATGGCCGGGGTGTGGCGCGCGCCGCTGCGGCTGAAGGCGAAATTGTCGGGAGCCGGGCTCGATGCCGAGGCGCAGGGGACTGCCGAACCGTGGGCGCAGGACGTCAGGGCCAGCGTCAATCTGAGCGTTCGCAGCGCCAGCCTTGCGCCGCTCTTCGATCTCAAACCGACCGACCGGCTTGCGCAAAATATCAAGCTTTCCTCACGCCTGTCGCTGGCCGGCAGCAAGCTGAGCTTCGACGACCTGGACAGCACGATCGCGGGTTCGCGGCTGCGCGGGCGGCTGGCGGTGATGCTTGACGGTGAAAGGAATGTCGAGGGTGAAGTAGGCCTCGACACGCTTGATCTGGCGCCGGCATTCGCGCTCGCCATTGGCGCGGCCGGGCACGATGCGGCCGAGCCACTCGCTTCCGGACTGCTGAAAGGCTGGCGCGGCCAAGTCGCATTTCAGGCGCTGCGCGGCGCGCTGCCTGACGGCATCGAGTTGCGCCCGGTCAGCGGCACTGTCAAAAGCGACGGTCAATCGCTGACCTTTGACGCCATCAAGGGCGAAATCGGCGGTGGCGAAGCGACCGCGAATATCGATGCCAGGCAGGGCGCGAATGGACTTTCGTTGAATGCGCGCGTTCAGCTTGGCGGCGTCGATGGCGCTTCCTTGCATTATCGTGGCCTGGCGATGCCGGCGGGTCGCGTGTCGATGCAGATGACGCTGGCGAGCCAGGGTCGCAGTGCCTCGGCGCTGACGGGCGCATTGTCCGGCAGCGGAACCGTGACGCTGGAATCGGCTGGGATCGCAGGGCTCGATCCGCGAGCCTTCGTTGCCGCGATCCGCGCCAGCGATAGTGGGCGGGCGTTCGACGATGTCAGGCTCCGCCAGATCGTCGAGCCGGCATTGTCGGCCGGCGCGCTGTCGGTCAAGTCGGCGCAGATTCCATTCAATATCGGGGACGGCCGGCTTCGTGTCACCGCGACCACGCTCGAGGCCGATGGCGCGCGCGCCACCGTATCGGGTGGCTACGATATTCCGGCCAACCAGGCCGACATTCGGGCCACCCTCGTTTCGACGGCGGCGGATCAAGCAACCAGCCCTCCTGAAATTCAGCTGTTCGCGGTGGGCTCGCCCGGTGCGCTCAACCGCACGGTCGACGTGGCGTCGCTGTCGTCATGGCTGGCGGTGCGGGCGATTGATCGCGAAACCCGAAGACTCAATTCGATCGAGCGCGGAGAGCCGCCGCCGGCGACGCCGGCATCTATTCCGCCGCTACCGAAACCAAAAGCCGGCCTTCCGCGTCCGCCGGCTGCGCCGCCAGGTTCGAATCCACCGGTGATCAGCCAGCAGGCCGCACCGCTGCCGCCGCCGATCGAAGTCCGCCCCGCGAGAGGTATCGTCGCGCGGCCGCCGAAGCCGAAGCCGCCGCTCGCGCTGACGCCGCCGATTGCGACTTTACCGCGATAGGTATTTCCGGGCGCGGGCTTAACCTGCGCCGAGCGCGAGAGCGATGTTGTAGGTTGCAAGGCTTGCCGCATAGGCCAGCACAAACATGTAAGCGAAGGTAATCGCCATCCATTTCCAGCTTCCGGTCTCGCGGCGGATCACCGCCAGCGTGGAAGCGCATTGCGGCGCGAAGATATACCAGGCCAGCAGCGATAACGCGGTCGCCAGAACTCCATTTGGTGGCCAGCACTTGTCCGATCTGCTCGGCGGCTTCCTTGCCGCCCTCGATGGCATAGACGGTGCCAAGCGCCGCGACCGCGACCTCCCGCGCCGCCATGCCCGGGATCAGCGCCACCGCGATCTGCCAGTTGAAGCCGAGCGGAGCCAATAGCGGCTCCAGCGCCTTGCCGATCATGGCGGCCAGGCTGAAGTTGATCGCGGGGCCTTCGGCGCCGGCGGGCGGCGTCGGAAACGACGCCAGAAACCAGATCAGCACCATCATCGAGAAGATCGTGGTGCCGGCCCGCTGCAAGAACATCTTCGCCCGCGTGTAGACTCCGATCGCGATGCTCTTCAGCCGCGGCATCTTGTAATCCGGCAGTTCCAGCATGAACGGCGCCGGCGCGTAATCGCGCCACATGAAGAATTTGATCAGGGACGATACTCCGAGCGCGCTGGCGATGCCCGCCGTGTAGAGGCCGAACATCACCAGGCCTCGCAGATTGAACCAGCCCCAAATCTGCGCGTCGGGGATGAAGGCTGAAATGATCAGCGTGTAGACCGGGATCCGCGCCGAACAGGTCATCAGCGGCGCGATCAGGATGGTAGTCAACCGGTCGCGGCGATTGTCGATCACACGTGTCGCCATGATGCCGGGGATCGCACAGGCGAAGCTCGACAGCAACGGAATGAAGGCGCGGCCGTGCAGGCCGGCGCCGCCCATGATGCGGTCCATCAGGAACGCCGCGCGCGCCATGTAGCCGAAATCTTCCAGCAGCAATATGAACAGGAAGATGATGATGATCTGCGGCAGGAACACAATAACGCTGCCGACGCCGGAAATCACCCCGTTCTGCAGGAAGCTCTGCAGCAGGCCGGCTGCCAGCGTGTCGTGAACCAGCTGCCCGAGCGCGGCGAAGGCGGACGACAAAACCTCCATCAGCGGCTGCGCCCATGCGAACACTGCCTGGAACATCACGAACAGGATAGCCGCCAGGATCACAAGCCCCGCCACCGGATGCAACACCACGGCGTCGATCCGTGCGGTCCAGGTGTCCGGCCGTGCCGGCAGGCTTACGGTCGCGGCGATGATACGATCGGCCTCGCGCTGGGTGGCCCGCAATTGCGCGACCGTGAGGGGCTGCCAGAGATTTTGCTGGAGCGGCGGTTGCGCCTGCGCCGCGATCTCGTCGGTCCGGCGCAGCAATTCGGCGGTGCCACCCTTGCGCACCGCGACGGATGTAACGACCGGCAGGCCGAGCGCCTCGGACAGCCGCGCCACATCCACGGTGACGCCGCGGCGGCTCGCGATGTCGAACATGTTGAGCACCAGCATCAGCGGCCGGCCGGCGCTTTTGAGTTCGAGCAGGAGGCGGATCGTCAGCCGCAGATTGGTGGAATCGGCCACGCAGAGCACAAGATCAGGCACGGCCTCGCCGGGGGTGCGGCCGAGTACCATGTCGCGCGTGATCTCTTCGTCCGGGCTGCGGCCGCGCAGCGAGTAGGTGCCGGGCAAATCGACCACCGAAACCTGACGCCCCAGCGGCGTGACGAACGACCCTTCCTTGCGCTCCACCGTGACGCCCGGATAGTTCGCGACCTTTTGGCGGCTGCCGGTGAGCGCATTGAAAAGCGAGGTCTTGCCGCTGTTCGGCGTGCCCACCAGGGCGACGTGCATCAACGGAGCTTCCATGACTTCAAGGTCCGCTCGCGTCAGGCGACAATGATCGCCATGGCCTCGCGCCGCCGTACCGCGATGGTGACGTTCTCGACGCGGACGGCGATCGGATCGCGGCCGACGATGCCCTCGTGCAGCACCTCGACCCTGGCGCCTTCGACGAAGCCGAGTTCGATCAATCGGCTTTCGAGTTCGATGTCCGACAATGCGGAACCCGCACCCCCGGCGGCGAGGTGCTGAATTACGCCCGAATAGCCGCGTTTGGCCAATCCCAGCTTCAATTGCGGGCGAGTACCGTTTCGTTTCGTCATGGCTTGTCTTTCCAACCGGCGGCCGGCAGGTCAAGCGTGGGGATCAGGATGCGGCTGCACCTTAGAGCGATTGTAAACAAGCTTCAAAATCCCTGCGGCCGATCCGGCTGTTGCACCACTTTGCAACCCGGCTCCTTTCGAACCCTTAACCCGAGCGGGAAAATAGCGATTGACCCATCGCAAGCATTTTCCCGCAACCAAATTCCCGGGAATGCCTGGGGTCGAGCGGGGCTCAAACGGGCGGCTGGAGGGACCGACCGGCAGCCGTGCTGATCCAAGGTTTCGTCTCGAAACGATCAGCGGACGCCTGAACGCCGCCAGATATCACGCAGCCTTGTGCGGTCTTTCGTCCCGTTGTTTTGCCTCGCGGGAACCAATCCGTTCTCCGCTCCTTACGCGCGGCGGCGATCGATTTCGATTTGCGCAATACACTCTAGCCTTGCGGCTTCGCATCCGATGCGGCGGCCGCCGCGCGGGTCCGAAAATAATCCAGCACGAACAGGCGGATTGCGGACGACAGATTGCCTTGCTGGCGATTGCTGTCGATCTCGCCGACCAGTTCGGACAGTGTCATATCTCGAAGTCCGGAGATTTCCTTCATGCCGTTCCAGAACGCCTCTTCAAGGCTGACGCTGGTCTTGTGACCGGCGACCACGATCGAGCGCTTCACGACCGGTGATTTCATGACGCGTCCTCGCCGTCGATCCGGTGCTGGTCCAGCATGTCGTTGGCACGGTCGGTGCGCCGCTCGTCCAGAACGCGTTCGGACTTGGTTCGGCCAAACCGCGCCCGGTTGGCGTCGGCCTGTTTCGTCGACTGCTCTCGCTCGACGCGTTTCTTAAAACGCTTCAGGTTGACCACTTCCCCCATAGCGTGCCCCCATCATCTGGCAATTAGAGAGCATGCGACATCTTCACGAACGCGTGAGTGGTCGCGATTGGCTGGCTCGATAGCCATCTAAGGAGATTCCCGTCACCATTCCCTTGATTAACATCAAAGGAATACCATCAAAAAAGTAAATTCCGCTCTGCGAAAGCGCAATAAATTTGCTGTACCACGCCCGGCGCAATGACAATAGATGATCGGTCTCATTCTTTAGCTGTTATCGTCTATAATTATTCTCCCCGACCGTAATTTTCCGGAATCGCGCCGCGATCAGCCGGGATGTGTCATTTTGTCCGGCTGCACCAGCCGGTCGAATTCAGCAGCCGAAACAAAGCCCTGCCGCACAGCCTCTTCTTTCAACGTGGTTCCGCGGGCATGCGCCGACTTGGCGACCTTTGCGGCGTTGTCGTACCCGATCCTGGGCGCGAGCGCAGTCACCAGCATCAGCGAGCGCTCCATCAAATCCCGGATGCGTTTTTCGTCGGCGCGTATTCCCTCGACGCAATGTCTCGGTGAACGATCGAGCGACGTCGGACATCAATTGAATGGAATGCATCATACAATATGCCAGCACCGGCTTGTAGACGTTCAACTCGAAATGCCCCTGGCTGCCGGCGACCGTGATGGCCGTGTGGTTGCCGAACACCTGGCAGCAAACCATGGTCATCGCTTCGCACTGGGTCGGGTTGACCTTGCCCGGCATGATCGATGAGCCCGGTTCGTTTTCCGGCAGGATCAGTTCGCCGAGGCCGGAACGCGGGCCCGAGCCCAGCAGGCGGATATCGTTCGCGATCTTGAACAGGCCGGTCGCCACCGAATTGATCGCGCCGTGGACGAATACGTAGGCGTCGTTGGAGGCCAGCGCCTCGAACTTGTTGGCGGCGCTGGTGAAGGGCAGTTTTGTGATCCGCGCGACGTGCGCTGGCGAAAAGGCGGGCGAATTTCGGTTTCGAATTGAGACCGGTGCCGACGGCGGTGCCGCCTTGCGCCAGCGGGTAGAGATCCCTTACCGCCATGCGCAGCCGCGCGATGCCGCTCTCGACCTGCGCGGCGTAACCGGAAAATTCCTGGCCGAGGGTCAGCGGCGTCGCGTCCTGGGTATGGGTGCGGCCGATCTTGACGATACGAGCGAACGCCTTTTCCTTCTTGCGCAGCGCGCGGTGAAGCTCGCTCCAGCGCCGGAATCAGATCGGCGGTGATGTGCATCGCCGCCGCGATGTGCATGGCGGTCGGGAACGAGTCGTTCGACGACTGGCTCATATTGACGTGATCGTTGGGATGAACAGGTTGCTTGGCGCCGAGCCTGCCGCCAAGCAGTTCGTTGGCGCGGTTGGCGATCACCTCGTTGAGGTTCATGTTGGTTTGGGTGCCGGAGCCGGTCTGCCAGACCACCAGCGGAAAATGATCGTCGAGCTTGCCGTCGATCACCTCGCGCGCGGCGCGGACGATGGCGCGGGTGCGGCGCTGGTCGATCAGCCCGAGCTCGCGATTGGTTTGCGCGGAAGCAAGCTTGACGATGCCGAGCGCGCGAACGATGGCCATCGGCATCCGGTCGTGGCCGATGCGGAAATTCTGTCTGCTGCGTTCGGTCTGCGCGCCCCAGTAGCGGTCGGCGGGAACCTCGATCGGACCGAAGCTGTCGGTCTCGGTGCGTGAGGAAGCGGATCGCGGGGAAGGTGTTGATCGAGCCATCAATCATCTCCGTTGCGCGAGGCGCTTCTCTGACGGCCGGCCGCTGGCTCCGCCCGTTTCGGCAGGTCGCGCGGATCTCCGGCGCAGAGCCTATTTCTTGCGAAAGCGATCGATCCGCACCACGGTGGCGCCTTCGTTCCCCCTCGGCGGCTCCTCGCTGTTCTCGGCGACCGGTGCGGCCGCCGGCAAGGCAGGAGTGGACGGAACGGCCGGAAGGTTGGCCGAAGCCGGCATTTCGCTCTGCCGTCTCCTGCGGCTCGAATTGCAGGCCAAACTGCACGGAGGGATCGAAGAAGCTCTTGATGGAGTTGAACGGAACCACCAGGCGCTCGGGGATTCCGCCAAACGACAGCCCGACCTCAAACCGATCCTCGGTCACCACCAGATCCCAGAACTGGTGCTGGAGTATCACCGTCATCTCTTCCGGATATTGCGCCAGCAGCCGCGGCGACAGTTTCACGCCTTCCGCGGTGGAAAGGAAGGTGATGAAGAAATGGTGGTCCCCGGGCAGGCCGTGCTCGGCGGCATCGGCCAATACGCGGCGCAACACCCCGCGAAGCGCGTCGCGCGCCAGCACATCGTATCGGATATGATCGGTCGCCATTGTCGGTCCTGTCGCGTTCGAATGCTGCCGGCGGATCGGCGGCGACGCTGGTCGCCCGACTCGCCTGTTTCCGCCATGCTACTCCGGTGGCAGGCCGAGGTCAGCAGGCTTGCAAAATTCCGGCAGGGTCCGGCCATAATTGAAGTGGAGGCTTCTGTTGCCAGGTGCCTCCGAACCCCGCCCAGCGGAGCTTAACCCACTAGGACTTTAGACTTGGTTTTTCAAACCGCTTACGCGGCCTGAGCAACCGGAGCATAGTTGTCGTTTGCAACTATTGCATAGCCCGATAACGGCGGAACCATACCGGGAAAAAACACGCCCTTTACGCCCTCGTCGATCCTGTTTCGCCCCCGCCGAAACCCGCGGCTCTGCGGCGGGCTTGGGTGGAGGCGCCGGGTACTGCCCCCGGGTCCGAATGGTTTATTGCGACGGCAATTTATTTCCATAGCCGGCGAACCGGCAGGCTCAATATAGGGGGCAAAAGTTGAGAAAAACAGTACCTCACGCCGGGGCATTCGGGCCCGGAACGCCGTGGGCGGGGTACGCTGAAGTGGCAGGAATACGCCGAATTGGGTTGGCCTTGCCGCATCGCACGTTCTAAACCTCCGGCATGCCCCCGGATTCGCCGACGGCTGCCGTTCCGGTGCCGGAACTCCCGATATCAGTCCCGCCCAGCCTGTTTGCGCTGTTCGTCGCATTTGCCAAGATGTCGCTCGCCGGCTTCGGTGGTGTGCTGGTCTGGGCGCGGCGCGGCATCGTCGATCAGCACCGCTGGATGACGGCGGACGAGTTCAACGAAACCTACGCGCTGTGCCATTTTTTGCCCGGCCCGAACGTCGTCAATCTGTCGGTGGTGTTCGGATCGCGTTTTCGCGGGATCGCCGGTAGCATCGCGGCCTTTGCCGGGCTGCTCGGTCCTCCCGTGGTCATCGTGACGATCCTGGCGGCGCTCTATGCGCGGTTCGGCGAAATCGAGTCGCTGCGGCGCATTTTGGCCGGCGTGTCCTGCGCGGCGGTCGGTCTGCTGCTATCGGCCGTTTTCCGGATGATGATGCCGCTGATCAAACGACGCGACCTGGTCGGCCTTGTGGTCCTCGCCGCGGTGTTTACCGCTATCGGGCTGCTGCGGTTGCCATTGCCGGCGGTATTACTGCCGGCGATCCCGATCAGCATCGCAATCACCTTTGCCAGGCGCCGGCGGGTGACGGCATGAATCCGGACCGCAGCCCGATTTTGACGTTGATCTCGACCTTCGGGTTGATGTCGCTGTTTGCGGTGGGCGGCGCGAATGCCGCCATTCCGGAAATGCACCGGATCGCGGTCGACGTTCAGCACTGGATGACCGACAAGCAATTCGCCGATGTGTTCGCGATATCGCAGTTGTCGCCGGGGCCAAATGTGCTGATCGTAACCCTGATCGGCTACTCCGTCGCAGGTGTTACCGGAGCGCTCGCCGCAACCCTTGCGATGTGCGTTCCGACCGCCGTCCTTGCCTATTATGTCAGCCGCCTGCTCGCGCGATCGAGCCATTCTCGCTGGCCTGCCATTATCCAGGCGGCGCTGGTGCCGCTTTCAATCGGGCTGATGGGCGCCAGCGGCCTGATCTTGGCGCTGACCTCAAGTCGGACCTGGGCCGGCGCCCTGGTTACCGCCACGGCCGCGACGCTGGCTTTTGCAACGCGGCTCAATCCGCTTTGGCTGTTGCTGGCGGGAGGGTGTCTGGGTTTTGCTGGCATTATCTGACGAAAATCGGTAGGCAGGATCGTCGCAATAGCGTCAACGCTATCAAACAGAATGGGCGAGACGCCCTTGTGTTGGGGGGAGGGATCGATGAGCGATACGCCGAGCCATGGGCCGGCCCAATCCATCATGCCGAAATGGGTCCGGGGGCCGCAGGATTTTGTCGGCGGCATAGCGCTGATGGCGATCGCGATATTCGCCTTCTGGGCATCGAGCGATCTGCAGGGCATGCATGGATTTTCATTCGGCGCCGGAACTGCGCCTCGCATGTTCGCGGGTCTGCTGCTTGGGCTGGGGTTCGCGGTGACCGTCGTCGGACTGGTGACTGAAGGTCCGCATCTGGCGACCTATGCCTGGCGAGGCCCGCTGTTCATCTCGCTCGCCATTCTTTCCTTCTCGATCACCATCCGCCCGCTGGGCCTGGTGGTTTCGGCATTTGCGAGCTTCATGATTTCTGCGCTGGGCACGCCGGAAACCCGATGGAAGGAAACCATCATCGTCGGCATCTGCCTGACGATCGGGTGCAGTTTGCTCTTCCCCTATGCGCTCGGGCTGCCGCTGCAGCTCTTCCCGCGTTTCATCGCGCAGTGAGGGCATGATGTTCGAGCTTTTTTCCAATCTTGCCCTCGGTTTCGGCGTAGCCCTTACGCCCGTCAATCTGCTGCTCTGCCTGGTCGGTGCGCTCGTCGGTACGCTGGTCGGTGTGCTGCCCGGGATCGGCACCATCGCTACCGTGGCGATGCTGCTGCCCATCACCTTCGGCCTGCCGCCGGTTGGCGCGCTGATCATGCTCGCCGGCATCTATTACGGCGCGCAATATGGCGGCTCGACCACGTCGATCCTGGTCAATATTCCCGGCGAGGCGACCTCGGTGGTGACGACGCTGGACGGCTTCCAGATGGCCAAACAGGGCCGCGCCGGTCCGGCGCTGGCGATCGCCGCGATCGGGTCGTTTTTCGCCGGCTGCGTCGCCACGGTCCTGATCGCGGTGCTCGGCGCGCCACTGACTAAACTCGCGCTGGCGTTCGGGCCGGCCGAATATTTCTCGCTGATGGTGCTGGGCCTGATCTTCGCGACGGTGCTGGCGAAGGGCTCGATTCTGAAGGCGATCGCGATGATCGTGTTCGGGTTGCTGCTGTCGATGGTCGGCTCCGACATCGAGACCGGCGCCTCGCGCATGGCTTTCAACGTTCCAGAACTCGCCGATGGTCTCGGCTTTGCGACGGTGGCGATGGGCGTGTTCGGATTTGCGGAAATCATCCGCAACCTCGATGCCGGCGCGGAAATGGACCGCGAGCTGGTGCAGCAGAAGATCACCGGGCTGATGCCGACCAAAAAAGACCTGATCGACTCGGCGCCGGCCATCGTCCGCGGCACCATCCTGGGATCGATCCTCGGCATTCTGCCGGGCGGCGGCGCGGTGATCGCCTCGTTCGCGGCCTATACCTTCGAGAAGAAGATCGCCAAGGATCCGTCGCGGTTCGGCCGCGGCGCGATCGAAGGCGTGGCGGCGCCGGAGAGCGCCAATAACGCGGCGGCGCAGACCTCGTTCATTCCGCTTTTGACGCTCGGCATTCCGCCCAACGCGGTGATGGCGCTGATGGTCGGCGCGATGACCATTCACGGCATCGTGCCGGGACCGCAGGTGATGCAGAAGCAGCCCGAGCTGGTGTGGGGCATGATCGCCTCGATGTGGATCGGCAATCTGATGCTGATCATCATCAATTTGCCGCTGGTCGGCATCTGGGTGCGGTTGCTGCGGGTGCCGTACCGGCTGATGTTTCCCTCGATCGTGATCTTCTGCGCGATCGGCATCTACTCCATCAACAACGCGCCGGTGGACGTCATCCTCGCCGGCGCGTTCGGATTGCTCGGCTACTGGCTGATCAAGCATGATTTCGAGCCGGCTCCTCTGTTGCTGGGCATGGTGCTCGGGCCGCTGATGGAGGAAAATCTGCGCCGGGCGCTGTTGATCTCGCGCGGCGACTGGACGGTTTTCCTCACCCGTCCGCTCTCGGCTGTGCTGATGGCGACCGCCGCGTTCCTGCTGGTACTGGCGGTGTTGCCGTCGCTGCGCAGGAAGCGCGACGAGGTTTTTGTGGAATCCGAGACCTGAAGCACGCTCGGGTTGACCGACAAATAAAGGGCGGAACGCAGGTTCCGCCCTTGTCGTTTGCGGCCCGGATGGGCATTTTTCCGGGTATAATCGGGGCGTTCGGCCGAATCGCCGCTGTCGGCTGGCGGCTCCGGCCGCTAAAATTCGCCTGCTCCAGAAGCTCGGCAAGAGGTCCGCAACTCACGCCATGAATCAGTATCACGACCTGCTCGAACGGATTCTCTCTGACGGCGCGCAGAAGCACGACCGCACCGGCACCGGCACGCTGTCGATCTTCGGCCACCAGATGCGCTTCAACCTGGCCGCCGGATTTCCGATGCTGACCACCAAGAAGCTGCCGCTGAAATCGATCGTGTACGAACTGCTGTGGTTTCTCAAAGGCGATACCAACATCAAATATCTCAGGGATCACGGCGTTTCGATCTGGGACGAATGGGCTGACGCCAATGGCGATCTCGGTCCGGTCTATGGGTCGCAGTGGCGGTCCTGGCCGGCGCCGGATGGGCGCAGCATCGACCAGATATCCAACGTCATCGACATGATCCGGCGCAACCCGGATTCGCGGCGTCTGATCGTCAGCGCGTGGAATCCGGCCGATGTCGACAAGATGGCGCTGCCGCCGTGTCATTGCCTGTTCCAGTTCTACGTCGCTGGCGGCAAATTGTCGTGCCAGCTCTATCAGCGCTCGGCCGACGTCTTTCTCGGCGTGCCCTTCAACATCGCGTCCTATGCGCTTCTGACGATGATGGTGGCGCAGGTAACCGGGCTGAAGCTCGGCGACTTCGTTCACTCCTTCGGCGATGTGCATCTCTATTCGAACCATCTCGAACAGGCCCGGCTGCAGCTGACGCGGCCGACGCGGCCGCTGCCGGTGATGAAGCTCAATCCGGATGTGAAGGATATCTTCGCGTTCCGCTATGAGGACTTCGTGCTCGAAGGCTACGACCCGCACCCGCACATCAAGGCCGCGGTCGCGGTGTGAGCGATTGAATGTCCCTGATGATCCGCCGCGCGCGTCCCGATGAAGCGGGACTTGTTCTGTCGCTGGTTCGCGAACTCGCCGAATACGAGAAACTGCTCCACGAGGTCGAAGCGACCGAGGCTGACATCGAGGTGGCGTTGTTCGGCGAAAATCCGCTGCTGTTCTGCGCGATCGCGGAATGGCAGGGCGAACCGGCCGGCTTCGCGATCTGGTTCATCAATTTTTCGACCTTCAGCGGCCGTTCGGGGATCTATCTGGAAGACCTGTTCGTTCGCCCGGCGCTGCGCGGCAAGGGGATCGGCAAGGCGCTGCTGGCGTATCTTGCGAAGGAATGCGTCGCGAACGGCTGGTCGCGGTTGCAATGGTCGGTGCTGGACTGGAATGCGCCATCGATTGCATTTTACAAATCGCTCGGCGCCGTCCTGATGGACGAATGGACCGTTTGCAGGGTCAGCGGCCCGGCGCTGACGGCGCTTGCACAGGGAAGGCGCTGATGGAAATCGTGCTTATCGTCGCGGTCGCCGACAACGGCGTGATCGGCTCTGGTGGCGCCATTCCGTGGCGGCTGAAGACCGACCAGCAACGCCTCAAGATGATGACGATGGGCAAGCCGGTCGTGATGGGTCGCAAGACCTTTGTTTCGCTGCGCCGGCCGCTGCCCGGACGCACCAATATCGTCGTTACGCGCGACGCCAATTTTCGCGCTGCGGGCGCGGTGGTGACGACATCGTTCGCCGACGCCCGCGCGGTCGCCCTCGGCGATGCGCTGCGGCGTTCGGCCGATGAAATTGCCGTGATCGGCGGCGCGGAAATCTACGCGCAATGGATGGGTGTCGCCGACCGTCTGGAAATTACCGAAGTTCACGCCCGGCCGGAGGGCGATACGCCATTTTGCCGCGATCGACGCGGCCCTCTGGCAAGAGGTCGCGCGCGTGCGGAATCCGGCCGGTCCGGACGACAGCGCGGACTTTTCCTATGTGACATATCGCCGACGAAAGTCGCATTAACTCCGTTCGGCGATGTTTACATTGACAATTACCGGCCCAGGCATAGCTCCTTCGAGCCGTAAGCTTGCGTTGTAAGGGCCGGGGCCGTCCCCTATAAAGCCGTGCAGATATGGCGAGGCCGGGCGTCTGCCCCAAAGGCCCCGCGGAGGAGACGATCGATGCCGTGGAAGAATCAAGGCGGAGGCCCATGGGGCTCGGGTCCGAAGGGGCCGTGGGGCTCCGGCCCGCAACCGGTCGGGCCGAGGCCGCCCGATCTTGAAGACCTTCTGCGCCGCGCCCAGGACCGGCTGCAGCAGTTGCTGCCCGGCGGCTATTTCAGCGGCATCGGCATCGCGCTGATCCTGATCGGCGCGCTGGCGATCTGGGGACTGTCCGGATTCTTCCGCGTCCAGTCCGAAGAACTCGGCGTCGTGCTGCGCTTCGGCAAGCATGTGCGCACGGTGCAGCCGGGCCTCAACTATCATCTGCCGTATCCGATCGAGACCGTGCTGCTGCCGAAGGCGCTGCGCGTCTCCACCATCTCGATCGGCATGACGCTGATCGACGATCCGGCGCGCCGCGGCAGGACCATGCGCGACGTGCCCGAGGAAAGCCTGATGCTGACCGGCGACGAGAACATCGTCGACGTCGATTTCACCGTGCTGTGGCGCATCAAGCCGGACGGCGTCGGCAATTATCTCTTCAACATCCAGAACCCCGAGGGCACCGTGAAGGCGGTCGCCGAAAGCGCGATGCGCGAGGCGGTCGGCAAAGCCAACATCCAGCCGATCCTGACCGGCGCGCGCACCACCACCGAGGCCAACGTGCAGGAGCTGATGCAGAAGACGCTCGACAATTACGGCGCGGGCATCCTGGTGCAGCAGGTGCAGATGCAGAAAGTCGATCCGCCGGCGCAGGTGATCGATTCGTTCCGCGACGTGCAGGCGGCGCGCGCCGATCTCGAGCGGCTGCAGAACGAGGCGCAGACCTATGCCAACCGCGTCGTTCCCGACGCCAAGGGACGCGCCGCGCAGATCCTACAGGTCGCCGAAGGCTACAAGCAGCAGGCGGTCGCCGAGGCCAAGGGCCAGAGCGCGCGCTTCCTGAAAGTCTACGACGAATACAAGAAGGCGCCCGACGTCACGCGGCAGCGCATCTATCTGGAGACGATGGAGCGCATCCTCGGTAGTTCCGAGAAGCTGATCTATGACGGCGGCGGTTCGGCGTCCTCGCAGGGCGTCGTGCCGTATCTGCCGCTTGAATGAGTTGACGCCGCGGCGTCCGGCGCAGGCGACGACGGGCCAGCCGCAACAGCAGAGCGGAGCCACCCGATGAGGTCCCCAGTCGCAGGCATTGCCGCGCTGTTCGTGGCTGCTCTTCGTCATTATCGTCGGCTACAGCTCGGTCTTCATCGTCGATATGACCGAACAGGCGCTGGTGGTGCGGCTCGGCGAGCCGATCCGCGTCATCACCGAACCCGGCCTGAATTTCAAGGCGCCGTTCATCGACACCGTGATCAACATCGACAAGCGCATCCTCGATCTCGAAAATCCGTCGCAGGAAGTCATCGCGTCGGATCAGAAGCGGCTGGTGGTCGACGCCTTCGCCCGCTATCGCATCAAGAACGCGCTGCGGTTCTATCAGAGCGTCGGCTCGATCCAGGCGGCCAACATCCAGTTGACCACGCTGCTCAACGCTGCGCTGCGCCGCGTGCTCGGCGAGGTCACCTTCATCCAGGTGGTGCGGGACGAGCGCGAGCTCCTGATGGCGCGAATCCGCGACCAGCTCGACCACGAAGCCGACGGCTACGGCATCCAGGTCGTCGACGTGCGGATCAGGCGGGCCGATCTGCCGGAGCAGAACAGCCAGGCCGTCTACCAGCGCATGCAGACCGAGCGGCAGCGCGAGGCCGCCGAATTCCGCGCCCAGGGCGGCCAGAAGGCGCAGGAGATCAGGTCGAACGCCGATCGCGAAGCCACCGTCATCGTCGCCGAAGCCAATTCCACCGCCGAGCAGGTGCGCGGCGCCGGCGACGGCGAACGCAACCGGCTGTTCGCCGAAGCCTATGGCAAGGATCCGGATTTCTTCGCGTTCTACCGCTCGATGACGGCGTATGAGAACGGCCTGAAGAGCAACGATACCCGTTTCCTGCTGCGGCCGGACTCCGACTTCTTCAGGTTCTTCGGCAACGCGTCCGGCAAGCCGCCGGCGACGGCGGCTGCCGCGCCTGCGCCACCGGCGGCGAGTGCCGCGCCGAAGCCATAGACAAAACAGGACGGGGGCGAGGCGAAGCCGGTTTCGCCCCTGTCAAAAGCAAAAAAGCATCAAACGGGAGGTTTCAGTCCGATGAGGTCCATCGCGTTCGCCGACTTCCTCATCGGCGTGGGCATTCTGTTTGTGCTTGAAGGGCTGATGTTCGCGGCAAGCCCGGCCTGGATGCGCCGGGCCATGAAGAGCGCGCTGGCGACGCCGGACAACATTCTGCGCGTCGTCGGCATCGGATCGGCGGTCGCGGGCCTGATCCTGATATGGGTGGTCCGGCGCTAGGCCATCCGTCATCCCGTGGCGATGCCAACGGGTCCGCGAAGCGCGGCCCGATGACCGGCTCCGTATCGAACCCCAAATTCCTGGGTTCCCGATGTGCACAGCACTGGTGCCTGCGCACCGTCCGGAATGACGATCGCCGGCAACGCCGTCGCGAGGGAGGCGTCCCGCTTTTCGCCGTATTCAGCGACCCCTATAGCCGTGGAATGTCCGCCTCAAATGCTTGCGCCGCAACCCTGTTCGGGCGCACTGTGGACATCAAATTCCGACCCGTTTTGCGAGGAGAGAAGCTGATATGACCGGTGCGATTCCAGCCCTGAGCCATCGCCTGCGTCCGGTGCTGGCCGCGATCTGCCTCGGCGCCAGCAGCGTCCTGCTGTCGGCGCCGGCGTTGGCGCGCGGCCCCGACGGCATCGCCGACGTGGCCGAGAAGGTGATCGACGCGGTGGTCAACATCTCGACCTCGCAGACGGTCGAAGCCAAGGGCGGTTGGCGGCGAGGGCAGGGGCGCGATGCCGCAATTGCCGCCGGGTTCGCCGTTCGAGGAATTCTTCGACGATTTCTTCAAGAACCGCCGCGGCGGCCCGGGCGGCTCCAAGGGCGGTGACCTGCAGCCGCGCAAGACCAACTCGCTCGGCTCCGGCTTCATCGTCGACGCCTCCGGCATCGTCGTGACCAACAATCACGTCATCGCGGACGCCGACGAGATCAACGTCATCATGAACGACGGCAGCAAGTTCAAGGCCGAGCTGGTCGGCGTCGACAAGAAGACCGATCTCGCGGTGCTGAAATTCAAGCCGAACAAGCCGCTGGTCGCGGTGAAGTTCGGCGATTCCGACAAGCTGCGGCTCGGCGAATGGGTGATCGCGATCGGCAATCCGTTCAGCCTCGGCGGCACGGTGACCGCCGGCATCGTCTCGGCGCGCAACCGCGATATCTCCTCGGGCCCCTATGACAACTACATCCAGACCGACGCCGCGATCAACCGCGGCAATTCCGGCGGACCGCTGTTCAACCTCGATGGCGAAGTGATCGGCGTCAACACGCTGATCATCTCGCCCTCCGGCGGCTCGATCGGCATCGGCTTTGCGGTGCCCTCGAAGACGGTGGCGGGCGTGGTCGATTAGCTGCGGCAGTTCGGCGAGCTGCGCCGCGGCTGGCTCGGTGTCCGCATCCAGCAGGTCACCGACGAGATCGCCGAAAGCCTCAACATCAAGCCCGCGCGCGGCGCCCTGATCGCCGGCGTCGAGGACAAGGGCCCGGCAAAGCCGGCCGGCATCGAGCCCGGCGACGTCGTCGTCAAGTTCGACGGCAAGGACATCAAGGAGCCGAAGGATCTGTCGCGCGTGGTGGCCGACACCGCCGTCGGCAAGGAAGTCGACGTCGTCATCATCCGCAAGGGCCAGGAAGAAACCCGTAAAGTCACGCTCGGCCGCCTCGAGGATCCCGACAAGGCGGTGCCGGCCTCGGCCAAGACCAAGGAAGAGCCCGCGGAAAAGCCGGTGACGCAAAAGGCGCTCGGCCTCGATCTCGCCACGCTGAACAAGGACCTGCGCACCCGCTACAAGATCAAGGACAGCGTCAAGGGCGTCATCATCACCGGCGTCGACAGCGCCTCCGATGCCGCCGAAAAACGGCTCAGCGCCGGCGAGGTGATCGTCGAGGTGGCGCAGGAGGCGGTGGCCAACGCCGCCGACGTCAAGAAGCGCGTCGACCAGCTGAAGAAGGACGGCAAGAAATCCGTGCTGCTGCTGGTGTCCAACGCCGACGGCGAGCTGCGCTTCGTGGCGCTGAGCGTGCAGTAGCTAGCGTGGTCAAAGCGAGAAGCGCCCCGGCTGCTCCAAACAAAGTTGTCGTCCCTGGCGAAAGCTGGGACCCATAACCACGTCCAGATCCACAGCATCCGTCGGCGTGAGTCGCTTCGCGGGACGACGTTGAATGTCTATCCCCCCGCAAACTCGTCCCTGCGATAGCCCTGCGCATAAAGCAGCGCCGTGAGATCGCCGTGGTCGATCCGTGCCGCCGCTGCGGCGGCGACCGCGGGCTTGGCGTGGTAGGCGACGCCGAGGCCGGCGGCCTGGATCATGCCGAGGTCGTTGGCGCCGTCGCCGACCACCAGCGTGTCGATCTCGTCGAGATCGAAGGATTCGCGCGAGTTCGATCAGCGTTGCGAGTTTGGCCGCGCGGCCCAGGATCGGCTCGCTGACCTCGCCGGTCAGCTTGCCGTCCTCGACCACGCAGTTCATTGGCGCGGTTTTCCTGAAAGCCGATCATGGCGGCGACCGCGCTGGTGAACAGCGTAAACCCGCCCGAGATCAGGCAGGTCCAGGCGCCGTGGGCGCGCATGGTCATGACCAGCTCGCGGCCGCCCGGCGTCGGCGTGATGCGCTTGGCCAGCACCTCATCGACCACGCTGACCGGCATGCCCTTCAACAGCGCGACGCGCTCGCGCAGCGCCGGCTCGAACTCGATCTCGCCGCGCATCGCGCGTTCGGTGATCCCGGCGACATGCGCCTTCAGGCCGACAAAATCGGCCAGTTCGTCGATGCATTCCTGGCCGATCATGGTGGAATCCATGTCGGCGAGAAAAAGCTTCTTGCGCCGGAACGCCGCAGGCTGCACCACAATATCGATCGGCAGATCGCCGCGCGCCTCGCGCAGGCGGTTTTCGATCGCGCGGAGGTCGCGGCCTTCGAAGGGGATCCGGCCTTCGAAGGGAATGTCGACCGCCACTTCGTCGAACAGCCATTGCGCCGGACCGGGCGATGGCAAGAATGGCGCGCGCGCCGTCCACCACCGTGCTATCGAGCGCGGGAGTGGCGGGATTGCAGATCAGCGTGGCGACGAGAGACATTGACGTGAGTTCGCAGGGGCAAAGCAGCAAGGCCGTGCTTATCGCAGGGCCGACCGCCAGCGGCAAGTCGGCCCTGGCGCTCGAGCTTGCGCAAAAAACCGGCGGCGTCATCATCAATGCCGATTCCATGCAGGTGTATCGCGACCTGCGCGTGATCACCGCGCGGCCGACGCCGGACGAGGAGGCGCTGGTACCGCACCGGCTCTATGGCCATGTCGACGCCGCGGTGAATTTTTCCGCCGGCGCATTGGGTGACCGATGCCGCCCTGGCGCTGGCCGAAGCGCGCGCGCAAAATCGCCTGCCGATTTTCGTCGGCGGCTCCGGCCTGTATTTCAAGGCGCTGACGCGCGGCCTGTCGGCGGTGCCGCCGATCCCGCCAGAAATACGCGAAGGCGTGCGCGCGCGGCTGGAACGCGACGGCGTCGAGGCGCTGCATGCCGAGCTTGCGCTAGCGCGATCCCGTATCGGCCGAACGTCTAAAACCGCGCGACCGCACCCGCATCGCCCGCGCGCTCGAGGTGGTCGAGGCGACGGGGCGTTCGCTGACCGACTGGCATCGCGACGGTCTGCCGCCGCTGCTGCCGCCGGGAGCCTTCAGCGCGTTGTTTCTCGCCCCCGATCGCGACCAACTCTATGCGCGGATCGACGCGCGCTTCGACGCGATGCTGAAGGCCGGCGCGCTGGAGGAGGTCGCGGCGTTGGCGGCGCGGCAACTCGATCCGCTGCTGCCGGCGATGAAGGCCCATGGCGTGCCGGCGCTGATCCGGCATCTGAAGGGCGAGATCACGCTGGAAGAGGCGGCCGTGATCGGCCGCGCCGACACCCGCCACTACGCCAAGCGGCAATTCACCTGGTTCCGGCATCAACTGCCGGAATTCGAATGGGTGAAGCCGGAGGCGGCGGGGGGATGGCTCGGCAACGTCATTCCGGGGCGCCCGTGAAACGAGCGCACCCGGAATGACTCGGGTCCGCGGGTCGTGCGGCTACCGCGCATGGCTGCAAGCAGCATTTTCGCTCTCGCCCGCAGGCCAAAAACCCCGCTAAGCTCTAAATTGAGCGTGTCGTGCGGCCTTCCCTTGACTTTCCGGGGTTCGGCCGCTATGTTCGCGCAACCTTTGGGAAGTCCGAGCCGCCATATGCGTAATAAAATTACCAAACTCCTTATCGTCGTCGTACCCAGGCGCACCGCCGGGGATGGCTAAGGCCATCCAAATTCGGGCGGTGTGCATGGGGCCTCTTGGGCCCTTTTTTATTTTCCAAAGCAACGAAGCCTCTAACCGAACGAAAGCCGCTGAAAACAGCGCATCCGGAGCAAGCCATGAGCGACAAGAGCCACGATCCGAACCAGATGACCGGCGCAGCGATGATCGTGCGCGCGCTGATCGATCATGGCGTCAAGCACATCTTCGGCTATCCCGGCGGCGCGGTGCTTCCGATCTATGACGAGATTTTCCAGCAGAGCGATGTCGAGCACATCCTGGTGCGGCACGAGCAGGGCGCCGGCCATGCCGCCGAGGGCTATGCGCGCTCCACCGGCAAGCCGGGCGTGGTGCTGGTGACCTCGGGGCCGGGCGCCACCAACATGGTGACGCCGCTGACCGACGCGCTGATGGATTCGATCCCGCTGGTGTGCATCACCGGCCAGGTGCCGACGCACCTGATCGGCAACGACGCGTTCCAGGAATGCGACACCGTCGGCATCACCCGGCCCTGCACCAAGCACAACTGGCTGGTGCGCGACGTCAACGATCTCGCGAAGGTGCTGCACGAGGCGTTCTATGTCGCCAGCCACCGGCCGGCCCGGCCCGGTGGTGGTCGATGTGCCCAAGGACGTGCAGTTCGCGATCGGCACCTATCACCCGCCGCGCAAGGCCGACGTGCACGTGTCCTACGCGCCGCGGGTCAAGGGCGACGCCGCGCAGATCCGCAAAGCGGTGGCGCTGCTCGCCTCCGCCAAGCGGCCGGTGATCTACTCGCGGCGGCGGCGTCATCAATTCCGGACCGCGAAGCCTCGAAACTGCTGCGCGAGCTGGTCGAAGCCACCGGTTTCCCGATCACCTCGACCCTGATGGGGCTCGGCGCCTATCCGGCGTCGGGCAAGAACTGGCTCGGCATGCTCGGCATGCACGGCACCTACGAAGCCAACATGGCGATGCACGGCTGCGACGTCATGCTGTGCGTCGGCGCGCGCTTCGACGACCGCATCACCGGACGCATCGACGCGTTCTCGCCGGGCTCGAAGAAGATCCACATCGATATCGATCCGTCCTCGATCAACAAGAACATCCGCGTCGACGTGCCGATCATCGGCGATGCCGCCAATGTGCTCGGCGATCTCCTGCAGGTGTTCAAGGCGGAGGCGAAGAAGCCGGACATCAAGCCGTGGTGGCAGGAGATCGCGAAATGGCGCGCGCGCAATTCGCTGTCCTACAAGAAGAACAACGATGTCATCCTGCCGCAATACGCGATCCAGCGGCTGTTCGAGGCCACCCGCGGCCGCGACGTCTACATCACCACCGAAGTCGGCCAGCATCAGATGTGGGCGGCGCAGTTCTTCGGCTTCGAGGAGCCGCACCGCTGGATGACCTCGGGCGGTCTCGGCACCATGGGCTACGGCCTGCCGGCGGCGGTCGGCGTCCAGGTCGCGCACCCCGACAGCCTCGTGATCGACATCGCCGGCGATGCCTCGGTGCAGATGACGATGCAGGAGATGTCGACGGCCGTTCAATACGAATTGCCGATCAAGATCTTCATCCTGAACAACCAGTATATGGGCATGGTGCGGCAGTGGCAGCAGCTGCTGCACGGCAACCGGCTGTCGCACACCTATTCCGAAGCGCTGCCGGATTTCGTCAAGCTCGCGGACGCCTTCGGCTGCGTCGGCATCCAGGCGATCAAACCCGGCGATCTCGACGGCGCGATCAAGGAGATGATCAACGTCAAGCGCCCGGTGCTGTTCGATTGCCGGGTGGCGGCGCTGGAGAATTGTTTCCCGATGATTCCGTCCGGCAAGGCGCACAACGAAATGCTGCTGCCGGCGGAAGCCAACGACGAAGCCACCGCCGCGGCCTTCGCCGGCGGCAAGGCGCTGGTGTGACCGATGAGGCGAGCCGATGTTTGATCTCAGGCAACTGGAGCGCGCGCAGCAGATCGTCGGCGCGGCGATGCCGCCGACGCCGGCCTATGCGTGGCCGTTACTGTCGGAGCGGCTCGGCGCGACGGCCATTGTCAAGCATGAGAACCACACGCCGATCGGCGCCTTCAAGGTGCGTGGCGGGCTGGTCTATGTCGACCGCCTGAAGCGCGAGCGGCCGCACGTCGACGGGACTGATCTCGGCGACACGGGGAAATCACGGCCAGAGTCTTGCTTTCGCGGCGCAGCCGCTATCGCGTGCCGGTGACGATCTATGTGCCGCACGGCAATTCGATCGAGAAAAACCGCGCCATGCGGGCTTTCGGGGCGAATCTGGTCGAACACGGCGAGGATTTTCAGGCCGCCCGCGAGGAAGCCGAGCGCCGCGCCAGGCTTGACGGCCTCGAATTCGTGCCGTCCTTCCATCCCGATCTGGTGACGGGGGTTGCGACCTACGCGCTCGAACTGCTGCGAAGGCCGGGGATCTCGACGTTCTCTATGTTCCGATCGGGCAGGGATCGGGCATCTGCGGCTGCATCCTGGCGCGCGACCTGCTCGGGCTGACCACCGAAATAGTCGGCGTGCAGTCGACCGAAGCCCCGTCCTATGCGCTGTCGTTCGCGGCCGGCACGGTGGTGACGACCGAAAGCAGCAATACGCTGGCCGATGGCATGGCGACGCGCGTCCCCGACGCGGACGCGCTTGCGATCATTCGCAAGGGCGCCTCGCGCATCGTGCAGGTCACCGACGACGAGGTTGCCGCGGCGATCCGCGCGTACTGGACCGACACGCATAATCTTGCCGAGGGCGCCGGCGCCGCGGCGCTCGCCGCCGCGCTGCAGGACAAGCCGAAGCTCCGCGGCAAGCGGGTCGGCCTGATTCTGAGCGGCGGCAATATCGATTTCGATCTGTTCAAACGATGGATCATGCTGGATGCCCCGGCCGCCCACGAGGTGCTGGTGTGAGGATGAGCCCCATCGAGGCATCGCCTCCTTAACCTCGCCCGGCTTGCCGGGCGAGGTCGCAGTAGCGTCGCGTCTTCCCGCACTCATATCCATCGGTACCCCCTCACCGCAACCCTCTCCCCGCAAGCGGGGCGAGGGAGCCCACCGCTGTTGGCATTGACGAAAACCGAACTTCAGACGTGAGCGACAAGCCAATGAACCAGCCCGCATCCGCCTACTTCATGGAAGAGCGCCATGAGCCGACCGAGTCGCACACGCTCTCGGTGCTCGTGCAGAACGAGCCGGGCGTGCTCGCGCGCGTGATCGGGCTGTTTTCCGGCCGCGGCTACAACATCGAAAGTCTCACCGTCTCCGAGACCGAGAACCAGAAGCACGTCTCCCGCATCACCATCGTCACGACGGGCACGCCGATGGTGATCGAGCAGATCAAGCATCAGCTCGACCGCATGGTCCCGGTATTTCGCGTCGTCGACATGACGCTGACCGGCCGCTCGATCGAACGCGAACTGGCGATGGTGAAAGTGCGCGGCACCGGCGAGCACCGCGTCGAGACGCTGCGGCTGGCGGAAGCATTTCGCGCCCGCGTGATCGACGCCACCACCGAAAGCTTCGTGTTCGAGATCACCGGTAACTCCGCCAAGATCAACCAGTTCGTCGACCTGATGCGCCCGCTCGGCCTGGTCGAGGTGTCGCGCACCGGCGTCGCCGCGATCGGACGCGGGCCTGAGGGGATGTGAGCCATGCTGGCGCGCGACTGGTACTACAATGAGCGGCGGCGGCTCGGCCTGGATTCCGCCGTCGCCTCGATCTACGACCGCCATGACGACAGCGACATCCGCGCCCGCGCGGCGCTGACCATGTTGGGCGTGCAGCGCGGCTGGCGGGTAGCCGATATCGGCTGCGGCAACGGCGTACTGGCCTGCGAGGCCGCGCTGATGGGCGCCGAGGTCGACGCGATCGATATTTCGCCGGCGATGCTGGCGCTCGCGGAAATCCAGGCGCGCGACCGCAAGGTCGCGATCCGGACCCAGTCGGCGGGACTGTTGAGCTTCGCCTATCAGCCGAATTCGTATGACCTGATCGTCAGCGAGTTCGCACTGCATCACCTGCCGGATTTCTGGAAGGCGGTGGCGCTGGCGCGGATCTTTCGCGCGCTGAAGCCGGGCGGCAGCTTCTACCTGCGCGATATCGTGTTCGTCAGCATGCCCGACGGGCCCGAGCGTGACGTCGAGGAGTGGGCCGATTTCAACATCAAGAACCACGATTTTGCGCGCGACAGCGTGATTACCCATATGCGCGACGAATATTCGACCTTCGGCTGGGTGATCGAGCGGATGCTGACCGATGTCGGCTTCACGCTGGTCTCGGCCGATTATCACGCGCCGCTGCACGGCACCTATCTGTTGCGGAAACCGAAACACGGCGAGCAGGGCTAGGCGCGATGAAGCCAGCCGACGTCAGCCTCGCCGTCATGGTGGCGGTGATCTGGGGCCTTGCCTTCGTGGCGAGCCGGATCGCGCTCGACGAATTTTCGCCGGCGCTGATGACGGCGCTGCGCTTTGCCATCGCCGCCGTGCCGTGCCTGTTCGTGCGCAAGCCCGATGTCTCCTGGCCGCTGCTGATCGCGATCAGCGGTACGCTGTTTCTCGGACAGTTCCTGGCGCAGGCCTATGGCATCGCGCGCGGCGTTCCCGTCGGTCTGACCAGCGTCATCGTGCAGAGCCAGGCGCTGTTCACCATCGCCTTCGCGGTGATCGCGTTTCGCGAACTGCCGACGCCGATGCAGGCCCTCGGCATCGGCATCGCCACCGCCGGCCTGCTTGATGATCTGCGGCACTGTCGGGTTCGATTTCAGCGTCGGCGCGTTCGCCGTGCTGATGATCTCGCCGGTCAGTTTCGCGATCGGCAATCTGCTGCTGCGGCAGGCGCGGGAGGTGCCGATGTTCGACCTGTTCGCCTGGCTCTGCCTGGTGCCGCCGCTGCCGCTATTGGCGCTGGCGCTGGTCACCGACGGGCCGCAGGCGACCTTGAATTCGCTGATCCAGATGTCGCTGACGGGTCTCGTCTGCATGCTGGCGCTGGGCGCGATCTCGACCTGCATCGCCTACTGGCTGTGGGGCCGGCTGCTGCGGGATTATCCCGCGGCGCAGGTGGTGCCGTTCGCGCTGCTGGTGCCGTTCGTCGGCGCCGCCGCGTCGGCCATTGTTTTCGGCGAGCGGTTCGGGCCGCTGCGGCTGGCCGGGATGGTCATCGTGGTGTGCGGGATCGCGGTCATGCTGCTGTCGAAGCGCGCGCAAGCCCTGCCGAAGATCGCCTGAGGCAAGACCATGTCGCAGCCGCTGCTGATCGCCTTCATCGTGTTCGCCGCCGTGATGTTCTTCACGCCGGGGCCGAACAACGTCATGGTGCTGTCGTCGGGACTGACCTACGGCTTCCGCCGCACGCTGCCGCATATCGCGGGGATCACCATCGGCTGTCGCCTTCATGGTGGCGGCCGTGGGTCTCGGCTTCGGGACCATCTTCATCGCCTATCCGGTCCTGCAGACGATCCTGAAATATGCCGGCGCGGCCTACCTGATCTATCTGGCCGCCGCGATCGCGATGTCGGAGCCGGTCGCGCCGGGGCAGGACGATCGGCCGCGGCCCGATGACCTTCTGGGGCGCGGCCTGTTCCAGTGGGTCAACGTCAAGGGCTGGGTGATGGTGATCGGCACCATTACCGCCTATGCCGGCATCGCCAGCTTCCCCTGGAACATCGTCATCCAGGTCGGTGATCAGCCTATTGCTGGGCGTGGCTGTCGACCTCGGTCTGGACGCTGTTCGGCAGTTCGCTGCGGCCGTTCCTGACCTCGCCGAGGGCCGTGCGGGCCTTCAATATCGTCATGGCCGCACTGCTGCTGGCCTCGCTCTATCCGGTCTTCATGGACGCATGATGCCGCGCTCCGCCATGCAGAAACGGGTTTCCCCTCCGGTTAAAAATGGACTAGACAACGCCCGGAAATCACCAGCCAAACCTTCAGAACACCCGACGATCCCGGCACTCCGCCCGGCCAGCCAAGAGGAACGACCATGCGTGTTTATTACGATCGCGACGCCGACCTGAACCTGATCAAGGGCAAGAAGGTCGTCATCGTCGGCTATGGCAGCCAGGGCCACGCCCATGCGCTGAACCTGAAGGATTCCGGCGTCAAGGACGTCGCCATCGCGCTGCGCAAGGGCTCGGCCTCCGCCAAGAAGGCGGAGACCGCCGGCTTCAAGGTGATGGAAGTCGCCGAGGCCGCCAAATGGGCCGACCTCGTGATGATGCTCACCCCCGACGAATTGCAGGGCGACATCTACCGCGAGCATCTGCACGACAACATGAAGAAGGGCGCGGCGCTGGTGTTCGCCCACGGCCTCAACGTGCATTTCAACCTGCTCGATCCGCGTCCCGATCTCGACGTGCTGATGATCGCCCCGAAAGGTCCCGGCCACACCGTGCGCTCGGAATATCAGCGCGGCGGCGGCGTGCCCTGCCTGATCGCGATCCACAAGGACCCCTCGGGCAACGCCCACGACCTGGGCTTGAGCTACGCCTCGGCGATCGGCGGCGGCCGCGCCGGCATCATCGAGACCTCGTTCAGGGAAGAATGCGAGACCGACCTGTTCGGCGAGCAGGTGGTGCTGTGCGGCGGCCTGGTCGAACTGATCAAGGGCGGCTTCGAGACGCTGGTGGAAGCCGGCTACGCGCCCGAAATGGCCTATTTCGAATGCCTGCACGAGGTGAAGCTGATCGTCGACCTGATCTATGAAGGCGGCATCGCCAACATGAACTACTCGATCTCCAACACCGCCGAATACGGCGAATACGTCACCGGCCCGCGCATCGTCACCGACGGAGACCAAGGCGGAGATGAAGCGCGTGCTCGACGACATCCAGTCCGGCAGGTTCGCGCGCGACTGGATGCTGGAGAACAAGGTCAACCAGACCTCGTTCAAGGCGACCCGCGCCAAGCTCGCGCAACACCCGATCGAGGAAGTCGGCGTCAAGCTCCGCGACATGATGCCCTGGATCAAGAAGGGCGCGCTGGTCGACAAGACCAAGAATTGAGGCTTGATCAACGATGTCGGTGCGAGATCGCGCAGGCGCGATCTCGCTGACCGGAAAGGGCGCTGGTCGATAGAACCGGCAAGCAACGGCATCCGCGGTTCGGTTCGATCCGCGGACGGGGCCTTGAGAATTAGAGCTTCAAACCGGCGGACGGGGTTCAGCCGAACCGAATGCCAAGCTGGTTTTTCCTGCGCCAGACAACCGTGCAAGGCCGTGTAGCCAATTCCATTTCCAGAACCAGGGTGAAGCTGTCCGGAGTTCGGGGCAGGCCCGCTCCCTCGATGGCTGCGCCTGTCGCCGAGAGGTTGCGAATGGTACAGGTCATGCTCTCGGTGCCGAAGTTGATCCTTCCGGCCCTTACAACATTGCGGCGTGCGGCTCTTCGATGTTCGCCGACAGCGGCGGCACCTGGTCTTGAGGGAACCTGGACGGGTTTCGGATAGGTTCCGGACGCCATTTCGTGGACGTCACTTGCGGGAATTGTCGGCGCCGGATTTGGTCCGGTGAAGCCGGACTTGATCTTGCCTGAAAAAATCAGGTCGGCCTGCATCTGAAATTGATTGACGATCTTTTTTCGCTGGACTCCTCCCGGCACGCTTACCAACTGAAGCGATGCGAGAATCTGCTCGACCTTTGAACCGTCGCGTCCGAACGGCAGTAGCAGCCTTTCGCAGTCGACCCGGCGTTCGTCTGTGTCGATTGTCGAGAGAATTGTATAGATAAGGCAGCCGCTCGCCGCACATTCCTTGGCGGCATCGATCGAAAATCGCCGGAGAGACATCGGAACAACCTGCTCCATGGTCTTGCCTGCCCAGGCTGAACTGAACACCTCCGCGACATTCTCGCCCTGGTACAGCGCTCTGAATTTTTGCTGACTGCCCTTGCCTTCGATATTCCACAGCACAAGCTGCTTCGGATCGTGCATGCCTGGTTCGAGCGAGAATTCCGCAAGCGCCGGGAAATGACGCCCGGCCGCCAGCCGGTCCCAGTGCGCGGCCAGGGCGCGCTGGCTGACGGATTTGACGGGCTGGAGCGAGGTAGTTTCAAATAGCATCGACGATGTCTTCGTTCTGTGAATGAACTCCGCGAAATATGCGCGGCCCGGCGCTGCCGTCGAAACGGCGGCGGGAATTCGGTGGACTTCAATCGAACGCCGCGGCGACCCCGCGCTTCGACCGTCACACCGGCTCCGCGTTGCCGGACGAGATGGAGACTAGATCCATCCGGTTAATAGACCGCTCATCCGCGGACCGGTGGGATGGCGGAATACAAATCGTGCCACCAATGCGCGATTCCCGCCAATTATGTACCGTCGTCAATATTATGAAGACGCCTGATCAGATAACTGCCCTGGCCGGCGTTACGCTATTTCTCGATCTTGTTGTGAATCTGCCAGAATCGCATGGTGCGCTGCGCGGTTTCCATGGTCAATTTGCCGTAGTCCTTGCGGGCAAGCTTCAGCGTCGGCTCTGATATCGGCGGCTGCAGCGGCCGGTTGCAAAGGATCGTTTCCACCGCAGGCCAGTCCAGGCCGGCCGCCTTGCAGGGAATAAGGATAAGGTCGGAGCGGGGCCCTTCCAGCAGTCGCGCCATCATGTTGGTCGGCACGCTGTTGAACAACGCCAGCGATGCTGCGACTTCCTCGAACTTTTTCGCAACGGCAAACTTGATGATGGCCGCGTCGTTCAGTTCATGGTTGTCCTTCAGCAATTTCACCAGCGCTTCGGCGCGGCTGAAATCCCGCGCGGAAGACGCACCGTTCCCCACCGAACCGGCGATGGTCTTCAGGATGCGCTTGATCTCTTCCTGCAGTTCCGGAGGCGCGATGGACATGAGCCGGGCACGTACGGCGTCGGTCGCGCGTTGCAGCAGATCACTGAGGTATTTGAGAGGAAGGTCGATACGAAGGCCGAGCAGCTCGGCGAGTTCACCATCGGCGTCCGCGCGCGCGACGATGCCGGAATAGCCGGTGTCTGAAAATCGCGCGCTGGCGTTGTTGGCAAGCTTTCGGATGACCTTGCGTTCGCCGCGCTCGACGATGACGTCGGTGACGGCTTCGGGCAGGTTTACCCGGCCCGAGATCGCGAACAGATGATCCTGCCCTCTTGTGCTGGCGATCTCCACGAGATCGCTGGTCCTCAAGCGGCTGGAATTGGCCAGTACGCTGCCGGCCACGGCGATTTCGCTGTCGCGTGCAAGGTGCTGAATGACTTCGAATGGCGCGTAGTCGACCGGCGCCAGGCGTTGACCGAGTTCGGCCCTGGCCCGGCTCTCAACGCGGCTGACCAGCAGACACAGTACATCGTCGAAGACCTTGACCTGATCCTCGCTGAGCCGCTCGCCGCTATGCAGAAAGAGATTTGTCACCTGGCGAAGGGTCTCGACGCGCTTCTCCGCCGAGCCGCTTTTTACCGCTTCTTCGAGTTCGGCAATGATAAGAATCTGGCTGCTGCATACCCACGATTATTCCTCTTCGGCTTTCCCCGGCACGGAAGCCCAGTCTGGGGGAAGTCGGGAAATCGCGGGCATTCCAAACAGCGACAATAGGCATCGCTGTCCTACATTTGGGTTAAAATGCCGCCGGTAAAAACAAAGCTTGGTGCCAAAATTTTGCTCAAAGCCGGCGGCGGCAGCCAGCGAATTGAACGTCATCCGGTTCCGATCCGGATCATGAAGGTCAGCCGGACGCCGGCCAAAGCGGGGAGGCGGGTCGCGACCCCCGTCCGCCGCGCCGCACAAACGCCCGACGCGACAAATCGTCCTTGGTCCGCCGCCTGCAGCTTCCGGCCAACCCGCCCGGCTGCTATCGTCCATCCAATCCAGAATGAACTCAAGAGGAAGCTGTCCGAAAGAGCCGTCACACCTGGCCAAGCTGCATAGGGAGGAAACTCATGAAGCGCCCGCTCAAGGATTTTATCAGGACGCTTGGACTTTCGCTTGGACTTTCCGGACTGATCATCGCCGCGGCCTCCGTGCCGGCTGCCGCGCAGAAAAAATATGATACCGGCGTAACCGATACCGAGATCAAGATCGGCAATATCATGCCGTATAGCGGGCCGGCCTCGGCCTACGGTACCATCGGCAAGACGATGAGCGCCTATTTCCGGATGGTCAACGACAATGGCGGCATCAACGGCCGCAAGATCAATTTCATCTCTTACGACGACGCCTACAGCCCGCCGAAGACCGTGGAGCAGGCGCGAAGGCTGGTCGAGAGCGACGAGGTGTTCCTGATCTTCGCGCCGCTCGGCACCGCTCCCAACGCGGCGATCCAGAAATACATGAACACCATGAAAGTGCCGCAGCTGTTCGTCGCCACCGGGGCCTCGCGCTGGGGCGATCCCGAACATTTCCCCTGGACCATCGGCTGGCAGCCGAACTACCGGGCCGAGGCGCGCATCTATGCGACCTACATCCTGCAGCATTATCCCAAGGCGAAAATCGGGGTGCTGTACCAGAACGACGATTTCGGCAAGGACTACGTGTTGGGGCTGAAGGACGTGCTGCGCGACAAGTACGATGCCATGGTCGTCGCCAGCATTCCCTACGAGACCAGCATGCCGACGGTGGACTCCCAGGTGGTGGCGATCAAGACGGCGAACCCGGATATCTTCATCAATATCGCCACGCCGAAATTCGCCGCGCAGGCGATCAAGAAGCTTGCCGAACTCGACTGGCATCCGGTCCATATCCTGACCAACGTGTCGGCCTCGGTCGGCGCGGTGCTGAAGCCCGCCGGTCTTGAGAATTCCAAGGGGATTCTCAGCGCCGGCTACCAGATGGATGTCACCGACCCGCAATGGGACAGCCATCCCGGCATGCAGAAATTCCGCGCTTTCATGGCGAAGTATTATCCGGAAGCCGACAAGTTGGAGAGCCAGCCGCTCACGGGGTACAATCTCTCGACCGCGCTGGTCGAGGTGCTGCAGCGATGCGGCAACAACGTCACCCGCGACAACGTCATGAAGATCGTCGCCAATATGGACTTCGAGATCAACACTTATATTCCGGGAATCCGCATCAAGACCTCGCCGACGGATTTTTATCCGATCGAACAGGTGCAGATGATGAAATTCACCGGCGAGAAGTGGCAGTTGTTCGGCCCGATCATCGACGGCCATGCGGAGTAGGTCTTTTCCCCCTCCGGCGGAATAGCGAAGCCGAGTGCAGCGGATGAAAACGGCCCTTTGTACTCGCCTGGGAATTGAGTTTCCGATTATCCAGGCGCCGATGGCCGGTGCGGTCGGTCCCACGCTCGCCGCCGCCGTGAGCAATGCGGGTGGGCTGGGCATGCTGGCGCTTTGGCGTGCGAACGGGGAGGCGATGCGGCGGCAGATCAAGGAGGTGCGCGCTCTGACGTCGCGCCCCTTCGGCGTCAACCTGAACCTGGATTTCCCGCAGCAGGAGCGCCTGGCAATCTGCCTCGAAGAGGGCGTCCCGGTCATTTCCTTTTTCTGGCAAGACCCCTCCGCTTTGGTTCCACGGGCAAAAAGCGGGAACGCCATCGTCATGCATACCGTTGGTTCGGCCGCTGACGCCAAACGGGCGGTCGACTGCGGGGTCGATATCGTCGTCGCACAAGGATGGGAAGCGGGAGGACACGTTCGGGGAACCGTGGCGACAATGCCCCTCATTCCGGCCGTCGTCGACGCTGTTTCCCCAACGCCCGTTGTCGCCGCTGGCGGCATAGCCGACGGACGAGGCCTTGCCGCGGCTTTGGCGTTGGGCGCTGCGGGTGCCTGGATCGGAACGCGTTTCCTTGCCAGTCGCGAGGCGGCGATCCATCCGCGATACCGCGAACGCCTTCTGGGGGCGAACGAGAGCGATACGGTTTACCTGGAGAATCTGTTCGACGTGGGCTGGCCGAATGCACCGCATCGGACGCTTAGAAACCAAACGGTTGACGTTTGGGAAGCGGCCGAGCGTCCGTCATCGGGCGAGCGCCCGGGACAGGGTGAAGTCATCGCCACATCACGATCAATTGGACCAATCGTTCGCTATCAATCCTACACCCCCGGCGCTGACGCAGAGGGCGATATTGATGCCATGTCGTTATGGGCTGGACAAAGCGTCGGTCTCGTATCGAGATTGCAGCCCGCGCGCGATATCGTGCATGAGATTGTTGACGAAGCTCAGCTGATCCTTCGGCAGCTGGCGCAATGACGGCTTTGGGTCCAGATGTGAAGACCTCGCCGCCGGCAAAGGTCTTCTGATTTGCTGCCAGGAGCGGGCGTTGGCAGCTACGTTGATCGCATCAGTCAGTTCACAGGCGCCGAAAATGACCCGCTTTCCCTCTCCTATAAGGGCGACGGAAGGTGTCATCGGTGATTGCGCTGCGCTCCATCCGGGCTACAAGTGCCCGGTAGCGTGAAGCGGGAGACAATCATGCAATCTGTCGTCATTACCGGAGTGTCGACCGGCATCGGCTGGGCCACGGCGAAGCTGTTGCTGGACCGCGGGTTTCGCGTGTTCGGCAGCGTGCGCAAGCCGGCCGACGCCGACCGCCTGAAAGGTGAATTCGGCGCGAATTTCGTTCCGTTGCTGTTCGATGTCACCGATGAGGCCGCGGTGCTGGCCGCCGCGCGCGAGGTCCGCGCCGCCCTTGACGGCGCGACGCTCTCCGGGCTCGTCAACAATGCCGGAATCGCGGTCGCGGGGCCGCTGCTGCAAACGCCTGCCGGCGAATTTCGCCGTCAGATGGAAATCAATGTCATCGGACCGATTATCTCGACGCAGGCCTTCGCGCCGCTGCTGGGGGCCGATCCTTCGCTGAAGGGCCCGAAGGGGCGGATCGTAATGATCAGCTCGGTGGCTGGTAAAAACGGCAACCCGCTGAGTTCGGCCTACTCGGCCTCGAAGCACGCGATCGAGGGGCTTTCGGAAAGCCTGCGCAGGGAATTGATGCTGTTCGGTATCGACGTCATCATCGTCGCGCCCGGCGCGGTGAAGACGCCAATTTGGGGCAAGGCCGGTGACGTCGACGTTTCCGCCTACCGGAATTCGCCATATGCCCCGGCGCTGGAAAAAGTCCGCCAATTCACCAAACATCTGAGCGAAATCGGATTGCCGCCGGAGAAGATCGCGGAAACGATAGCCGAGGCCCTGACGTCGGCCAGTCCCAGGATACGTTACCAGATCACGCCGGAACCCATGCGGCACCTGATCACGGGCGTGCTGCCGAAGCGCATGGTCGACAAGATCATCGCCAAACGCCTGGGACTGATGCCACCGACATGAGCGGGCCAATGCGCGCGCCCTCGAACTGGGAGGCCTCGCATCAGTAGCGGCGCGCGGAGGCGCTACCGCTGCTCACGGCCTGCCAGGGCCCGGAGCCCCCGAATTTACCGAACTTGACGGCAAAGCGCCAAATTCATTGCGTGTTCATGACGTTTCCACTACGTTTTTATGACACGTCGCGGGCTCCGGCTGCGTCGTCCGTCTTTCCTGGTCATCGCCAGCCAAGGCGCACTAGGCAGTGCCGGGTGTAGTTGCGTCTTAACCCATGGCGCCCGCGCCAAATCCAGGTCCATCGGTCCATGTGGCGGCTGCAGGCCACCGGCTCGGTCGGTATCTGGCGGCTGCTTGCCGTCGCCGCGCCGCAACCTGGCGGCGCTGGCCGTCATGCTTCAGACCGAGACCGACCTCGGTTCGCGCATCTGTTTTCTGCTGTCGTGGGGCATCCTGAACTTCTTCTGGATCGCGCTGCTGCGGCGTCCCGCTTTGTCCGGCGCGCTGTCGCTGACGCTGGTCGTGGTGCTGATCCTGCTGTCGCGGCTCAAGCACGACATCGTGCAGATGACCGCGAACTTCGTCGACCTGATGGTGATCGACCGCGACACCGCGGCGTTCCTGTTTACGATCTTCCCCAATCTGCGCTGGTCGGTGATATCGGCGGCCGTCGTCACCGCTGCCCTTGATGTATGCGCTGTGGTGGCTCGATCCGTTCCGGATCCGCCGCCTGCCGGCTTTGGCCTGCAAGCTGGCCTGTCTTGCCGCTCTGGTCGGATATTCCATTCGAATGGCCGGACGAAGCCTGGCGCGGCTATTACGACGACGGCTATCTGTCGAAATTCGCCCGCTCCGGCGTCACCGCGGTGTCGGACTTCATCAATTACGGCTTCATGGAATCGGACGCGGTCGCGACCGAGCATCTCAAGGTGCCGCTGCTGGATTCCTGCCATCCCGCAGGCCGCGCGGCCCAACATCATCATGATCCATGATGAGTCCAGTTTCGACATTCGCGAGGCCGAGGGCGTCAAGGTGCCGCCGGGCTATGGCAGCCATTTCAAGTCGTTCGACGGCAAGGAGCGCAAGTTCCTGGCCGAGAGCAATGGCGGTCCGAGCTGGTTCACCGAATACAACGTGCTCGCCGGGCTGTCGTCGCGTTCGTTCGGCCGGTTTGCCTATTTCGTGACCCGCATCGCGTCGGGCCGCGTCGAGCGCGGACTGCCGCTGGCGCTGCGCCGCTGCGGCTACGACACGATCTCGCTCTATCCGGCCTTTGGCGCGTTCATGAGCGCGCGCAGTTTTCAGGTCACCACCGGCATCCAGCATTTCTACGACGCGCACGATCTCGGCGCCAAGGACGTCGAGCCCGACAGCTTCTTCTACGACAAGGCCCTGGAGCTGATGTCGCAGCAAGCGCCTGCATACGCCGCTGTTCATGTTCGTCTATCTCGCCGCCAATCATTTTCCCTGGGAGACGCGGTTTCGCCCCGACCTGATGCCGTCCTGGCGCCGGCCCGGCAACGAGCCGGTGGTCGATGAATATCTGCGCCGGCAGGCGATGAGCGCCGAGCGATTACTCGCGCGTTCATCGCCGGGCTGAAAAAGAAGTTTCCGGCGCAGCCGTTCCTGATCGTGCGCTACGGCGATCATCAGCCGGAATTCTCGCCGCACGTTCTCGATCCCGGTCTCGATGAAGCCGGTATCGGCAAGAAGCTGGACGATTACGACCCGCGCTATTACGCGACCTATTACGCGATCGATGCGATCAACTTCGAGCCGGTCGCGAGTCCCGGTCGTGATGGACACGATCGACGGGCCTTATCTGCCGCTGGTCATCCAGGAGGCCGCCGGCATCCCGCTCGATCCCTCGTTCGAGGAGCAGAAGAACATCATGCTGCGCTGCAAGGGGCTGTTCTATGCCTGCAAGGACGGCGCGGAAGCCCGCCGCTTCAACCGGCTGCTGATCGACGCCGGCCTGATCCACGGATTATAGGCCCGGGATCGGGGTTCCCGGCGAAGCGACGGCGTGCCCGACCGCCTTGAGTGTGGCCGTGCAAACCTGCTAGTCTGTTGACCAGGCTGACCAGCGAGCTTTTCCGGGGATTTCTCGCCATGGTCATGCGTCTGTTCGCGCCGCAATTTCTCGTGATCTGGGCCTTCCTCGGCTCGGCGATGGCGGTGCATTTCCGCGGCAAGGTGCGGCTCGGATTCTGGCGGCAGTTTTCCGACCATTCCACCATCATGGCGCCCTACAACGTGCTGATGTACCTGTTCTCGGCGGTGCCGAACCGGCCGATCCTGCCGAAGGATACGCTGCCCGAACTCAACCTGCTGCGCGACAACTGGCAGACCATGCGCGAAGAGGCGCTGGTGCTGTTCGCGCAGGGCCAGATCAAGGCCGCCGACAAATACAACGACTGGGGTTTCAACTCCTTCTTCCGCACCGGATGGAAGCGGTTCTATCTGAAATGGTATGGCGCGGCGCTGCCCTCGGCGCTCGCCAATTGCCCGAAGACCGTCGAACTCCTGAATTCGATCCCGAACGTCAAGGGCGCGATGTTTGCGAGCCTGCCGCCCGGCGGCAAGCTGGTGCAGCACCGCGATCCCTATGCCGGCTCGCTGCGCTATCACCTCGGCCTGCTGGTGCCGAAGACGGCGGGCGAATGCCGGATCTTCATCGACGGCGAGCCCTACTACTGGCGCGAGGGCGAGGACATCCTGTTCGACGAGACCTATCTGCACTACGCCGAGAACACCACCTGCGACGACCGCATCATCCTGTTCTGCGACGTCGAGCGGCCGCTGCGCACCCGCGCCATGACCGCGGTCAACCGCTGGGTCTCAAAGCACATCATCAACGAGAGCGCGACCCAGAACGAAGAGGGCGAGCACGTCGGCTGGATCAACCGCGTGTTCGGCTCGGTCTACCAGGTGCGGCTGGTTGGGCAAGCGGATGAAGGCCTGGAACAAGCGCGTCTATTACGCGGTGAAATACCTGCTGATCGGCGGCATCCTCGCCGCGTTCCTGGCGACCGCGTTCGCGTGAGACGCTGCACCGGCGGCACGCATTCGCGTCTGCCCGCCGCGAATCCTGCCGCTTTCGCTTGCCGCACGCTTGACCGCGGCGGACCTGACTTCATGTGAAATGAAACCATGAACCCGCTTCGTGCGATCTGGTCGTTCTTGTCATTGCCGCCTGCGTCGTCTGCGTCGGCGGAGACGATCAGGTTTGAGGACTCGGCGGGATACTGGGCGCGAGCTGCGCCAAGGACATCGAAGCAAATTGCCGCGGCGTCAACCTCGATACCAGTCCGCATGAAGGACTGCCTTTTCCGCAACGAGGATGATGCTGTCGCCGCAGTGCAAGAGCGGATTATGCTCGCGCGTTCGAAGCGATCCAAAAGCGCGTCGCGGCACGCTCGGCCGTCACCAAATTATGCGAGCGCGACGTCGACCAAATTCTGTCGGCAACGTCCCAAAGGGCGATCGTGGCCAGGCCCTCGATTGCCTGTTGGCGGGACCGCGCGGAATGACCATAAACTGCGGCAAGGCCCTCAGCGAAGCGGGGTATCGCTGATGCGATCGGGGAGGAAAAAGTCGGCGCGGTATCGGTCTGCTGATGGTCGCGCTGATCGGCTTCGCGGCGCTCCCGGTTCCCGCGCAGGCCCAGGCGGGCGACACGGCGGAGGAATGGCGCAACAAGCTTGCCGGCCTCGAAGCCGCGCCCGATCTCGATGTCGCCGCCCTGCGGCAACAGGCGATCGATCGGATCAAGTCGAGGGCGAAGGCCGACGCCGCGCCGATCAAGCGGCCGCCGATCGCGCCGGAGTTGCTCAAGCTGCCGCAGTTCGCCGCCGAAATTCAATTCGACGAAGATGCTGCCGTCGTTCGGCCCGAGTCCTATCGGACGCTGGGGCGCATCGCCGATACGCTCTACCATCCGTCGTTGCTGGGATATAAATTCCTGATCGTGGGCCATACCGTCTCGACCGGCCGGCGCGAGAACAATCTGACGCTCAGCCAGCGAAGGGCCGACGTGATCCGCGACATGCTGGTCAACACCTTCAAGATTTCGCCGAAACGCCTGCAGACGATCGGCCTCGGCGAGGAGCAATTGCTGGACAGTGCCCGTCCGTCTGCTCCGGTCAACCAGCAGGTCCAGGTCGTCACTGTGGGAAAAGCGCCTTAGCGCGGGTCATGGCGGCATCGATACCTACCGGACGACCCAAGGAGGTCCAGATGGCAACAACCCTGAAGCAGATGATGGAGGCGGCGAACGCGGCGGTGCCGAAGATCACGCCGGCCCAGGCGCGCGAGATGATCGGCAAGGGCAACACGCTGGTGGTCGACGTGCGCGACGCGCCGGAGGTCGAAAAGAGCGGCAAGATCGCCGGCGCCGTGCATGTCTCGCGCGGCATGCTGGAATTTCGCGCCGACCCCGAGTCGCCCTACCACGACAAGAATTTCGCCAAGGACAAGACCGTCATCCTCTATTGCGCCTCCGGCGGGCGCTCCGCGCTGGCCGCCAAGCTGCTCAAGGACATGGGCTATAGCCAGGTCTACAACGTCGGCGCCTTCAAGGATTGGGCCGAGAGTGGCGGCGCGATCGAAAAACCGATCGAGCCGGGCATGTGACGGCGACGTGAGCCTGGACATCAAGATGGATCCGTCTGCCGCTGAGCGGGATGAACTGCTCAAGGGCTTCGCGCGTGCCCTGTTCAGAAGCGACGTGGACGCGCTCTACAGGGTTGTCGTGCCCGACTTCGTCTGGAGCTTCCATGACGGTCTCCTCACCACGAAGGCCCTGGCTGGTCCGGCTGCCATTCGCGAGCATCTGGCCGAGCAGAAGGCGAGGTTCTCCGTGCAGCGTTTCCACGAGGTGGCCTACCATCATGCCGCCGACGCGACCTTCATGACGTTCCGCGTCAGCGAGACCGTGAAAGCAATGGCGAACAGCGAGAGCAGCGCGGCATCGAGTGCTATACGTTCAGGGACGGCATGCTCGCGACCAAGGATGTCTATCGCAAGCCGATCAAAAGCTGATTCTAGGAGCAGCGTCCCTACCGCTTGTCGATCTTCTCCCACAGCCAGCGCGCCACGGCGTCCGGTGACGACGCGCCGTCGCCGCCGGCGGCGCGCAGGTTGGCCTCGCGCATGACGGATATGTCGATCCTGCCGAGCAGCGGCGCCAGCGCGCTGCGCAACGCCTGATCGTCGGCGCGCTTCGGCGCCAGCAGCACGATCGCGTCGTAGGGCGGGATCGCGTGCCTGAGATCGTCGAGCACCACCAGATCGTATTTCGCGATCAGCCCGTCGCTGGTATAGCCCGCGATCACATCGACCTCGCCGGCGGCGACCGCGGCATACATGAAGTCCGGCTGCATCTGCCGCTGCGCGCGAAACGACAGCCCATAGGCCTTTCGCAACCCGGCCCATTCCGGCCGCGAAAAGAATTCGTAATCGCCCGCGATCGACATCGTCCCCGCATGCGACGCGAGATCGGCGATGCGTGTGGATACCGAGCGCATCGGCGCGCTTTCGCGGCATCACCAGCGCATAGGCGTTCTCGAAGCCGAGTTCGCCGAGCAGTGTGACGTTCTGCTGGGCCAGCGTCGTTTTCAACTCGGCGCAGCAATTCCTCGCGCGGCCTGACATCGCTGTGATGGAACTGGTTGGCCCACAGCGTGCCGGAATAATCGACATAGACGTCGATATCGTCCGACAGCAGCGCATCGAAGATCACGTTGGAGCCGAGGCCTTCGCGCGTGGCGGCCGAAAGCCCCGCCGCCCGCAGCCGCTGCGCCATCAGCGCCGACAGCACATATTGCTCGGCAAAGGTCTTGGCGCCGACGATGTAGCGCGAGGGCGAACGCGCCAGCGAGGGCACCAGCGTCGCCGCGACCAGCGCCGCGATGCCGATGCCGCCGAGCGCCACGCGGAGGCGGCTGCGCTGGCGAAGGCCGGTCTCGATCAGGGCCAGCAACTGATCGACCGCGAGCGCCAGCACCGCGGCGGCGAGGCAGCCGAACAGCACGAACACCCAGTTCTGGGTCTGCAGGCCTGCGAAGATGTAATTGCCGAGGCTGGTCTGGCCGATCGGGGTCGACAGCGTCGCGGTGCCGATCACCCACACCGCCGCGGTGCGGATGCCCGCCATCATGACCGGCAGCGCCAGCGGCAACTCCACCGTGAACAGCGACTGACGCGGCGTCATGCCGACGCCCTGGGCGGCCTCCAGGATCGCGGGATCGATGCCTTGCAGCCCGGTGATGGTGTTGCGCAGCACCGGCAGCATCGAATAGAGCGCCAGCGCCAGCACCGCGGGCAGGAATCCGAAGGCGGAAAAGCCGACTCCGAACCACGACAGCGACACCGCCGCGAGCGCCAGCAGCAGCGGATAGAACAGCGCCAGCAGCGCCAGGCCCGGCACCGTCTGCACGATCGAGGCAAGCCCGAGCAGCGCGCCGCGCATCACCGGGCGGTTGCGCGCCGCGATCGCCAGCGGCAGGCTGACCACGAGCCCGAGCGCCAGCGCCGTGACGCTGACGCGGACATGATTGCCGAGATAATCGGGCAGATGCGCCAGCGCCTCGTTCCAGCGCGGATCGGAGAGAATACTCATGCCGCGCCATCCCGCGGCAGCAACACGTTGAGCCGCTCGGCCTGCCGCCGCGGCGTGCGCAACAGTTCGCCGACATAGGGATCGCGGCTATCGGACAAGCTCCGCCGGCGTGCCCTGCGCCACCAGCCGCCCGGCGCGCATCACCGCGATGCGGTCGGCGAGCAGGATCGCTTCGGTCATGTCATGGGTGATCATGATCGTGGTCAGCCCGAGCTTGCGGTGCAGCGCGCGATAATCGTCGCCGAGCGCATCGCGGGTGAGCGGATCGAGCGCGCCGAACGGCTCGTCCATCAGCACGATCCGCGGTTTCGCCGCCAGCGCCCGGGCGACGCCGACGCGCTGGCGCTGGCCGCCCGACAGCTCGTGGGGAAACCGATCGCGATATTGGCTGCGATCGAGCCGCACCAGATCGAGCAGTTCATCGACCCGCGCGGAAATCTCCGCCGCCGGTGTGCCCGAGCAGCTTCGGCGTGATGCCGATATTGCCGGCGACGCTGATATGCGGAAACAGGCCGCCGCTCTGGAACACATAGCCGATGCGACGGCGCAACGAGACCGGATCGACGGCGCGCACGTCCTCGCCTTCGACCGTGATGTTGCCGTTGGTCGGCCTCGATCAGCCGGTTCGCCAGCCGCAACAGCGTGGTCTTGCCGGAGCCGGAGCCGCCGACGATGGCGAGAAACTCGCCCTCGGCGACATCGAGCGAGACGTCGTCCACGGCCAGAACGGGTCTCGCGCCGCGGCCGCCGTCAAAGCTCTTGCCGACATGCGCAAAGGCGATCAGGGGTGCAGTTGCATTCTGTTCGATCCACTGCTCCACCCGGATCACTATCCTTACCCTCCCTGGAGGGGGAGGGTCGACGCTCATGAAATGAGCGGCGGGGTGGGGTGACAGTCTCTCCCTCGAACGATGCCCGAGTTGAGAGATCACCCCACCCCGTCTCACATCTCGCTACGCTCCATGCGAGCCGACCCTCCCCCTCCAGGGGAGGGTAAGATCAACTACCACGTCGCCGCCGCGCGTTGAACTTATCCTTCGCAAGCGCTAATGCATCGTCCGGACCTGGAGGGGATGCGGGTGGAGCAGGCAAAGCCAGCGGCGGTCGCGCTTGAGGACGCGACGGTGGCGTTTCGGCTGGCCGAGACGCGTCTGTCTACACCGCGGTCGAACAGGCCCGGCTCAGGATCGAGCATGGCGAGTTCGTCGCCATTGTCGGGCCGACCGGATGCGGAAAATCGACGCTGCTGAACGTCGCCGCCGGCCTGCTCAAACCGGCCTCGGGAACGGTACGGATTTTCGACCAGCCCCTGACTGGCCTCAACCGGGAGGCCGGTTACCTGTTCCAGGCCGATGCGCTGTTTCCCTGGAAGACCGCCATCGACAACGTCGCCATCGGGCTGGAGATCAAGGGCGCGCCGCGCGCGCACGCGCTGGAGCGCGCGCAGGGCTGGCTCACCGCGGTCGGGCTCGGGGCGTTCGGCAATCGCTATCCGCATATGCTGTCGGGCGGCCAGCGCAAGCGCGTCGGTCTGGCCCAGGTGCTGATCCGCGATCCCAAGATCCTGCTGATGGACGAGCCGTTCGGGCCGCTCGATGCCCAGACCCGCCAGATCATGGGCAATCTGCTGCTGGAACTGTGGAACGCCGATCGCAAGGCGGTGCTGTTCGTCACCCACGATCTCGAAGAGGCGATCGCGCTCGCCGACCGCGTCGTGATCATGTCGGCGGGGCCGAGCGCGCGCATCATCGGCGACTGGCGGGTGCGGCTTCCGCGTCCGCGCGATATTTCGGAAGTCCGCATGGAAGAGGAATTTCACGCGCTGCATCGGGAAATCTGGAGCGTGCTGAAGGACGAGGTGATGAAGGGTTACGCGCAAGCGTCGCAGGCACGGCGGGGGCTGCGTGATGAGCAGACCCGATTCTGCTTCTCTGTCAGCTTCTGGTCGCCGTCGTGGCGCTGGGGCTGTGGCAGTTGCTCGCCACCGTGCCGGTGTTCGGCCGCATGCTGGCTTCCGCCGTTCTTCTTTTCCAATCCGGTCGATGTCGGCAGCCAGATCGTCGACTGGTTCGTGAGCGGCGTGATCTGGAAGCATCTCGCTGATCACCCTGTGGGAGTTGATCCTCGCTTTCGCGATCGGCTCGCTCGGCGGCGTCATGGTCGGCTTCTGGTTCGCGCGCCAGCCGCGCGTCGCCGCGGTGTTCGATCCCTATGTCAAGATGGCCAACGCGCTGCCGCGCGTCGTTCTGGCGCCGATCTTCACGCTGTGGCTCGGGCTCGGCATCTGGTCGAAGGTCGCGCTCGGCGTCACGCTGGTGTTCTTCATCGTGTTCTTCAACGTCTACCAGGGCGTCAAGGAGGTCAGCGCCACCGTGCTGGCCAATGGCCGCATGCTCGGAATGAGCGAACGGCAGCTGATGCGGCACGTGTACTGGCCCTCGGCGCTGTCGTGGATGTTCTCCTCGCTGCATACTTCGGTCGGTTTCGCCGTGGTGGGCGCCGTGGTCGGCGAATATCTCGGCTCCGCGGCGGGGCTCGGCTATCTGATCCAGCAGGCCGAAGGCGTGTTCGACGTCGCCGGCGTGTTCGCCGGCATGTTCGTGTTGTCGGCCTTCGTCATCCTGATCGATCTCGCGGTGACCAGGGTCGAGCGGCGGCTTCTGGTCTGGCGGCCGGACGCGGCCAGCGGCCACAACTAGAGTCTGATCCCGAGCCGCCTTCTCAAGGGCCGCGCACTGCTCTATCGTGCGCGCAACCAATGAGTAGCCCGGAGGAAGCCATGAGGACGATGTTTGCCAGACTTGCCGCGACGCTGTTGACGCTGTTCGTGATGTCTGATCTTGCCGCCGCGCAAAGCAAGATCACGGTCGCGGTGGGCGGCGGCGCCTGCCTGTGCTACCTGCCGACCGTGCTGGCAAAGCAGCTCGGCGAGTTCGACAAAGCGGGCCTTGCGGTCGAGCTGGTCGACCTCAAGGGCGGCTCGGATGCGCTCAAGGCCGTGCTCGGCGGCAGCGCCGACGTGGTTTCCGGCTATTTCGACCACTGCGTCAATCTCGCCGCCAAGAAGCAGGAACTGCAGGCTTTTGTCGTTTATGACCGCTATCCCGGCCTCGTGTTGGTTGTATCCCCCTCGCACAACGGCGAGATCAAATCGATCAAGGATCTCGCCGGCAAGAAAGTCGGCGTCAGCGCGCCGGGGTCCTCGACCGATTTCTTCCTCAAATATTTGCTGAAGAAAAACGGCCTCGACCCGACCAGCGCCGCCGTGATTGGCGTCGGTCTCGGCGCGACCGCGGTCGCGGCAATGGAGCAGGGCCAGATCGACGCCGCCGTGATGCTGGATCCGTCGGTCACGGTTCTGCAGGGCAGCCATCCGGACCTGCGCATCCTCTCCGATACGCGGACGCAGAAGGATACGCTTTCGGTGTTCGGCGGCGAATATCCGGGTGGCGCGCTCTATTCCACCACGGCGTGGATCGCTTCGCATGAGAAGGACGTGCAGGCCCTGACCAACGCGATCGTGAACACGCTCGCCTGGATCCATGGGCATTCGCCTGAAGAGATCATGGCGAAAATGCCCCCCGAAATGGTCGGCAAGAACAAGGACCTCTATCTCGCGGCGCTCAAGAACACGATCCCGATGTATTCGGAAACCGGCAAGATGGACCCCAAGGGCGCGGACGCGGTGCTCGCCGTGTTCAGCGAAAGCTCGCCTGAGGTCGCCAAGGCCAATGTCGACGTCAGCAAAACCTTCACCAACAAATATGTCGAGCAGGCGAGGAAAACGACAGGGATGAATGCCAAATAGGATCGCGCGATCGGCATGACGGTTCCGGTCATTCACCGCGTCACCACGCTCGATCTGAGTTTCCAGCCCTGGCCGTGGCCGTTCGCAGAGCGCGCGGCGCGCCGACATCGACGCGCATTTTGCCATCAAGCAGCGCGAGAAGCCGATCTGGAACGGCCGCATCCTGCTGGGACGCAATCCCGGTCTTCACCGGAGAGCGCTTCAGCGCCAGTTATTTCGAGGCCGATTTCGCAAGCTTCCTGGCCTGGCGCGACTGGGGCTTTCCGGACGCGTCCGTGTTCAACGGCTTCGGGATGGGCGCGCTGCGTTGCCGCGACGGCGCGTTCGTGCTGGGCGAAATGGGCCAGCATACGTCGAATGCCGGGCGGATCTACTTTCCGTCGGGAACGCCCGATCTCGACGACATCAGCGGTGGCGCGGTCGATATACCGGGCAGCGTCGCCCGCGAAGTCGAGGAGGAAACCGGTCTTCGCGCCGCCGATTACCGGGCCGACGGCCATTGGGACTGCGTCGTCTCCGGTGCCGCGATTGCGATGATCAGGATATTGAATGTCGATCTGACGGGCGAGGCGCTGCGCGCCAGGATCGAGGCCAATCTGGCCCGGCAACGGCAGCCGGAACTTTCCGCGATTCATCTGGTGCGCGGTGCCGGCGATCTCACCGCGGCGATGCCGCGCTTTGTCGCGGCGTTTGTCGAAGCGCAGATGAGTGGCTAGATTTTCGCCAAGGGAAAGAAAGGGGACCACGTCATGAGCAAGAAGCCTTCGCAATCCCTCAGCCTCGAGCTGAAACCCTTCGTCGCGCCGTTTCGTTTCGACGGATCGGGCAAGTTCCGTCTCAGGTCGCACAAGACCAATGAGAAGGGCGGCCTCGACAAGGACAAGGCCGAAAAGATCCTCGAAGCCAACCGCGAAGCGATTGAACGATTTTCAGGAACGGCTGTACGCGCAGGATCGCTGGTCGCTGCTCGTGATCCTTCAGGGCATGGATGCGGCGGGCAAGGACAGCGCCATCAAGAGCATCTTCGAAGGCGTCAATCCGCAGGGCTGCGAGGTCTATTCGTTCAAGCAGCCGACCTCTCACGAACTCGATCATGATTTCATGTGGCGCAGCATGATCGCGCTGCCGGAGCGCGGCCGCATCGGCATCTTCAATCGCTCCTATTACGAGGAATGCCTGGTGACGCGGGTGCATCCGGAACTTCTCGCCAAGGAGAAGATCCCGCCCCGGCTGGTGACCAAGAACATCTGGCGCGAGCGGTTCGAGGATATTTCCGCGATCGAGCGCTACCTCGCGCGCAACGGCACCATGATCCTGAAATTCTTCCTCAACGTCTCCAAGGCAGGAGCAGCGCGAGCGGTTTCTCGACCGGCTGGAGCAGCCTTCGAAGAACTGGAAATTCTCGATGGACGACATCGCCGAGCGCGCGCTGTGGCCGACGATACATGGCGGTATATCAGGACATCGTCCGGCACACCTCGACGGCGCGTGGCGCCATGGTATGTGGTGCCGGCCGATCACAAATGGTTCGCGCGGGTGGTGATCGGCTCCGCGATCGTCAGCGCGCTCGAGACCCTCGATCTGCACTTTCCACGCGTCGACAAGGCGTCGCTGCAGGAATTCAAGCGGGTGCGCGAGGCGCTCGAGAGCGAAGGCAAGGGCGGCGCGAGCAAGGCCGCGAAAAAAGCGCCGGCTGGAAAGTCCGCCAGGCAGGCGGCTAAGTCATAGCGACTTCCCTCACTCTTCTCCGGAGGGGATGGGTGAATTAGGTCAGCCCGTCTGACTAACTTTTGGCATTGCGGTTTCAGGTATTTCTCGTTTAGAACGACCACGGAAGCGCACCCCGGCAACGAACCGTCAACGGTTTTGGCCGAGAATTCGGGCTTCCAAAAGGGTCTGGCAATGCTGATTCGCAGCGATAAGTACGGAGTTCACGGGAAAGCGGCCATTGCCGCCGGTCCCGAAGCGATTCCGGCTGCGTCGCTGCCCACCCTGCTTCTTGGCGGGCTTCTGCTTCTTATCTGCCCCTGAGGGCCGTCTGGGCGGTTTGCGCCTGGGCACTCAGGGGTTGCGCGAGATCACCAGACCCCTTCAGCGCTCCAAGCAGCGCACCAGCTACAAGGAATTTTCGCAATGACCACCGTGAACAAGTCCGACAAGGACCGCGTCGTCATATTCGACACCACCTTGCGCGACGGCGAACAATGCCCCGGCGCCACCATGACCTTCGAGGAGAAGCTCGAGATCGCCGAGATGCTCGACGACATGGGCGTCGATGTCATCGAGGCCGGCTTCCCGATCACCTCCGAAGGCGATTTCCAGGCGGTCAGCGAGATCGCCCGCCGCTCCAAGAACGCCGTGATCGCCGGCCTGTCCCGCGCCAATCCAAAGGACATCGACCGCTGCGCCGAAGCCGTGAAATTCGCCAAACGCGGCCGCGTCCATACCGTGATCGCGACCTCGCCGCTGCACATGCGCGTCAAACTCAACATGACGCCGGAGCAGGTGATCGAGCTCTCGATCGCCAACGTCACCCGCGCCCGCAACCAGATCGACGACGTCGAATGGTCGGCCGAGGACGGCACCCGCAGCGAAATGGACTATCTGTGCCGGATCGTCGAGGCGGTGATCAAGGCCGGCGCGACCACCGTGAATATCCCCGACACCGTCGGCTACACCACGCCGGAGGAATATACCCGCTTCATGCGCACGCTGATCGAGCGGGTGCCGAACTCGGACAAGGCGGTATTCTCCGTGCATTGCCACAACGATCTCGGCATGGCGGTGGCGAATTCGCTGGCCGGCATCGCCGGCGGTGCGCGGCAGATCGAATGCACCGTCAACGGCATCGGCGAGCGGGCCGGCAATGCCGCGCTCGAAGAAGTCGTGATGGCGATCAACGTCCGCAACGACGTGTTTCCGTGGTGGAACAAGATCGACACCACCATGCTGACGCGGGCCTCGAAACTGGTGTCGGCGGCGACCTCGTTCCCGGTGCAGTACAACAAGGCGATCGTCGGCCGCAACGCGTTCGCGCATGAGAGCGGCATCCATCAGGACGGCGTGCTGAAGGATGCCTCGACCTACGAGATCATGCGCCCCGAGATGATCGGCCTGAAGAAATCCTCGCTGGTGCTGGGCAAGCATTCCGGCCGCCATGCCTTCGTGCACAAGCTGGAGGAGATGGGCTACAAGCTCGGCGCCAACCAGCTGGAAGACGCCTTCGTGCGGATGAAGGCGCTGGCCGACCGCAAGAAGGACATCTACGACGAGGACATCGAGGCGCTGGTCGATCAGGAAATCGCCAACGCCCATGACCGCATCAAGCTGACCTCGCTGACGGTGATCGCGGGCACCCATGGGCCGCAGCGCGCCACCATGAAGCTCGATATCGACGGCCAGATCAAAATCGAGGAAGCCGAAGGCAACGGTCCGGTCGACGCGGTCTTCAACTGCATCAAGGCGCTGGTGCCGCACGAGGCCAAGCTGGAACTCTATCAGGTTCACGCGGTCACCGAAGGAACCGACGCGCAAGCCGAAGTATCGGTGCGGCTCGCCCATGAAGGCCGCTCGATGACCTCGAAGGCCTCCGATCCGGACACCCTGGTGGCCTCGGCCAAGGCCTATCTCGGCGCGCTCAACAAGATCGTCATGAAGCGCGAGCGCGACATGCCGGCGGCGGCGGCCGGCTGATCGCTTCAAAAGGACGCAGCTTCCAATCAAAAGGACCGCAAACGCGGCGCTCCCGGCGCCGCGTTTTTGCACTGCAACAATGCTTTCTAGTGACCCCTGCTAACGAGGCAATGGTGTTCCCGAGAGCTTCTCTGTATTGGTGCCGGGTAATAAGCCACGCGGAGCGTTGCTGCTCGCGCGCTTCGCAAAAATCACGCGGGAGGAAACATGCGCAAATTGATTTTGGCTGCGGCATCGGTCGCGGCGCTCGCCTTGATAGGACCCGCGGCCGCGGACGATCCGATCGTCATTAAGTTCAGCCACGTCGTCGCGACCAATACCCCAAAGGGGCTCGCAGCGCGAAAAATTCAAGGAGCTGGCCGAAAAGTACACAGGCGGCAAGGTGAAGGTCGAGGTCTATCCGAACTCACAGCTCTACAAGGACAAGGAAGAGCTGGAGGCGCTGCAGCTCGGTGCAGTGCAGATGCTGGCGCCGTCGAACTCGAAATTCGGTCCGATCGGCGTGCGGGAGTTCGAGGTGTTCGATCTGCCCTATATCCTGCCCGACCTGAAGACGCTGCGCAAAGTCACCGACGGTCCGCTCGGCGCCAAGCTGCTCAAGCTGCTCGATTCCAAGGGCATGACCGGTCTTGCCTATTGGGACAACGGTTTCAAGCAAATGAGCGCCAACAAGAAGCTGGTCAGCCCGGCGGACTACAAGGGTCTGAAATTCCGGATTCAGTCTTCCAAGGTTCTAGAGGCGCAGTTTCGCGCGCTCGGCTCCGTTCCGCAGGTGATGGCGTTCTCGGAAGTCTACCAGGCGCTGCAGACCGGCGTGGTCGACGGCCAGGAAAACACCTGGTCGAACATCTATACCCAGAAAATGCATGAGGTGCAGAAGTACATCACCAACACCAATCACGGCTACATCGGCTACGTTGTGGTGGTGAACAAGAAATTCTGGGACGGTCTTCCCGCCGACATTCGCGCTCAATGTGAAAAGGCGATGAAGGAAGCCACCGCCTTCGGCAATAACCAGTCGGCGAAGGAAAATGACGACGCCCTCGAGGAGATCAAGAAAACCGGCAAGACCGAAATCGTCACGCTGACGCCGGAGCAGGATGCGGCGATGCGCAAGGCGCTGGATCCGGTTTACAAGGATGTCGCGACCCGCGTCGGTCAGCCGCTGATCGACGAATTCCTCAAGGAGACGAGGGGCGCGACCAACTAAGTCGACATTGACGGGCTTCCGTGCTTCGGCACGGAAGCCCTTTTATGTCCGGGGTCTGCGGCCGCGTTTGCCGCGGAAGGATCGCGCGAGATCGTCCGCATGGGCTCTTGAGGATGATCGGCACCAGGGGGAGTTCATGTTTCTTCGCATCCTCGATCGGCTTGAGGAGATACTGATCGCGTCGCTGATGGCGGCCGCGACCTTCATCATCTTCCTTGCGGTGATGCACCGCTATCTGATCGGCGTTCCCTTCCTTTATGATTATCTGTTCCCCATCAACCTGTCGTGGGCGCAGGAACTGTGCATCTACATGTTCGTGTGGGTTGCGAAGTTCGGCGCGGCCTATGGCGTGCGGACCGGCATTCATGTCGGTGTCGACGTTCTCGTCAACCAGCTGAAATCGCCGTGGCGAAATATGGTGGTGCTGTTCGGACTGTTCTGCGGCGCCTTCTTCACCGGCGTGATCGGCACCATGGGCGCGAAATTCGTGATCGGGCTGATGTCTACCGATCAGGTTTCCCCCGATCTCGAAATTCCAAGCTGGCTCGTCTATCTCTGCATTCCGCTCGGCTCCTACCTGATGTGCTTCCGCTTTCTTCAGGTCGCGCTCTCCTTTTGGCGCACCGGCGAAGTGCCGCACCATGACCACGCCCATGTCGAGGGGATCGATGTCGAGGAGCCGGGCATCGGCGCTGCGGAGGTCACGCGATGAGCAGCGTGTTCATCTTCGGCCTGCTGATCACACTGATGCTGACGGGCATGCCGATCTCGATCGCGCTCGGCATGACGGTTCTGACCTTCATCTACACGATGACCAACGTTCCGACCGAGTCGGTAGCGCTGAAGCTGTTTACCGGGATCGACAATTTCGAGATCATGGCGATCCCGTTCTTCATTCTGGCCGGCAATTTTCTGACCCATGGCGGCGTCGCCCGCCGCATGATCAACTTTGCGACCTCGATGGTCGGGCACTGGCACGGCGGGCTGGGGCTCGCCGGCGTGATGGCCTGCGCGCTGTTCGCCGCCGTGTCCGGATCGTCGCCGGCGACCGTGATTGCGATCGGGTCGATCATGCTGCCGGCAATGGTGAAGCAGGGGTTCCCCAAGCGCTTCGGCGCCGGCGTTATTACTACTTCCGGCGCACTCGGCATTCTGATCCCGCCGTCGATCGTGATGGTGATCTATTGCGTGGCGACCGGCGGCAGCGTCGCGCTCGATCCGGCCGGGCATCGTGTGTCGTCGGCCTCGGTTGGGCAGATGTTCATGGCCGGGGTTATTCCCGGCGTCATGCTGGCCACGCTGCTCGGGTTCACGACCTTTTACCGTGCATGGAAAAACGACTATCCGCGATTGCCGCGTGCAAGCTGGACCGAGAGGTTCGTTGCGTTCCGGAAATGCATGTGGGGGCTGCTACTGATCCTGATCGTGCTCGGCGGCATCTACGCGGGCCTGTTCACGCCCACGGAAGCCGCGGCGGTCAGCGCAGTATATGCCTTCGTCATCGCGGTGTTCGTCTATCGCGATATGTCGCTCAAAGACGTGCCCAGGGTCCTGCTTGGTTCGGCCAATATGAGCGCGATGATTCTCTACATCATCACCAATGCTGTGCTGTTCTCGTTCCTGATGGCCAATGAGAATATTCCGCAGCAGATCGCCGCGTGGATCACATCGGTCGGCGTCGACTGGGTCATTTTCCTGCTGATCGTCAACGTGCTGCTGCTGGTGGCAGGCAATGTGATGGAGGCATCCTCAATCGTCCTGATCATGGCGCCGATCCTGTTTCCGGTAGCGGTCAAGCTCGGGATTCACCCGGTGCATCTGGGCATCCTGATGGTCGTCAACATGGAAGTCGGCATGTGCCATCCGCCGGTAGGCCTTAACCTTTACGTGGCGTCCGGCATCGCCAAGATGGGCATCACCGAACTTACGATCGCGGTGTGGCCTTGGCTTCTGACGATGCTGATCTTTCTCGGTATCGTCACTTACATCCCCGAAATTTCGCTGTGGCTGCCGCGGCTGTTGGGAATGATTTGAAACCGCAAGATTACATCTTGGTAAGACAGCGCACTCTTTCCAAACCGTAAGTTGATTGCGCAGGCGGGCGCGCCCATCATTGGGTAACCTTCAAAGGAGGTTTACCATGAGGAAATTCGCTATCGCCGGCATCGCTGCGCTCGCCATCGCCGGCTCGACCGCGGTCTATGCCCAGCACCGTCCGTGGTTTCATGAGCATATGGGGCACATGCGAATGAGTCCCGAGGACCGGGCCGCGTTTACCGACGCGCGGATCGCCGCGGTCCACGCCGGGCTGAAGCTCAACCCCGATCAGGAAAAGCTGTGGCCGCCGGTGGAGGCCGCGGTGCGGGATTTCGCCAAGCTGCGGATGGATCGCGCCAATGCGCGGATCAATGCCAAGCCGGACGATTTACAGGATGCGCAGAAGCCTGACGATCCGGTGGCGCGGCTGCGCGAACGCGCCGACAACATGGCGACGTCGGCGGCGGCGCTGAAGAAGATCGCGGACGCGGCCGACCCGCTCTACAAGACGCTGGACGACGGCCAGAAGCGTCGTCTTGCCGTCCTGACGCATATGGAAGGCCGGTTTGGCGGTGGCTGGCGGCACCGCGGCTTCGAGCACGGCATGATGGGCGGCGATCGGGATCGCGGCTACGATCGGGACCGCGGCGTGGATGGCAACCGAGGCGGTCCTGACCGGCTCTAGCCGCGCGGACCCTCAATCGCCTGAAAGCCAGGAAAAGCCGCCGGTTTCCGGCGGCTCTTTCGTTTGGCGCTCCCCGGTCACGACCGGGGAATACCGCGCCGGTTTGCTGGACATCGGGGGGTCGCTTTGCTAAACGACGCCCTCTTGCGAAGGCTTTCCGGGCCAAGCTCCGGGCGCATAGCTCAGTTGGTAGAGCAGATGACTCTTAATCATCGGGTCCCAGGTTCGAGCCCTGGTGCGCCCACC
>CAVTNA010000060.1:0-90094 GCA_963735835.1 uncultured Alphaproteobacteria bacterium | reverse complement strand
GGCTGCGCCGCGCTGTGCGTTGCATGAATCACACAGACCTTGCCAATTCTAACCGCCCGCGGGTCAACTACGGTTGACACCGTCGGCTTGTCCTTGCCATGTTATATTGTAACGTCGGCGCGGCCGATATGCCGTGACGTCGAGCGCAAGGTATCGGCATGAAGTGGTTCCGATCGAACATCGGGCATGGCTCGCGGCTCGCGCTGTTGGCGCTGGCGATCCAGTTCGCGCTGTCGTTCGGGCATTTCCACGGGCTCGATGCGCAGGCTGCATCCGCCGCTCAATCCGGCCCGGCGCAGTCCGGCGCTTCCTCCGCCAAGGGCCAACCCACGCAGGATCGGGTCTCTGAGGCCCCTCGACAGCAGCCTGGCTCCGATCACGATTCCGGCCAGCAATCCGGCGACGCTTGCGCGATCTGCGCCGTGATCGCGCTCGCCAATACGGTTCTGTTTGCGACGCCGCCGCTGTTGTTGCTGCCCCAGGCGATCGAATTTCTCTATCAGACCACCGACGCCGAATTCGTCCATCTGAAATCAGCCCGCGTCGCCTTTCAGCCTCGCGCTCCCCCTGTTGCCTGACATCGATTGATTGATCATTCCTTCGGGATCGCCGCATCACAGAAAGGGCGAACCCCCCGCAGGTGAATCAAAATCGGTCCGTCTAAGATCGGCGGCAAGCGCCTTCCAATTTCGTTGACGACGAATTGGTGGCGGTTTTCAGGGTCGGGATCATGACACTTTCTGCGAAACGTCTTCTCCTCCTTTCCGGTTCGGCGTCGCTGTTGCTCGGCCTCGGCACTCCGGCATCATCACAGACGCTCGCCGCAGCGGAAGGCGGCACCACAACGCTTCCAAAAGTCGAGGTCATCGCTCCACAGCGCGCGCAACCAACGCGCCGTCCCAAAACTCGCGTGACCGCTGCACCGCGCCGCCAAACCCCTGTCGCGCCGCCGCCGCAGACCCAGGAACAGGTCCAGGCCGCGGCCGATCGTCAGGTCGTCCAGCAAACCCAGAACTTCGACCAGCGGCGCGACAATGTCATCCTGCCGAAGGCCGGCGCGACGACCTATGAACTCACTCAGAGGGACCTCGAGAATATCCCGCAGGGAAACGCCGCTCAGCTCAGCGACATCGTGCTGCAATTTCCGGGCGTCTCTCAGGATTCGACGAGCGCTGGCGATTTTCACATTCGCAACGAGCACGCGAACGTTCAGTACCGGATCAACGGAATTCTGCTGCCGGATGGGGTATCCGGATTCTCGCAGCTGATGGAGACCTCTTTCATCGGCAGCATCGGTCTGCTCACCGGCGCACTACCGGCGCAATATGGAATGCGTACGGCCGGCGTCATCGACATCACGTCCAAGAGCGGAGCGGCGCTGTCCGGCGGCAGCGTCAGCATCTATGGCGGCAGCCGCCAGACCATCACGCCCAGCTTCGAATATGGCGGGGTCGAGGGAAATACCGATTATTACGTCACCGGCCGCTATCTCAGCACCGGCCTGGGTCTTGAAAATCCGATACCCAGCCTCAACGCCATTCACGATCATTCTGAACAGGGCAGGTTCTTCGCATATACCTCCACCGTGCTTGATCCAACGACGCGGGTGGTCACCATTTCGGGGTTCGGCGCGACCCGTTACCAGATTCCCAACAATCCCGGGCAGCCGGGTAACACGGGAGGCTTTTGCGGCGGTCCGTTCGACCCCGCGAACCCCTGCCTCAATCCGGATGGTACTCCGAACCCGAATGCGCCGGCCTATACAGCCTTCGGCAAAAACGGTTTCGATTCCGCCACCCTCAACCAAAACCAGTACGAGAAAAACGCCTACAATGTCACTGCCTGGCAGAAATCCGAAGGCAATTTCGATGCGCAGCTTTCCTATTATTCGCGTTACAGCGATCTTCACTTCGTTCCCGACCCGGTGGGCGACCTCTTCATCAACAACGTCGCATCCGATGTTTTCCGCAGCTCGTTCCTCAACGGCATTTCGGGCGACTTCTCGTACCGCTTAAACGACGCCCATACCGTTCGCGCCGGTTTCTACACGCACGGCGAGCAGACCAACATCGCAACGGTCAGCACCGTTCAGCCGCTCGACCCGAACGATCCCAACGGCCTGACCGCGATCGACGCGCCATTCAACATTCTCGACCAAAGCAAATTGTTTGGCTGGCAGCTCGGGGCCTACGCCCAGGACGAGTGGCGGTTGACCCAGCAACTCACATTCAATTACGGCCTGCGGTTCGACCAGATCTACCAATACACGAATGCGAACCAGTTCAGTCCGCGCGCGAGCCTGACCTACAAACCTTGGTGGTCGACCGTCCTGCACATCGGCTACATGCGGACTTTCGAACCGCCACCACAAGTGCTTGGTCGAACCATTCCAACCGATATCTTCAATGGGACTACTGCGGCTGTTCCGACCGTTACTCCCGATCAGGCCGCCGTGCTGTCCGGTCAGGTGGCGGGCCAGCCTCTCCAGAATATCGGTGCGATCCAACCCGAGCGCGCCAACGTGTACGACGCCGGCTTCGTGCAGCAACTACTGCCGCAATGTCCGACGGTATCAGGCGGAATGCCCACCAAAGCGCCTGTCGCAGCGGCAAATTGTCCGAGCCTCGAACTCGGCGGCAGTGTCTACTACAAGACCGCCAGGGACCTGCTCGATGATGGGCAGTTCGGCCAGGCTTACGCGCTCACCGCGTTCAACTACGATACAGCCTACAATTACGGTGCGGAGCTGAAACTCAGGTTCAGGTACGGCGGCTTCTCCGCTGACACCAGTTGGGCCTACGGGGTTCAGCGCGCAAAGGGGGTCGTGTCCAACCAGACCCTGTTTGACCCGAACGACCTAGTCTATATCAAGAACAATTACATCCACACCGACCATGAACAACTTTACACGGGCTCGGGAAGGGTCGCATACCGGTGGATCGATACCCATAGCTGGTTAGATGGCACAACCGCGAGCGCAACTTTCATTTACGGCAGCGGCTTGCGTACTGATCTTCAAAATCCAGACGGCACCGTTGTTCCGAACGGTGACCACCTCCCATCCTATTGGCAGATCAACACCGGCGTATCGCATGAGTTTGCCAATGGCTGGAACGGATTGCCGGTTACGGTCCGGTTCGACGTGGTCAACGTAGCCGACTACATTTACCAGATCCGTAATGGCGCCGGCATCGGCGTGTTCGCGCCGCAATACGGCCCGCGTCGCGGATACTACTTCGGCATATCGCAGAAGCTCGGGGCTCCGGAGAAGACTGCCGGTGTCTTGCCCGGCGTCTACACCAAGGCTGCGGCCGCGGTCCCGATCGCCTACTATTGGAACGGCGCCTATGTTGGCGCCAATTTCGGCGGCGCGTTCAGCGCCGGCGAGCACGTGCTCACGCCGATTGGCTGGGGCGCGACCAATCCGAGCGGCGCGCTCGGCGGTCTGCAGTTCGGTTACAATTACCTGGTTGCGCCGAACTGGCTGATCGGCATCGAAGGTGAACTCGGCTGGACGTCGGCGCAGGGCAAGACCAATTTCGTTGATCCTGCCGGAACCGCGTCGCTCTCGATTACCAGCGACCACAACTGGTATGACACTTTGAGCGGCAGGGTCGGCTATATCATGGGACCGCTGATGCTCTACGGAAAGGGCGGCGCGGCGTGGATGAATGCCGATTACCGCATGGAGGTGAACAGCGGGCTCGACGGTTCAACCTTGACCAACACAACCAGGTCCGGATGGATCGCGGGCGGCGGCCTGGAATACATGCTGGGGTCACACTGGTCGGCAAAGCTCGAATATGATCATCTCGCCTTCGGCAGCAAAACCTTGACCTTCGTGAACCCGTTCGGCAACAGCGTGAGCTTCGATTCTGCGGTCAACCAGGTCAAAGCCGGCGTGAACTATCACCTTGAGGGATTGCTATAGCGGCGGGTTCGCGCAAGCCCGGCATGTTCGCGCCGCAGCTCGGCCCCGCGCCGCGGGGCAGGTCACCACGGCGTTCGGTCTGCAGGCCGGTCATCAAGAACTGTGTGAACGACGCCGTATTCAATCAAAATTATCGCGCCACGCTCCAGTCCGGGCGGACAGCGCCGGACACATCGTTGAACGCGCCGTCGACGAGCTCCGTCACCAGCAGACGGCTGTAGTCGACCGGCCCCGGCATGGTTGCCCGTCCCTTGGGGACAGGCTTGAAGCCGACGCGGCTGTAATAGGACTTGTCGCCGACCAGCAGCACCAGGCGATGCCCCTTCGCCTTCGCGTCCTTCAGCCCGCGATCCAATAGCGCGCGGCCGACGCCGCGGCCGCGGAATGGCGGCTCGACCGTCAGCGGTCCCAGCAGCAAGGCCCTGGTATCGCCGATGAGAATCGGCAATTGGCGCACCGAGCCCACCAGCAGCGTGCCGATCCGGGCCGTGAACGACAGATCGAGCAGGTGATCCACATGCTCGCGAAGCCGGTAGGCGCTCAGCACGAAGCGCCCGGGTCCGAACGTGCGCTCGTGCAGCCGCTCGATCGCCTGTGCATCGTTGGCGGTCTCGGCCAATATGGTGAGAGAGAGGTCGCTCATGAAGCGCGGGATAGCATCTGGCAGGGGCGCGGTCCATCGTCCGCCCCGCGAAATTTCCGGCCGCGTCAGTTCCTGTCGACCGGGGCCTGGGACAAATATGCCAGAAGCTTCATCTCGCGGCGTCCCCGCGTCACCGTATCGAGCACCAACCCCGAGGACACCGACAGCACCGCCAGGATCATCAGGCCCATCGACAGCACCGCGGTCGGCAGCCGCGGAACGATGCCTTGCTCGAGATAGGTAACAACGACGGGTATCGCGAGGCCGATCGAAACCAGCATCAGAAAAATTCCGATTGCCGAGAAAAAACCCAGCGGCCTCTCCGACCGGTAGAGTTTCAGGATGGTGCCGAGAATCCGGAAACCGTCGCGCCAGGTGTTGAGCTTGCTGAATGATCCCTCCGGCCGAGCGTAATAAGGCGTCTCAACCTCGGTGACCGGCAGCGCCAGCTCGAGCGCGTGCACGGTCAGCTCGGTTTCGATCTCGAAACCGTCCGACAGCACCGGGAACGACTTGACGAAGCGCCGCGAGAATACGCGATAGCCCGAAAGAATATCCCGGAAAGCCTCGCCGAAAACCGAAGACAGAAAGCTGGTCAGCATCCGGTTGCCAGCGCGGTGGCCGGGTCGATAGGCGGCCTGAACCTGGTCGACGCGAAAGCCCACCACCATGTCGAGATGATTCGACCGCAGCGTATCGATCATGCGCGGCGCGCTAGCGGCGTCATAGGTGGCGTCGCCGTCGACCAGCACGTAGATATCGGCATCGACATCGGCGAACATGCGCCGGACCACATGGCCCTTGCCCTGACGGCGCTCGCTGCGCACCTCGGCGCCGGCCTCGCGCGCGACCGCCATGGTGCGATCCGACGAATTGTTGTCGTAGACGAAGATTTCGGCCGTCGGCAGGGCTTTCCGAAAATCGGCGACAACGGTGGCAACCGCGGCTTCCTCATTGAAGCACGGTACCAGAACAGCAATCCGCATCGTTGGTGTCGTCATCGCTGAAACGCCTGCCCGACCACATCTGTCGACTCAGCATTCCATACCATGGTCAGGCTCTTGCCGCCTGCCCGGCGCCGACGCCATCCACCGCTTCCGCAGGCTGCGTCAACCAGGCAAATAACAGACTCCACATGGAAAGCATGGCGATGGGTATCGTGTAGTAAGGGGTGACGACCGGATGGCTCAGGAAGAAAGCGAGATTGACCGCAAGATTGCCCGAGGTGACGAGTGCGACCTGTTTCGCGCCGCTGCCCCGGCCCGCGACCAGCAGCAAGGCGGCAGTCCCAGCTATCGCCAGCAGGAGCAGGACGGATTGGATGTCTGCGAGGTAGCTCCGGATGATGCCGAGACTGAACTCCACAGGCTTCGCATCATCGCTTCCATAGGTCGTGGCGAAGGGGCTGCCGGCGTTGATCGCGTTCGCAGCGAGCGTCGGCACCATGCCGGCCAGAAACCCGATGCCGAACAGGCCGCCCTCGAGGAAGGTTTCGATCCTCCGGTGCGAACAACAGCGAGACGAAGAAGAACAGCAGGTATCCGGCCGACAGGAACAGGTTCGGTAATCTGAAATTGACGGCGATGCCGATCAGAACGCCTGTGAGCGCAGCCAGCAGAAGACGATGCAGCCGCCGCTTCACGCCGAACAGCCTCGCCGTGAGAAAGCCAGCCAGTGCGCACGCCGCCATCGTCGGGGCAACCGAGTAACTCGACTTGGCCGGATTGATCATGAGATAAATGGCGAGGCAGCCGAACGCGCCTGTGATCAGAATAGCCGGTCTCGAACGCGCGTAGTGGATCCCAAGCAGCGCAAAGCCGAAGCTGACGACGGTCGCCAGGACGTACATCGGGATCAGCTGGAAGCCTTGCGGAAACAACGCCAGCACAAAGCCGGTGCCGGGCGGATATTGCAACACCCGCTTGTTCGCCGCCGGCATCGTGGTGTGGCAGGGAAAGTTCGACGGATCGCCCCAGGTCGGGAAACCGATCTCCAGCAGTTTCGACGCCATGTAATGATCGTCATCCCGGGCGAGATTGGTGTCGAGGCCGTCGAGCCCGAAACGCTGGAACAGATGGGCCTGCCGCAAATAGCAGATGTCGTCGTAAACGCCGCGGGCTTCGCTCCAGCGCGACATCGACCATACATTGCTGGCCAGCACCAGAAAGCACAAGAGGCCGCAGACGGCCCTCAAATTTTGCATCGCTTTGTCCCGGCGCATGGCGCGCTCACAAAGTTGTCGCCAGATTCGAGCACGCTCGCAAGGGCTTCTTGATTTGACGCCTTTTCTTGACGCGAGCCGGCTTCCACTTTCGCTTGAAAACGCCCTAACGCCAGGTCGCAATCGGCGCCTTGCCTTCGAGCGCTTCCGATATCCGCAGCCGGGTGCCCTTGGTGGTCTCCGCCGGCAGCGCGCCCGCCTCGAAGAAGCCGCAGGCGACGATCTCGCGGTTCGGCTCGGGCAGGCGATCCTGCCGGAAATGCCGGATCAGATAGACGGCGACGTGGTCCCGACGGGACACGTGGCTATTGAGGAAAATCCCGTGCAGCGCCGGCTCGCCCAGTATTTCAATGCACCCCTCCTCCGCCAGCTCCCGCCGCAGCGCGTCGCGGAAGGTTTCGCCGACCTCGACGCCGCCGCCCGGCAAGTGCCAGCCCGCGACATAGCTGTGCTTGACCAGAAACACCCGGTTGTCGCCATCGAGCACCACGGCGCGGACCCCAAGCGTCATGCCGCGGGCCAAACGCCAGTAGAGATGAAAAATCCGCCGCAGCACCGGCTCGAAGCTCCTGCGCAACGCCTGCTGGTTCATTGCCACTGAAATCTCTGATATCCGGACATCGCGTTTGATCCTTGCATCGCGGCAGCCAGCTTGTCATTACATTCCCGAAAGCTCACAGGATATCACGAGATGATCGTGCAGTGGCCTACTCCCGCAGGTCGCCCGACCGGATACATGTGATGGCGGCATTCACCCTCGCCCATCTGTCCGACCCGCATCTTCCGCCGCTGCCGGCGGCGCGGCTTCGCGATCTCGCGGGAAAGCGGGCGTTCGGCTATCTCAACTGGACGCGCAATCGCCATAAATTCCATCGGCGCGACGTGCTCGACGCGCTGGTGTCGGATATGCAGGCGCAAGCGCCGGATCACATCGCCGTCACCGGCGATCTCGTCAACCTCGCGCTCGAGGCGGAGTTTGCGCCATCACGGGCCTGGCTGGAGAGCGTCGGCGCCGCGGATCGTGTCACGGTGATCCCCGGCAATCACGACACCTATGTTCGCGTCACCCGGCATCGCTTCGCCGAAGCCTGGGGAAGTTACCTTGACGGCGACGTCGCGCAAGGCGGCGGCGGCGGCGTGCATTTCCGTCTTTGCGCCGGCGCGGCCCGCTGGCGCTGATCAGTGTGTCCTCGGCGGTCCCGACGCCGCCGCTGATGGCGACGGGAAGGCTCGGGCTGACTCAGCTCGATGCGCTCGAACGCATGCTGGCGGGGTTATCCGCCGAGCGGGCGTTTCGTGTCCTGCTGATCCATCACCCGCTGCGCTCGGATTCGCGCATCAAGCGGCTGACCGATTCTAGCCTGCTGCTCGCGGTTCTGAAACGACACGGCGTGGAGCTCGTTCTGCACGGGCATGATCACGTACATTCGACGATATGGGTCGAGGGGCCGGATGGTTCGATCCCGGTGGTCGGCGTGCCTTCGGCGTCCGCGGTCGCGCATGGCCGCTACCCCAACGCGGCCTATAATCTGTTCTCGATCGATCGCATCGGCGCGGCATGGCGGGTCGAGCAGACCGTCCGCGGCATCGACGATACTCAGCGCGTGGGGGAATTAGCGCGCACGCGGCTGATCTAGGAATTCCGCAAGGCCGCAAACAGCGCGACGCCGAACAGTGCGGCGGCGCCGACAATGAAACCGAGCACGAAGATCCAGAACCCGCCGCGGCGCGACTTCTCGACGACGGGCTCGGGCGCCGACGTGACGACCAATGCGTGCTCGCGCTCGATCATGCGACGCGCGACATAATCGGTGACGGCATCGACGAGTGCGGCGACGTCATGGGATTCGGCGATCACGATGCGGCCGAAGCGGGTATCCTGCACGAAACGGTAGATGCGCTTGTCGCGTCCCATCAGAACATGGGCGACGACGTCGATCCACAGCCGCGGCGTATCGCCCTGGCTGATGCCGCGATCGAACAGATCGACCTGATCCGGAATTTGCGCGAACAGCGGGTCAAGCGCCTCGTTGAGGATCTCGAGCCGTGCCACTTCGGCGTCACGCAGGTCGACCACGATGCCGGTGCGATCGGCAGCCTCGATCCGCGCCTGCCGCAGCGCATCGCGCAACCGGATCGGGCGCGCTTCGCTGATGGCATTGCTTCCGGTATTTTGCGCGTCTGACATCCGCTGGATCGCCCTTGTTTCCGATGGTGCTAACGACCTTAACCTATCAGTAACCGGATTTTCCGCAAAGGTCGTTAATCCCCAAAGACTTGCGCCTTTGGTCCATGCAAGACGCGAACGGCCCCACCCGGATATCCGGATGAGGCCGCTCGCGTCCTCGGACGCCTTGCTGGATGGCCGGCCGATCAGGCCATGACGCGAGAGGGCTCTTCCACGATGGAAAAGCGCACGCCGGCCTTGTGACGGTTTTCTTCCGAGACCACGCGCCAGGCGTCCTCGGCTTCCTTGCGGGTCTTGAACGGACCCTGCACCTGGGCCGAGCCTTCCACGAGCTTGTGGAAGTTCATCGAACCGAACTCGCCGCCAATCACCCAGAAATTGCTGCCTGTGTTCATCATCGTCTCCTGTTGTTCAGCTGTTACTCAGCCGCCTGAACCCTGATTTCCTCGCCGTGCGCCTTGAACTGCGCGGCTTCGGTCGAATCGTGCAAGCGCGGTCGTCGAAGAGGTGCCGCCGGTGATGGTGGTCGCTCACCGAGATCGAAGTAGCCGGTGCCGACCTCGCGCTGATGGCGCGTTGCCGAGTAGCCGTGCTTCTCGGATGCGAACTCGGCCTGCTGCAGGCGGGAGTAAGCCGCCATGCCCTCGGCCTTGTAGCCGCGCGCCAGTTCGAACATGCCGTGGTTGAGCGAGTGGAAACCCGCCAGCGTGACGAACTGGAACTTGTAGCCCATCGCGCCGATCTCGCGCTGGAACTTGGCGATCGTGGCCTTGTCGATGTTGGCTTCCCAGTTGAACGACGGCGAACAATTGTAGGCCAGCATCTTGCCGGGATAGACCTTGTGCACAGCCTCGGCGAATTCCTTTGCCTCTTCGAGGTTCGGGGTCGAGGTCTCCCACCACAGCAGGTCGGCATACTTCGCAAAGGCGATGCCGCGCTTGATGCAGTGGGCCAGGCCGGTGCCGGGCTTGAGGCGGAAGAAACCTTCCGCGGTGCGCTCGCCGGTGATGAACTCGCGATCGCGCTCGTCGACATCGGCGGTGATGAGCTTGGCGCTTTCGGCATCGGTGCGCGCCAGCACGAAGGTCGGCGTGCCGCAGACGTCGGCGGCGAGCCGCGCCGCGATCAGGTTGCGCTCATGCGCAGCGGTCGGGATCAGCACCTTGCCGCCCATGTGGCCGCACTTCTTTTCGGACGCGAGCTGGTCCTCGAAGTGAACGCCGGCCGCGCCCGCCTCGATATAGGCCTTCATGATTTCGAACGAATTCAGCGGGCCGCCGAAGCCGGCTTCCGCGTCGGCAACGATTGGCACGAACCAGTCGATCTTGGCGCCGCCTTCGGAGTGCTCGATCTGGTCGGCACGCTGGAAGGTGCGGTTGATGCGGCGGCACAGTTCCGGGCCGGCATTGGCGGGATACAGGCTCTGGTCCGGGTACATCGCGCCCGCGGTGTTGGCGTCGGCCGCAACCTGCCAGCCCGACAGATAGATCGCCGGCAGGCCGGCGCGCGCCTGCTGCATCGCCTGGTTGCCGGTGACGGCGCCGAGCGAATTGACGAAAGGCTCCGTCTTCAGCGATTCCCAAAGCCGGTTGGCGCCCCTCTCGGCCAGCGTGTAGGCGATCGGCACGGAGCCGCGCAGTTTCTCCACCTCGGCCGGGCTGTAGGGGCGGCTGATGCCGTCGAAACGCCCCTTGGGCGCGGGAACCAGCTGTTCAAAGGTCTTCGCCATCGTGTATTCTCCAATCGACATTCGTGACAGTGCGTTGCGAAACGTGGCGAGAGCTAAACGCTAAACTTCTTAATTCGTACAGATACCTTGCGTTCCAATGATGATGTCATGTAACATATAAACTTGTCATAGATGTCATACTGTAACTTTTGTCACAAAGTTGGCGTTTTCGGTAAGGCCGCCTGCGGTTCGCGCTGGAAAACGCCGTCAAAACAAGGCGACGGAGACCCGGTCTGATTGCATCGGGGTTCCCGCCAGCGAGGCTGCCATGGCCGGCGATTCCGGAAAGAAGCTGTTTGTCGGCCCCAGGTTCCGGCGCATCCGCCAGCAACTGGGCCTGTCGCAGACCCAGATCGCCGAGGGGCTCGGCATTTCGCCCTCCTATATCAACCTGATCGAGCGCAACCAGCGCCCGGTGACGGCGCAGATCCTGCTGCGGCTGGCGGAAACCTATGATCTCGATTTGCGCGATCTCGCCACCGCCGACGAGGACCGGTTCTTTGCCGAACTGAACGAGATCTTTTCCGATCCCCTGTTCCGGCAGATCGACCTGCCGAAGCAGGAGCTGCGCGATCTCGCCGAATTGTGCCCCGGCGTCACCCATTCATTGCAACGGCTCTATGCCGCCTATACCGAAGCCCGCCGCGGCGAGACCCTGGTCGCGGCGCAAATGGCCGACCGCGACGAGGGCACGCGCTTCGAGGCCAATCCGATCGAGCGGGTCCGCGACCTGATCGAGGCCAACCGCAATTATTTCCCCGAGCTCGAACAGGCGGCCGAAACCCTGCGCGACGCGCTGAATGTGCCGGCGGAAGAGTTGTTCGCCGCGCTCGCCACGCGGCTGCGCGAAAAGCATTCGATCGTCACCCGCATCATGCCGGTCGACGTCATGCGCGAGACCTTGCGGCGGTTCGACCGGCATCGCCGGCAACTCCTGATTTCGGAACTGGTGGACGGACCCGGCCGCGCCTTCCAGCTCGCCTTTCAGACCGGGCTTGCCGAATGCAGCGGCATTTTCGAAACCATCGTGGGTCGCGCGGGTCCCCTCGACGACACGCCGCGCCGGCTCTACCGGATTACGCTGGCGAATTATTTCGCCGCCGCCGTCATGATGCCCTATCAGGCCTTCCATACCGCTGCGGAAGCGTTGAGCTACGACGTCCACGTGCTGGCGCAGCGTTTCAATGCCGGTTTCGAGCAGGTCTGCCACAGGCTGACAACGCTGCAGCGGCCCAATGCGCGCGGCGTGCCGTTCTTCATGCTGCGTGTCGACAACGCCGGCAATGTCTCCAAGCGATTCTCCTCGGGCACCTTTCCGTTTTCGAAATTCGGCGGCACCTGCCCCTTGTGGAACGTGCACTCGACCTTCGACACGCCGGACCGTCTGCTCAAGCAGATCATCGAACTGCCCGACGGCGCCAGGTATTTCTCGATCGCGCAGATGGTGCGCCGACCGGTGGCCCCGCACCCGCAAGCGCAGCCGCGCTTTGCCATCGGGCTGGGCTGTGAAATCCGCCACGCGCCTCGCCTGGTCTACGCCAGCGGAATGGATCTGGAAAAAACCGAGGGCACGCCGATCGGCGTCAACTGCCGGCTCTGCGAACGCGAAAACTGCAGCCAGCGCGCCGAGCCGCCGATCACCCGGACCTTGATCCTCGACGAGAACACCAGGCGGGTATCGTCGTTTGCGTTCAGCAACGCGCGGGAGCTGTGAGGCGACTTTGCTTGTCCAGTCTTTTGACAGGCGCGCGACTTCATCAGGCTGATCGGCGTGGCCAACGAGGTCATCGAATGAAGCGGCGCGAGTTCATCGCGCTGGCCGGCGCGGCGGCGACCTCATTGCCGTTGATGGCGCGGGGGCAGCCGGCCGATCAGAGAAAAACGAATCGGCGTTCTCATGGGCGTATCGGATGACGCCGAGGGCCAATCGCGGATTTCGGCGCTCAGCCAGACATTGCACGGCCTCGGTTGGGAGGAAGGACGCAATGTCGTCACCGACGTTCGATGGGCCGCAGGCGACGTGCAGCGCGCGCAAAGCTACGCGCGGGAATTGATCGATCTCGCGCCGACGGTAATTGTTGCGAACAGCGCGCTCGCTGTCAGTGCGTTGCGCCAGGCGACGAACGTCATCCCCATTGTGTTTGTGCAGCTCAACGATCCCGTCGGACAGGGCTTTGTGACGAGCCTGGCCAGGCCTGGCGCCAACATCACCGGATTTCTCAATTTCGAACCCGCGATGGCGGGAAAGTGGCTGGAAATTCTGAAGGAAGTCATGCCGACGCTGTCACGGGTCGCGGTCATCTTCAACCGGGCGACCGCGGCTCGGGGATCGGGCGGAGGCATTCATATGCCCATGCTCGAGGCCGTTGCGCCGGCCCTCAAGATTTCCCTGTCACCGCTGGCCGCGCGGGATTCCAGCGATATCGAACGGCTGATCGGCGATCTATCCCTACCGCTATTACATTTCAAGCGGCGGGCTTATCTCATACGGCCTGGAGATAACCGATCTCTACAGACGCGCGGCATCGTACATTGACCGCATCCTGAAAGGCGCAAAACCCGGCGACCTGCCGGTGCAGGCTCCGACAAAGTTCGAATTGATCATCAATCTAAGGACCGCCAAGGCCCTTGGCTTGACGGTGCCGCCGACATTGCTCGCCCAGGCTGACGAAGTGATCGAATAGCGCGTGCGCCCCTTGCGATCTCCACGATACAGGCGGGCATGTCGGATCAGTCATTTGCCGTTGACGAGCCGCTCCCATCCCTCCTGCTGCGACTTCAGCAGGCGTTTTCTTTCTTCTTCCAGTTCAGCGACGCGCTTCGCGGCAACGGTCATGGCATGGCCCGCGACATTGTAACGGTCCACCGTGCGTTGAGACGGAAATATGAATTGACCGTCCACGACCTTGTAGGAACCGAATTCCTCGACCAGAACCGCGACATATTTTTCGTAAGCGCGATAATAATCGGCGCGCGCCGACGACATGCTGGAAGCGAAAGCCGTTATTTCCGCCTGCCGCTTGTCGAGGCTGTCCAGCAACCTGCCGACGGTATCTCGTTCCACATGCATCGAGAGCGCGGATTTTTCCACCTTGTCGCGCTCGGTCTTGAGCAGTGCGATATAGCGCGGCAGAAATGCCGTCGCATTGGCTTCCGCCGTTCTCAAATCGCCGCGAAGTGCCTCAAGATCGCCGCGGCTCGCCGCGCCCAGATTGATGGCCTTTGATATCGCCGGAGGCTCGACTTCAACAGCCAGTTTTTCAGCGGCAGCATTGGTTTCATTCGCTGCCCTGGTTGCCATTGCCACCAGCTGCAGGAATTTGTTCGAGGGATGCTGCCTGATCGCCTCATCTATTTGCACCTGATCGACGCTGCCCTGCAACGCCGTCCGGCTTTCGCGAGCGGCAACGCTCTCCTGAAGCTTGCTCAAATCGGCTATGAAATATGCCCCAACCGAAAGAGCAATCACAAAAACGAACAAGCACAGGAAGGCTATTCGCACGCGCGTTTTCGCATTCGGATCCGAAGGCATTTCGATCAGCCCGCCGCCGCGATCGTCCCTGAAAGAGGGACGGGCGGGAATTATAGATTTGGTTCTGTCCGGGGAGAACCGGAAAAATCTCTAGAAGCCGGAATCGACCGGGCAAATCATCGGACTTTGGTTTCCAATGGATGGACGGCGCTACCGGCTCAGGGCCCTGCTCCGGCTTCGATGGCGGCTGACCGAAAAGCCGGATCGGGACGCTTCCGTATCCGCGCCCGCGCTGTTAGATTCATTCCCGCAACAAGCAGGGCGCGGACCAGCTTTTGGCGTTCGGCCGATATCGGGGAGGAAATAAGGGATGTTTTCGCATGTGATGATCGGCACCAACGACCTGGAAAAAGCCAAGTCGTTCTATGACGCGTTGCTTGGCACGCTCGGTATTCCGCCCGCGCGGGTGGACCGCCATCGCATTTTCTATATGACCAAGACCGGCGTTTTCTCGGTGTCGAAGCCAATCGACGGCAAGCCGGCGACCCCTGCCAATGGCGGCACGGTCGGATTTGCGGCCAGTTCCCCGGAGCAGGCCGACGCATGGCACGCGGCCGGCATCGCCAATGGCGGCAAGAGCATCGAAGATCCGCCGGGCGTCCGCGAGGGCGCGGCGGGCAAGCTCTATATCGCCTATCTGCGCGATCCCGACGGCAACAAGATCTGCGCCTTGCACCGCATGGTCTGAGCCCAAGACGTCCGATCCGTAAGGCGGGTTAGTCCATCGGTCCGCGCAAGGCGCGGCCCGTTGGCTGATCCGCCGCACGCTTTTCGCCCGAAAGGCATGGGCCAGGAGAGATTTGTCATGACCAACGCACAGCAGGCTGGCAGCCCGACGCGATTCCGGGATCAGACTATTTCCTTTGGCGACCTTGCGCCTGCAGAAACATCGATATCCCGTCTGCGTCACCAATCAACTACTATCAAGTCATCAGCAAGCCAGCGGACATGCCGCCCGTCACGATCGACGGCAAATTGTTTCTGCCGGCTTCCGGTCGCGGCTCGGCTGCGGAAAAATTGCCGCTGGTCATGATTGTGCCCGGCAGCCTCGGGGTCGCGCCGTCCCATGTCGCTCACGCCGAAACCCTCACCCGCGCGGGTTTTGCAACTTTCATTCTCGACAGCTTTGGAGCGCGCGGAGTCACCTCGACCGTCGCCAACCAGACCCAATTCTCGTTTGCCGCCAGCGCCTACGACGTGCTTGCTGCCTGGAAGGTACTTGCCGGCCTTCCCGAGATCGATGCATCCCGGATCGGCGCGCAGGGACACAGTCGTGGCGGATCGGCGGTTCTCACCGCGGCAACCCGCCGCTTTGCGGATGCCGTCATCGGGCCGGGTTCGGCGCTGAAGGGCGTGCTCGCCGCCTATCCCTGGAGCGGACACCAGTTCCGTGAGCCGGCCGTTGGCGCTACCGCCATTCGTGTCCTGATGGGAGATGCAGATGAATGGTGCTCGCCCATGCAGGTGCAGGGACATTGTCAGGCAATCCGCATCTCCGGCGGCGATGTCACGATGCGGCTGGTCGCAGGCGCCCACCATAGCTTTGATCGCGGCACGGCGATATCAGACGTCGCTGACGCCTCGGTTTCGCCCGCTGCCCCGACGGCGTATATCGCGGATGACGGCGCCTTCATCCATCCGACCCGCGACGTCTCCCGATCCTGATCTCAACGATCGCGATTTGATGGTCTATGCGTTGAAATCCGGCTATGGACGAAAAGGCGCGAAAATCGGCAGCCGGGCTGGAGACGCCGAATTGTTCAGGGCGGATATGCTTGCCTTCTGGAAGCGCCTGTTCGGCAAGCCGTCCTGATTTCGCAAGCCAAGAGCGAGGAAGCGTATCCATGCGTATTGCGGTTGTCGGCGCCGGCGGGGTGGGTGGCGGATTCGGCGCGGCGCTGGCCAAGGCCGGCGCCGACGTCACCTTCGTCGCGCGCGGCGCCCATCTTGCCGCCATGAAGAGCCAAGGGCTGAAAGTCGGGGGCGGCCGCGGCGAAACCCATCTGGTGCCGACCCGCGCCACCGACGATCCCGCCGAGGTCGGCCAAGTCGATATCGTGCTGTTCTGCGTCAAGCTGTGGGACGTCGAAAGCGCGGGCGAACGGATAAAGCCGCTGATCGGCCCCGATACCGGGGTGATCCCACTGCAGAACGGCGTCGACGCCGCCGAGCGGCTGATCCCGATTCTCGGCAGCAAGGCCGTGATGGGCGGCGTGGCGCAGGTCTCCGCCTCGATCACGGCGCCCGGCGTGATCACGCAGGTCGGCACCTTCATGCGCATGATCTTCGGCGAACTCGACGGCAGGCGCAGCCAAGCGGGGCGAAGACTTTCTCGCGCTGTGCCTGAAAGCCGGTTTCGACGCGACCCTGAGCGAGCAGATCCTCACCGACCTCTGGATGAAGTTCATCCTGCTCGCTGCCAATTCCGGCATCACGGCGCTGGCGCGGCAACCGATCGGCGCTCTGCGCGACGATCCCGATATGCGACCGATTTTCAGGGCCGCCTTGCAGGAAACGTTCGACGTCGGCCGCGCCCGGGGCGTGACGCTGCCGGCCGACGCGGTCGAGCGGACGCTCGATTTCATCGCGCACTTGCCACCCACCATGAAAGCGTCGATGGCGCTCGATCTCGATCGCGGCAACCGGCTGGAGCTGCCCTGGCTCTCAGGCAAGGTCGCCGAACTCGGCCGTCAGTTGGGCATCCCGACGCCGACGCACGGCATGATCTATGCGATGCTGAAGCCGATATGTGATGGGAAAGGCGGGGTGAGCACGTCGTGCTGGCATCGTGAGCCGTAGCTCGGATGAGCGCAAGACGGCTAATCGTCGCCGTCGTTGGCGGGCTTACCGTCACCTCACCAGCGACATCCAGCGTTCCGCCGCGTCAATCGCCGGCGCCCACAAGCCGTCCGTGGGCTGACCGCGATGCAGCGCTTTTCCGACTTCGCAGATGGCCAGGAACGCGCCGGATCGCGCCTCCTCGACTTCCAGCGGCTGGTCCGGGTCTCCCTGAACGAACCCAACGAGCCCGTTCAGGATCGACAACGCCGCTTGCGCCGGCTCGCGTTTGGCCGCCTTCAGGGCGTCGATGACTTTTGCGGCTTTCTCGGCATCAGTCATATGCGGACACTCATGTTGGAATACGCGTTCGCTTCCGGGGTTAATGTGCTGCGCTGATCCGCCCCGCGGCATGTCGTGTCTTCTTGGCAACAGACGGCGGAATAAGGCACCTAGGATCGATTTGCGCAAGCCCTGTCGCGACTCCCAGCATACGGCCATCCCATTTTTCGGGACAAACCATCACAGGGGGTTGGGGTGACAAAGCGATTGTACGGAGCAGTTATATCACGGCAGTTTCCATTGCCTCGGCACAACTACCATTCCTGACCAGCGCCGCGCTGGCCCAGAGGATGGGTCAAGTCTCGCAGAGCTCAAAAAGCAGAATGCGCAGTTGCGAGAGGAGCTCGCCGCGTTGCGTGAACGAGATCGGTTGAAATCCGAGATTTCGACCGTGCGCGCGCGCGTCGAACGGCCGGTTTCGACAACCCCGGCTGCGGCGGTTCCAACTTCGGTTCGCGGGGCCTATGCAGCGGATAAGCCGGTTTACAAGGCGGTACCTTATGTTCAGCCAGCGGCGGCGACGTCCTGGAATGGTTTTTATGTCGGATTAAACGTCGGGGCACGAGAGGATCAAGTCGGTGCGACGACCGTTTCCGAAACCCCGTTTCTGGCCGATTCCCCCCGTTTCCGCCGACACTGTTCGGGGGCCCAGACGCCTCCGTCTCTCAAAGCGCATGGTCGTTTAGAGTCGGACCTTACGTCGGGTACAATTGGCAGTTGGGGTCGCAATGGCTCGTCGGCATCGAGGGAGATTGGGCCTGGGCGGACAGGAAAGCCACCTTCGTTGGCTCAGCCTATCCAGGCACGGTAGTTTTTGCAGGGATTGGCAGCCCCGACACCTTCACCGTCAGGACGCAATGGGATGCCGCCATTCGCGCCCGCGTCGGACTGCTGGCAAGTCCAAACCTGCTGCTTTATCTGGCCGCCGGCCCTGCCTGGATGAACGTGGAAACTACTTCGGCCTGCGTCGCCGGTGGGCCGAACCGCATCTGTTTCGCCATTGCACCGCCGCAGTTCTAACGGACTTAATGTTACGCAATCGGTCTTCACGAACAACTCCACAAAGCTGGGCTGGACACTCGGTGGCGGCGCAGAGGCGATGTTTGCGCCGGGATGGATCGTGCGGGCGGAATACCGTTACTCCGATTACGGAGCGATATCGAATACTGACAAGCGATTGTTTTTGCCCGGTCCAGCCCCCGTCCTTGGCACAGACGGTCAAAACGTTGCGTACGACGTTCACGTTCGAACGAACCTTGCGACCCTCGGCATCGCGCACAAGTTTTAAACGGCGATACTACCGGCGGGAGCGAGGCCAAACAGAGAGACCGCCCGAAGGCGGTCTCCAATGACGTGTGACGCTATCGCTTGTTGCATCATCCCTTCGCTTCCATCACCTCCAACACCTTCGGCGGCGACATCGGCAAACTGTAAAAACGTTTTCCCAGCGCGTTGTGGATGGCGTTGGCGACCGCCGCCATCACGGGCACCAGCGGCACCTCGCCGACGCCCTTGACGCCTTGCGGATGTTTTGGATTGGGCACTTCGACCATCACGGTGTCGAGCATCGGCAGATCGGAGCAGACCGGCATGCGATAGTCGAGGAAGCCGGGGTTATCGACCTTGCCGTCCCTGGTGTAGATGTATTCCTCGTTCAGCGCCCAGCCGATGCCCTGCGCGACGCCGCCCTGCATCTGGCCCTCGACATAGCCGGGATGAATGGCGCGGCCGACATCCTGCACCGCGGTGTAGCGGATCACGCGCACGATGCCGAGTTCGGGATCGACCTCGACGTCGCAGATATGGGTGCCGAAGCCGCCCTCGGCGCCTTCGGTGTTGAGCTGCACGCCGGCGCCGATCGGCCCGCCCATCTGCGGGGCTTTTGCGGCGAGCTCAGCCAGCGTCAGCGGCTCGAACTGGCCGGCGTTGGGGCTGGCCGGATGCGCCGCGCCGTTTTCCCATTTCACGGCTTCCGGATCGATCTCCCAGATTTTCGCTGCGCGCTCGCGCAAGGTGGCGATGACCTTGTCGGTTGATTGCGTCACCACCATTGCGGAGGCAAACAGCACGCGGCTGCCGCCGGTGAGATTCGAAAATCCGATGGTCGCGGTGTCGCCGATCAGCACCGACACCCGGCGGTAGTCGATGCCGAGCAGCTCGGCGCAGATGTTGGCGATCGCGGCGCGCGAGCCGCCGATATCCGGGTGGCCCGTGGTGACGACGACGTTGCCGTCCTCGGTGATGTTGACCTGCGCCGAGGACTCGCCGCCGGCGTTGAACCAGAAGCCTGACGCGACGCCCCTTCCCTGCCACTTGCCGAGCGGCGCGGTGTAGTGCGGATGGGCTTTCGCCGCCTCCAGCGTCTCGACGTAACCGATGCGCGGAAACACCGGGCCGTGCGCGGCCTTGGTGCCCTGCTTCGCGGCGTTCTTCAGCCGCAGCTCCAGCGGATCCATCTTGAGGGCTTCGGCCAGCTCATCCATCACGCACTCCACCGCGTACGCGCCGATCGGCGCGCCCGGCGCGCGATAGGCCGCGACCTTGGAGCGGTTGGAAAGCACGTCGAAGCCGACCGAAAGAACGTTCGGGATATCGTAGGGCGAAAAGCTGCAGCCGACGGCGCCGCGGATCGGCGAGCCCGGCAGCGCGCCGGCCTGCAGATAGAAGGTGCCCTGGGCGGCGACGATCCTGCCGTCCTTTTTGGCGCCGATCTTGACCGTGCTCTTCGAGCCCGAGGTCGGACCCGTCGCCCGCATCACCTCCTCGCGGGTCATCACCATCTTGACCGGCCGGCCGGACTTCTTCGCAAGCAATGTCGCCAGCGGCTCGAGATAGACGATGGTCTTGCCGCCAAAACCGCCGCCGATTTCCGCCGGAATGGCGCGGATGTCGCTCTGGGGAATGCCGGTCAGATACGCCGTCATGGCGCGCACCATGAACTGGCCCTGGCTCGAGCTCCAGATCGTGGTCTTGTTGTCGGGGGCGACGCTGACGAGGCAGGCGTGCGGCTCGATATAGCCCTGATGCACCGGTCGGGTGGTGAAGGTGCGCTCGACGACCACCTCGGCCTCTTTAAAGCCTTGCGCGACGTCGCCCTTCTTGACCTCGAGCCTGCCGCCGATGTTGGAGGGCTTGCCCTCGAACTTCATGAAGTCGTGCAGAATGGGTGCGTCGGGTTTCAACGCATCGTCGATCTCGATCGACCACGGCAGCACTTCGTAACTGACCTCGATCAGTTCGCAGGCTTTTGCCGCGATCGCCTCTGACGTGGCGGCCACCGCCGCGACGGGATGGCCGGGGAACAGCGCCTTCTCGCGCGCCATCACGTTGCGGCACATCCAGCGCATGTCCTGGATGCCGAGCATGACCGACTTGTCGACCGGGAAATCGACGATGTCGCGCGCTGACACCACCGCCTTCACGCCCGGCAGCGCCTCCGCCTTCGAGGTGTCGATCGATTTGATGCGCGCGTGCGGATGCGGGCTGCGCAGGATCTTGCCCCAGATCATGCCGGGCATGTTGGTGTCGGCGGCGAAGGCCGCGCGTCCCGTGACCTTGTCGGCGCCGTCGGGTCTGATGGTACGCTGGCCGATCCACTTGTTGTTGGTGACGATATTCATTGCACTGCCTCCCGCATGTCAGCGGCGGTTTCCAGAACCGCGCGCACGATCTTGTCATAGCCGGTGCAGCGGCAGAGATTGCCGGCCAGCCAGAACCGCACCTCTTCCTCGCTCGGCCGCGGATTCTTCCTAAGCAAAGCATCGGAGGCGACCAGCATGCCCGAGGTGCAGATGCCACACTGCAGCGCCGCCAGTTCGAGAAACTTCTGCTGCAGCGGATGCAGGTGCTCGCCCTGCGCCATGCCTTCGATGGTGCGGATATCGCGGCCTTCGGCTTCGGCCGACAGCATCAGGCAGGAACAGACCAGGCGATCATCCAGCAGGATGCTGCAGGCGCCGCAATCGCCGGACGAACAGCCTTCCTTCGAGCCGGTCAGGCCGAGCGGCCCGCGCAGGGCATCGAGCATGGTGTCACCGGGCTCGCACAAAAACTCCGCCGGCTCGCCGTTGATGGTGGTGGAAACGTGCAGCTTTGTCATGGTCTTCAATTCCCCAGAACTCAATTTTCTTTTGCGCGCTTCGCGGCGATGGCTGCGGTGCGCTTCAAGAGCACGCCGGCAATTTTGGTGCGGTAGGCAATGGTGCCGCGCTTGTCGTCGATCGGACGACAGGCGGCGGCGCAAGCGCCAGCTGCGGCATTGAGCGCCGCATCGTCGAGTTTGCTGCCGATCAAGGCCTTCGCCGCAGCCTCGACCAGCAGCACTGTCGGAGCCACCGCGCCGAGCCCGACCCGGGCCGCGGTGCAGACGCCATTTTTCAGCGTGAGGCTGACGCCGACGCCGACCACGGCGATATCCATTTCGGTGCGCGGAATCATGCGAAGATAGGCGTCGCCGGAGCCCGGCGGCCGCGGCGGCAAGGTAAAGCTGACGAGAATTTCGCCGGGCAAAAGATTGGTGCGGCCCGGACCGGCCGGCACTTTCTCCACCGGCATCTCGCGGCGCCCGTTCGGCCCCTGCACCGTGGCGATGGCGCCGGCCGCGACCATGGCGGGCACGCTGTCGCCTGCCGGCGAGCCATTGCAGAGATTGCCGCCGGCCGAGGCGCGTCCCTGCACCTGGGTGGAGCCGATCAGGTTGACGGCCTCGAGCACACCGGGCCAGACCTTGCCGAAGCGCGGGTGTTCGCCCAGCACCGCACCCGAGACCGCAGCGCCGATTTTGAAGCCGCCCCCGGCGGTTTCCTCGATTGCAGTCATCTCGGCAATTTTCTTGATGTCGACGATCAGCCCCGGCCGCACCGCGCCGGAGCGCATCTGCACCAAAAGATCGGTGCCGCCAGCCAGGATGCGCGCGGCACTTCCGGCTGACGCAAATGCCTTGATCGCTTCATCGAGCGTATTCGGGCTTAAGTATCGGATATCCGTCATGGTCGTTCCGCCGTCTCCCTTATCTCGCGCGCGCCCTGGTGATTGTCGGCTCACTTTTCAGGCCTGCGGACGGGGGAGCCTACACGGGCAAAAACGATTGGAACAGCCTCCGGGCCCGGCGCGGGCGGCATACTCCCATGCGTCGGGCGGGCTCGAATTGCAACATCAACCCTGGGCCATCATCCGGGCCCGCATCGGCTTGAGGACGAACAAGGCCAATGCGACGACAAGAATGTTCATAATTGCGGTCACCAGGAACACCATATGCCAGCTTCCGGTCGAGACCTTGATCACGTTGGCCACCGGTACCAGGAATGCGGACGTGCCCTTGGCCGTGTAAAGCAAGCTCAGATTCACCGTCGCAAATTTCGCACCGAAGGTGTCGGTGCAGGTCGAGGGAAACAGGCTGAAAATCTCGCCCCAGGTGAAGAAGATGAGGGCGGCGAACAGCACGAAGGCCCACGGCGCCGTGCCCAGAGTTCCCAGCGACCAGTAAGCGGCCGCTCCCAATCCGAACGCGATCGCCATCGTATACTCGCGGCCAATATGGTCGGAAATCCATCCGAACAGGGGCCTGGCGGACCCGTTCGCGACGTTGTCGATGATCAGGGCCGCAGTGAGGGTCGTCGCACCGAAAAATACAACCGTATTGCCGACGTCGAAATCCTTGGCGATCGGCGCAATTTGCGCGGTCGCCATCAGTCCGCTCGCGGACACCATGACGAACATGACGTAGAGCAGCCAGAAGACCGGCACGGACAACACCTCTTGCGGACTATAGCTCCGCGCCGATTGGGCTACCTTCGGTGCAGGGATGCCGACCAGTTCGCCGGGCTCCGGCGACCGCAGGAACCAGGCCAGGATGAAGACGACACCGCCCTGGATCAGACCAAACCACAGGAAGGCCGATTCATATCCGCTAGTTTCGATCACGTAACGAATTGGAATGACGGTAACGGCTGCTCCCGCGCCGTAACCTGCGGCAATCAGGCCGACCGCGAGACCGCGCCGGTCGGGGAACCATTTCACCGCGAGCCCGACGCATGTGGCGTAAATCGCGCCCCCGCCAATGCCGGCAAAAACCGCCGCGGCGTACAGCATCGGCAGGGTTTCCGCGTAGGAATTCATGGTCCAGCCAATCGCGACCATGATCCCGCCGAATGCGACCATGATCATCGACCCGCGCCGCGCCCCTAACAGGTCAACGATCCAGCCCTCGACCGGCGTCAGCCAGGTTTCCAGGGCGATAAAAATACTGAAGGCGACCTGGACCGCGGCGATGGACCAGCCATGCTTGGCCGCGATGGGATTGACGAAAAGCGTCCAGCCATATTGCAGATTGGCGATCATCATCATGCAAACGATCCCGCAGGCGAGAATGCTCCAGCGCGTGGTATCGGTCACCGTCGACCGGCCTTCAACTTGGATCGCAATTGACATTTGCCCTGCTCTCCTCTTTGCGTTTCCGCTGTTACGGCTCCTGGACGGAGCTCTATTCCTAAATTCGCAAGCCACCGAAGCTCGCGCGGGAAATACGCGCGAGCAACCGGCCGCCGGATGACGTGCCGTTGTGCCAAACCTGATACGACTGGCGAGGTTCGGGGCCGGAGACATTTGTCGCTAATGGATCAGCGACGCGGGAGAGGCCCAGCATCACAATGGATGAATGTCAAATAGGTTCCACGGGGGTAACGCCCCAACCTCTATGGCCGGGCGTGACGCCGGATCCTGAATGATGCTACGACGGGCCCACCTGCAAATTTGCACCCAATTCGGATACTGCATGCGAAGCTTTTCAACGGCACGGTTTTTCCTTGGCGCGGCCTTGTTTTCAATCCTGTGCGGTCCGCCGCAAGCATCGGCTCAACCGGCGGTGCCCGCTAAACGGATTGCAGCTCCCATCGCGGCAGCCCCGCGGGGCGCATCCTGCCACAACGGCATGAGTTTTGATCGCTTCCTCGCCGACCTCAAACAACAGGCTGTCGCCGCCGGGGTGTCGCAGCGCGCGATCGCGGAAGCCTCGCCCTATCTCGTCTACGACCAGGGCATCGTCAACCGCGATCGCGGCCAGCGCGTGTTCGGCCAGGTGTTCACCGAATTCGCCGGCCGCATGGCGGCAAGCTACCGGATGCAGCAGGGCCAGGCCCGCATCAGGACCTACGCTGCGGCCTTCGCGCGCGCCGAGAAGGAATATGGCGTGCCGCCGGCCGTCATCGCCGCGTTCTGGGGACTGGAAAGCGATTTCGGCGCCAACATGGGCAACTTGCCGACGCTGCGCTCGCTGGTGTCGCTGGCCTATGACTGCCGCCGCTCGCAGATGTTCGCGGATGAAACCATCGCCGCATTGAAGATCATCGACCGCGGCGACCTCACGCCAACCGAAATGGTCGGCTCGTGGGCCGGCGAACTCGGGCAGACGCAATTTCTGCCGACGCATTACTTCAACTACGCGGTCGACTATGACGGCGACGGACGCCGCGATCTCCTGCGCAGCCCGGCCGACGTGATCGGCTCGACCGCGAACTACATCGCCAACGGACTGAAATGGCGGCGCGGCGAACCCTGGCTGCAGGAAGTGCGCGTGGCGCAGAACCTTTCGTCAGGTTTTCCCTGGGACCAGGCCGATCTCACCATCCAGCTGCCGCGTTCGAAATGGGCGCAGCTCGGCGTGACCTATGCCGACGGAAAAGCGCTGCCATCAGACAATCTTCAGGCGTCGCTGCTGCTGCCGATGGGGCGGACGGGACCGGCATTCCTGGCCTATCCGAACTTTGCCGCCTATACCGAATGGAACAACTCGCTGATCTATTCGACCACGGCCGGCTATCTCGCCTCCCGTATTGCAGGCAGCCCGCCAATGCATCATCCCGCCGCGCCGGTCGTGCAGCTTCCGTTCGCCGAGCTTCGCGAGCTGCAGCAATTGCTGGTGCGCGCGGGTTTCAATGTCGGCAAGGTCGACGGCGTGATGGGCCAGCAAAGCCGCAGCGCGGTCAAGGCGATGCAGGTTAAATACGGCCTGCCCGCCGATTCCTGGCCCACCGCCGAACTGCTGGCGCGGATGCGCGGACCTCGGACGCAGCCATTGCCGGGCGCGGCGGATGTGCGGTAGGCAATTCCCCGTCATTCTGCGGCGGCCCGCAGGGCTGAACCGGGAATCGAAGGATTCCCCGATGTGCAATTGCAGGTTCGACGCTTCGCGTCGCCCCGAATGACAATGAAAAACGAAAGAGAGCATCAGATGTCCTTCTACGACGCTACCGTTCCGGCCTTCCTGCAGATTCTCGGCAGCCTTTCCGGCCTTCTCAGCAAGGCGGAGGCGCACTGCAAGGCCAGGAATATTCAGCCCGAAGTGCTGCTCGGCGCGCGGCTTTATCCGGACATGTTCCCGCTCACTCGCCAGATCCAGACGGCTTGCGATTTCGCCGCCAAGAGCTGCGCGCGCCTCGCCAATAGCGAGGTGCCGTCCACGCCTGACACCGAAAAGAGCTTCGAGGAATTGAAGCAGCGGCTGGCAAAGACCATCGACTATGTGAAGTCGTTCAAGCCGGCACAGTTCGACGGCGCGGAAAGCCGCGAGGTCAGCTTTCCCGTCGGCCCCAGCAAGACCATGACGCTGAAGGGACAGCGGTACCTCAATAATTTTGCCTTCCCGAATTTCTACTTCCACGCCGCCACCGCCCACGGCATTCTCAGGCACAACGGCGTGGAGATCGGCAAGCGCGATTTTCTCGGGGTGAATTAGTCGTCCCTCATGGTGAGGAGGCGCACTTGCGGCGTCTCGAATCATCAGGCCACAGAATGGCCTTCATCCTTCGAGACGCGGCCGGCAGGTCGCTCCTGGCGATGAGGAAAGGAAAAAAGAAACAAAAACTCGGGGCTAGGATGCAATATCCTGATAGCTCGCGGCATTGCCGGGGCGATCCGGAATGCACACATCATTGTTCTCACCTGCCTTCCCTGCAATGCACCGGATCAACAAAAAATGAGCACGCCGTCCAAACTCTTCGAGCCCTACAAGCTTGGCCCAATCACCCTCCCGAACCGGGCCGTGATGGCGCCGCTGACGCGCAACCGGGCGGTCGCGGGTCTCGTGCCCAGTCCATTGGCGGTCGAATATTACGGGCAACGCGCTTCCGCCGGATTATTGATCACCGAGGCGAGCCAGATCTCGCAGCAGGGCCAGGGCTACCAGGACACGCCCGGGATCTATTCCCGGGAACAGCTCGCCGGCTGGCGCAAGGTCACGGACCGCGTCCACGAGCGCGGCGGGCGCATCTTCATTCAGCTCTGGCATGTCGGCCGCATCTCGCACACCTCGCTGCAGCCGAACGGCGGCGCCCCGGTCGGGCCGTCCGCAATCCGCGCCAAGGGCAAGACCTTTGTCGGCGGCGCCTTCACGGATATCTCCGAGCCGCGCGCGCTGACGCTCGAGGAAATCCCGGGGATCGTCGAAGGCTTTCGGCGCGGCGCGGCGAATGCGCTGGAAGCGGGTTTCGACGGCGTCGAAATCCATGGCGCCAACGGTTATCTGCTGGATCAGTTCGCCAAGGACGGCGCCAACAAGCGCACCGACGCCTATGGCGGATCGATCGAGAACCGCGCCAGGTTGATGCTCGAGGTCGCCAAGGTGGTGTCGGCGGAGGCCGGACCCGAGCGGACCGGCATTCGCATCTCGCCGGTGACGCCCGCGAATGATGTGTCCGACTCCAATCCGCAGCCGCTGTTCGATCATATCGTCGACCATCTCAATGCCTTGAAGCTGGTCTACATCCACGTCATCGAGGGCGCGACCGGCGGCCCGCGCGACATTGCGCCGTTCGACTACGGCTCGTTGCGCCGGCGCTTCAAGGGCGCCTATATGGCCAACAACGGCTATGATTTCGAGCTCGCCAACAAGGTGCTGGCGGCGGGCGCGGCCGATCTGATCGCGTTCGGCAAGCTGTTCATCGCCAATCCCGATCTGGTCGAGCGCCTCAAGCGCGGCGCGCCGCTCAACGCGCCGGACAAGGCGACCTTCTATGGCGGCGGCGCCAAGGGCTACACCGATTACCCGGTGCTGGGAGAGGCGCTGGCGGCGCAGTAGGGCGCGAGCGCTTCCGGCCTCGCGCGCAGCACGGCGGCCGCCTCGACGCCGGTACGGACTAAAGCTTCGGAGCGTTGCCTCGCGGCGTCGGATTCCGCTCGTTCTTCTCGGCAACAAGTGCCTCGCTGTCGATCGTAGCCGCGCTGATGATGCGTTTAAAATCCACCAGCGTGAATTCCGCATTTCCGATCCGATCCGGCGAGATGCCCGGCGTTAATTCCACGCTCAGCGCGCCATCGCAGTTGGCAGCCTTCGCCTCGTCCAGCATCGCATTCAGAGTTTTTTCCTTCGCCTGCGAGCGCTTCACGCCAGCCACGCAACTGCCGTGGCCGCTGGCGTTGTCGAGCTTGATCGCGGCTCTCGGGTCCAGCGGCCGATCGACTGCGTCGAGTGCTGTGGTCTCCTTGTATTTCGCTCCCACCGATACAGTCTTGCCTGCGCGATAAATGTAATAGAGATGATGGTCACCGACGATGGTCGGCGCGCCATATTTATCCATAACCTGCTTGATCATCTCCGTCTTGGACGGTTGCTGGTTCTGCGCGAACGTTAGATTTCGCGCTATGAAATAGGCGCGGTTAGCGCTCGCGGGCGAGGAGAAGCTGCTCGAAAGTATTTCGCCGGTCTGTTTCGGGCCGGAGGGAGAATTAAAATTCAGCGCCGAGATATAGCTGACGGCGGTATCCCCGAATTTCTCCTGCTGAATGTCGATCTTGGTATCGGTACGACCCTTGAAGGTCGATTCAAACACCGCGCGCGCGGATTCTGCCGTGGAGTCCGTAGAGATACCCAGAATATCCGGGCGGAGTTTTGCCGCGAACGCGGAGTCGGAAGTCTTCACCTTGATCTCGTAGGCGAAGGACGCCGCGGGCAGCGTTGCCGGACTCACGGCAAGAATTGCAACCAAGGCACGGCGAAGCATGACCCACCTGCGAAAATCAAATGAAGAAACAAGGAAAGCGACACCATTACGCCAAATTTTCAATCGTGATGTCAACATCGAAGTTCCGGTTTCAAGATGCCCGGATGATTGAGGTCTTGCCCGGCAGCGTCGGGCTGAGCATAGGCTACAATCCAGTCGTCGATGGCGGCGATTTCGGCAGGCGTCAGCCGCAATCCAAGCTTGGATCGCCGCCATACGATGTCGTCGGCGGTGCAGGCCCACTCCACCGACATCAGGTATCTGACTTCGCGCTCCGTCAAGGTGGCGCCGAACGACTGGCCGAGATCGCTCATTGATTTCGCGTTGCCGAGCAGTTCTGCGGCGCGGGTGCCGTAGGCGTGCGCCAGCCGGCTGGCATGCGCCGGGTTGAGGAACGGATAGTTGCGCGCCAGCTCAGCTGTCAGCGCCCCGATCGCGGAGACGTCGAGATCGCCGCCGGGCAACGGCGATTTCGCGGTCCATCCTTCGCGCGCCCTGAAGTCCTCGCCGGCCTTGAAGTCCTCGCGGGTCTTTGAGTCCTCGCGGGGCTCTAAGTCCTCGTGGGGCGTGGCGCTGCGCAAGTACGGCGCGAGGCGCTCAAGCGCCTCCTCGGCGAGACGGCGGTAGGTGGTGATCTTGCCGCCGTAGATCGACAGCAGCGGCGCGCCGCCGGGCGTGTCGAGTTCGAAAACGTAATCGCGGGTCGCGGCCTTGGCTTCGCTGGCGCCGTCGTCATACAGCGGGCGAACGCCGGAATAGGTCCAGACCACATCCTCGCGGCTTGACCGGCTTCGCCAGGTACTCGCTGACGGAGGCGCAGAGATATTGAATCTCCTCGGTCGATGCTTTCACTTTCGCCGGGTCGCCCTCGTAGTCGCGATCGGTGGTGCCGATCAGCGTGAAATCGTCCTGGTAGGGAATGACAAAGACGATCCGCCCGTCGCTGTTCTGGAACATGTAGGCGCGGTCATGCGCATAGAGCTTGCGCACCACGATGTGCGAGCCCTGCACCAGCCGTACTTTTGCTCTTGCGTTGACGCCGGAACCCGCCGCCAGCACTTGCTCGACCCAGGGACCGCCGGCGTTGACCAGCACGCGCGCCCGTATCGTGCTGCGCTTGCCGCTGAAGGCGTTTTCGACGGTGACGTGCCAGATGCCATCGGTCTGCCGGAGTTCGACCGCGCGCGAGCGGGTGCGGATCTCGGCGCCGCGATCGGCGGCGTCGCGCGCGGTGAGCACCACCAGGCGCGCGTCGTCAACAAAACAGTCGGAATATTCGAAGCCTTTGGTGTAGCGATTGGGCACCAGCGGCTTTCCGACCTCGTCCCGCGTGAGATCGACCGAGCGGGTCGGCGGCAGCAGGACCCGGCCGCCGATATGGTCGTAAAGGAACAGGCCGAGCCGCAGCAGCCAGGCCGGGCGCAGCCCGTCATGATGCGGCAGCACGAAGCGCAACGGGCGGATGATGTGCGGCGCGATCCGCCAGAGGATTTCGCGCTCGATCAGCGCCTCGCGAACCAGCCGAAACTCGTAATATTCGAGATAGCGCAGGCCGCCATGCACGAGCTTGGTCGACCAGGACGACGTCCCGCTGGCCAAGTCATTCATTTCACATAGGAAAACCGTATTGCCCCGACCCGCCGCATCGCGCGCGATGCCGCAGCCGTTAATGCCGCCGCCGATAATCGCGAGGTCGAAAATTCGGTCCAAAGCCGTTTCCCCGGCGCTCGCCCGTTCACTTCAACGATTTGCTTTCGATTTGGAGTAATCACAACCAAATGTGAAAGCAACCGAAAAGGAAACCAGGGCGCGGGGGACCCATCAGCGCGCAGTCGTCCTGCGCGCCTGCGCAGCCCGCCCGATCACCTCGATACGGGCCGGTACGGCAGCAGGATTTAAGAGGTTGGCAATGAAAGAAGCGGCATAAAGCGGACCGGCGCGGTGCCGATGAAGCGGTCAGGAGAAACTTTCATGGAGGTCGGTTTTTCCCGGGTCGTTTTGTTACGGGCCGCGCTGATCGGTATTTTCGCGATCGTTCTTGCAGCTCCACATGCGGTCTCGGCGCAGTCTGCGGATACGGAACAGCAACAGTTCGCCGACGCCTGGATGGCAGCGGTCAAGTCTCAGGACGTAGCGAAGGTGAAGGCGCTGTTTCATCCCGCCACGCTTGCCTGCATCAATGACGGCACTCGCGATTTTTTTGATTCTAATTTTAAGGACGAACTGTGGGACGGCACCGGATTCGGTACGAGCTACCACGTCGAGAGCGTCAACCCGCTTCCGCGGCCGGCGCCGATGGGTGCCTTTCCCGAGGAGGGTTTCGCCTATCCGCTCGAGCCAACGCACCAGTTGCAGATCGAGGCTGAAACCAGGGACCACCGGACGATAACTATCATCCGGTTTTTGGCGCAGGCAAATGGCCGCTGGTACATGGTCATTCCTTGCCCCAACGCGATAGGCCTGACGCTTTTTGCGGGGCAGAAAGCCGAAACTGACCGGCAGATGGCCGAAGGCGCTGCACTCGCCGCCGGAATGCCGGAAGCGCTTCGCGCGGAAATCGAGCAGCTATTGGCGCAGGGCCGCTGGTTCGATGCGACCGATCGCTATCGCGAGGCAACCGGCACCGATCCCGCAACCGCCGTCAAGGTCGTCAACGCGATGGCGGCGAAGAAATAACGCGCTTCGGCATCCCGGTACAAACGCAGTCTGTTGGCGGACACGCCATCCCGTCGAACGCCTGCCGCCGATGAGAGCTGAACGGCCTCGACGCTGACGTCGCTTCAAGTCGGTTCATAGCGACCGAACCGTGACCAGACCTTCGCACAGTTCTCTTGCGGCGCAGCAATATGACTGCTCTCGGCGAGATCCATCTTTCGGTTACCGCCAGCTGATTGTAGCATCAGCCTCAATGAATCGTCGAGACCGGTTCACAAAGGGAAGGAACATCCAAACCAGAGGGGCAATTCCATGGCTATGGCAGTCACGCGCGACACCTTGTCCGACTCCGATCATAGTGCGCAGTTGCGCAAGGCGGTTATCGCATCGACCATCGGCACCGCGATCGAATGGTACGACTTTTTCCTTTACGGCACGGCTGCCGGGCTTATCTTCGGCAAGCTCTACTTTCCCAACGAAGATCCGTTGACGGCGACGCTCGCGGCCTTTGGCACCTATTTCATCGGCTTCGTCGGGCGTCCGATCGGCGCGGCGATATTCGGTCACTACGGCGATCGCATCGGCCGCAAAGCGACGCTCATCGCCACGCTTCTGTGCATGGGCATCGCGACCTTCCTCATCGCATTCGTGCCGACCTACGCGTCAATCGGCATCTGGGGCGCGGTCATCCTGACGGTGTTGCGGATGCTTCAAGGTATCGGCGTTGGCGGCGAATGGGGCGGATCGGTGCTGCTGGCGATGGAATGGTCGCGCACCCACGGTCAACGCGGCTTGGTGGCATCGTGGCCGCAATTCGGCGTGCCCGTGCGGCCTGTTCCTGGCAAACCTTGCAGTCCTCGCGTTCAGCCAAATGTCGGGTGATCAGTTCGCCACCTGGGGCTGGCGAATTCCATTCGCGCTCTCGATTATTCTTGTTGGCGTCGGACTATGGATTCGCCTTGGCATCCTTGAGACGCCGGTGTTCCAGCAGCTCCTGCATAAAAAGAAGATCGAGAAGGCCCCTATCATCGAGGTCTTCAAGAAACATCCGAAGGAGATAATTCTTTCGGCGTTAGTGCGAGTATCCGAGCAAGCGCCGTTCTACATCTTTACCGCGTTCATCTTCGCTTACGCGGTCGGCACTTTGCATATGTCACGCGATCTGATCCTGATCGCGGTGCTGGTCGCGGCTTGCGTCTCGTTCGTCACCATTCCGCTGTCGGGTCACATCTCCGACCGCATCGGGCGCAGGAAGATGTATATGATCGGCGCGGCGACGGTGGGCGTGTTCGGCTTCCTGTATTTTGGCATGGTGGACACCGCGATTCCGTCGGTGGTGTTCATCGCGATCGTGCTGTCGCTTATCCCGCATGACATGCAGTATGGGCCGCAAGCCGCACTGATCGCCGAGGCATTTACGCCGCGATTGCGCTACAGCGGCGCCTCTCTGGGCTATCAGCTCGCCTCCGTGATCGCCGGCGGTCCGGCGCCCCTGATCGCGACAGCCTTATTCGCCGCGTATCACTCTGGCTACGCCATTGCGATCTACATCGCCGCCTGCGCCGTCGTGAGCCTGGTGGCGGTGGCGTTCATGCCTGACTACACCGGCCAGGACATTTCGATGGAGTACGACGACTGACACAAAGGTGTGACGTCGACTGGGCCTGGGCTCGGCCAGGCCCCAGTTTTCTTTCGGAGTGCATGGATTACGTGGAGATCGGCGGCTCGTCCTGCGTGATGGCCTGCGGGTGCCCCTGATCGTCGATCGAGACATAGGTGAAATTGCCGTCGGTCACCAGGATCGACTGCATCTCCTTGCGGCGCAGCACCCAGGCCTCGAGATGAACGGTGATCGAGGTCCGGCCGACCCGGACCAGATTGGCGTGAACCGAAACGAGGTCGCCGACATAGACCGGCTTGCGGAAATTCATCGCGTCGATCGCGACCGTCACGGTGCGCGACTTCGCGATCTTGGAGGCGAAGACGCCGCCGCCGATATCCATCTGGCTGAGCAGCCAGCCGCCGAAGATATCGCCATTGGGGTTGGTGTCGGCCGGCATCGCCAGCGTGCGGATCGCAGAGATCGCCGCACGGCTCGGTCTCGGCGATCGGCGGGGCGTGAACGGCTTGCGTGTCGGTCACGTCGCCCCGGGCGAATTGGAGCTACTTGAAATTCTCCCAGCCGGCATCCGGCGTAAACCGGTCGCCGAACTTCTCGGTCAGCGCGCGCAGCGTCGAGACCACGTTCTCCGGGCCCGCGGGTTCGCGCATAGTTCAGCGGACCGCCGCGGAACGGCGCGTAGCCGGTGCCGAAGATCATGGCGCCGTCGACCACGTCGGCATTGTCGACGATGCCCTCGCGCAGGCAGGCGACGCAGACATTCGACATCGGCAGGATCAGCCGGTCGATCATTTCCGCCGTCGGCTCCGCGTTTGCAGGCGAGCCCGGCGTCTTGTCGGCCTTGCCGTCCTTCCAGACGTAAAAGCCCTTGCCGGTCTTGCGGCCGAGTTCGCCGTGGGCGACCTTCTCGCGCAGCCAGGCCGGCGTCGGCGGCAGCAGATCGCCGAATTTCGAGCGCAGCATGTCGCCGACATCGAGGCAGATATCGAGGCCGACCTGGTCGGCGAGTTCGATCGGCCCCATCGGCATGCCGAACTTTTTCGCGGCCGCGTCGATGGCTGATCTTGTCGATCTTCTCGTCCAGCATCACCATCGCTTCCAGCATGTAGGGCGTCAGCGCGCGGTTGACGAGGAAGCCGGGCGAACTCTTTACCGGCAGCGGCAGCCGGTCGATGGCGCCGACGAAGGCCAGCGCCTCCTTCAGCAGTTGCGCATCGGTGCCGTCATGGCTGACGACCTCGACCAGCTGCAGCCGCGACACCGGATTGAAGAAGTGCAGGCCGAGCAGCCGCTCCGGCGTTTGCAGCGTGGTGCGCAGATCCTGCAGCGGAATGCTCGACGTGTTGGTGGCGAGAATCGCGCCCGGCTTCATCTTCGGCTCGAGCGCGGCATAGACCTTCTGCTTCAGCTCCAGCTTTTCCGGCACCGCCTCGATGATGAGATCGGCGTTGCGGACGCCCTCGCCGTCCATATCCGGCATCAGCCGGTCCAGCGCGTCGCGGACGTCGGTGCGCTTGCGCAGGATCTTGCCGAACAGATCGGCGGCGCGCTTGATCGCGCCCGCGATCGGCTCCGGCTTCATGTCGGCGAGCGTCACCCGCATGCCCTGACCGGCGCACCAGGCGGCGATGTCGCCGCCCATCGCGCCGGCGCCGATGACGTGAACGTGCTCGATCCTGTTGCCGCTGCCGGCGAGCTTCTTCATCTGCTCGCGCAGGAAGAACACGCGGATCAGGTTCTGCGCGGTCGGCGTCACCATCAGATTGGCGAACGACGTCTTCTCGGCGCCAGCATCGCCGCCTTGTCGCCGCCGTGCTTTTCCCAGAGATCGATCAGCGCATAGGGCGCGGGATAATGCTCGTGCGGCGCGGCCTTGTCGGCCTCGCGGCGCATGCGCGAGGCGAGAAAGCCGCGTGACCGGACCGAAGTTCAGGACAGCGTTCAAGCAGCCCCGGCCGCGCGCGCTTCAGCCGGCCGAACACGGCGTCCTTCACCGCATTCCGGACATGCCGCTCCTGCGTCACGGCATCGACCAGCCCGAGCGACTTTGCCCTGCGCGCATCGATGGTCTTGCCGGTCAGCATCAGCGGCATCGCCTGCATCGGATTGACGAGCTGCGTGAAGCGCGCGGTGCCGCCGAGGCCGGGATGCAGGCCGAGCATCACCTCGGGAAAACCGAAGCGCGCGTCCTCGATCGCAATCCGCATCTGGCAGGCCAGCGCGACTTCGAGGCCGCCGCCGAGGCAGAAGCCGTGGATCACGGCGACGGTCGGAATCCGCAACGCTTCGAGGCGGTCGATCACGGCATGCGCGCGGCCGATCTCGCGTCTCGACCGCGCGCGGATCGGTCGCGCCGCGAAATTCGTTGACGTCGGCGCCGGCGATGAAGCCGGATTTCTTGGCCGAGCGGATGACGAGGCCGGTGGGCCGCTGGCCTTCCAGCTCCGCCAGCACCTTGTCGAGTTCCTCGATCAGGTCGGCCGACAGCGTGTTGGCGCTGGCTGCCTTCGCGGTCGAACAGCAGCCAGGCGACGCCGTCGGCATCGCGGGTCAGCTTGAAATTCCTGTACGGGCCGTCGGCATCGGGCTTCGGCCCGAGTTCGAGCACGCGATCGCCGAGAACGTCCATGATCTGTGCTATCCATGATCACACCGTCTCTATCAGCATCGCGCCGCCCTGCCCGCCGCCGATACATTCGGTGGCGATGCCGCGCCGGGTGCCCAGCCGCTTCATGGCGTTGACGAGATGCAGCACGATGCGGTTGCCGCTGCAGCCGACGGGATGGCCGAGGCTGATCGCGCCGCCATCGACGTTCAGTCTGGCCCGGTCGATCTCCCCGGCGGCGCCGTCGAGGCCGAGAATCTCCCTGCAGAATTTTTCGTCGTTCCAGGCGGCGAGACAGCCCAGCACCTGCGTCGCGAACGCCTCGTTCAATTCCCAGGTCTCGATATCCCCGAGCGTCAGCTCGTTGCGCTTCAACAGCTCGGTCGCCGACAGCACCGGGCCGAGGCCCATGATGGAGGGATCGAGCGCCGACCACTGGCTGTCGAGAATGACGGCCTTCGGCGTCAGGCCGTGCTTTGCGACCGCCTCTTCGGAGGCCAGGATCACCCAGGACGCGCCGTCGGTGATCTGCGAGGAATTGCCGGCGGTGACCTTGCCCCAGGGCCGCTCGAACACCGGCTTCAGTTTTGCCAGCGTCTCCGGCGTCGAATCCGGCCGCACGCCGTCGTCGTGATCGTAGAATTTGCCGTCGCGCGCGAACGCGGTTTCGACCTCGCCCTTGAGCCAGCCTTCCGACTGCGCTTTCGCCAGCCGCTTGTGGCTTTCGGCGGCATAGGCGTCCGACTGCGCGCGGGTGATGCCGAAGAGATGGCCGACCACTTCGGCGGTCTGGCCCATATTGAGTTCGGTGATGGGATCGGTCAGCCCGCGCTCCAGCCCGATGATCGGCTTGAAATAGCTCGGCCGCACCTTGCAGCGCCGCCATGATCTTGGCGCCGATGCCCTTGGCGCCGGCAAGGCCCGCGAACCAGCGCACGCCCTGCTGCGGCCACACCAGCGGCGCGTGGCTCAGCGCCTCCGCGCCGCCGGCCAGGATCAGGTCCGAGACGCCCTCGCGGATATAGCGGTAGCCGGTGTCGATCGACTGCATGCCGGAGCCGCAATTGATCTGCACCGTGAAGGCGACCATCTTCTCGCCCATGCCGAGCCGCAGCGCGGCGACGCGGGCCGGGTTCATCTCGTCGGCGATGACGTTGACGCAGCCGAGGATGACCTGATCGAAGGCGTCGGGCGCAAAGGGCTGCCGCGCCAGCAGCGGCCGGCCGCACTGCACGGCGAGATCGACCGGGGTGAACGGCCCGGGACCGGAGCGCGCTTTCAGGAACGGCGTCCGGCTGCCGTCGACGATAAAGACCGGTCGCGCCATCAGCTTGCCGCCCTCTGTCTCACCCAGTTCCTGGAAGAACTGATGCACGTCGGCAGGCTTCCTGTAAATCGGCGACAACGCCTCCGGCGCGAAATCGTCGACCTCGATCACCTTCGCAACCGCTTCATGCGCCGCCGCAAGCTTCTCGCCCTCGGCCTGCGTGATGACGCCCTTCTTCACCGCCTCCTTCCAGTCATGCAGGCGCGCGGCGCGCATCTTCTTGGCAATATCCTCGGCCGCCGTGACGAGCAGGAACGCCTTTTCCAGCCGCGCCACGCCGCCATCGTCGTCGACATGCGACAGATCCGGCGTCAGCCGGTCGCGCGCCGCCGACGGCTCCAGCACCAGCTGCGCGCATTGATGCACGACGCGGTCGGACGGGCCGAGCACCCTGGCGCCGAACGGCTGGATCAGGAATTTCAGGATGACCGCGACGAACCGGTTCGGCAGATTGGCGAGGATTTCCGCAAAGCGGTTCTCGATGGTGCGGAAGCCGCTCGCCATGCACCATTCGAGCGCGGCGAAATCGGCCTGCTGCCGGCCCTCGTCCTGCCAGCGTTTCAGCGCGGCCGACAGCAGATAGAGTTCGGACAGGATGTCGCCGAACCGCGCCGAGAGCATTTCCTTGCGCTTGAGCGCGCCGCCCGAGCGTCAGCAGCGCCATGTCGGCGCACGAGCGCAAAGGCCGAAGGAGTAGCGCGAGAGCTGGCGATAGAATCCGCGTCGCCTCGCCGGCATCGGGCGCCGGCGCAAACACGCCGCCGCTCCAGCTTCGGCCCCAGGCGCGGAACATCGTCTTGAAGCTGTGGCCGACATGTTTCCAGAACGCCTTGTCGAAGGCGTCGAGCCCCTTGGCGCGGTCCGCGTCGCCCAGCGCATTCATCTCGTCCAGCAGATAAGGATGGGCGCGGATCGCGCCCTGGCCGAACACGATCAGATTGCGGGTCAGGATATTGGCGCCCTCGACGGTGATGCCGACCGGCACCGAGCGATAGAGATTGCCCATGTAGTTCTGCGGGCCGTCGATCACGGCCTTGCCGCCATGGATGTCCATGGCGTCGTCGATCGCGATCCGCATCCGCTCGGTGGCATGCAGCTTCATGATGCCGGAAATCACCGCGGGATGATGGCCCTGGTTGAGCGCCGCGCAGGTCAGCCGCCGCGCGGCGTCGAGCAGATAGGCGGTGCCGGCGATGCGGGCGAGCGGCTCCTCGATGCCTTCGAACTTGCCGATGGGAACGTCGAACTGCTCGCGGATGCGGGCATAGGCGCCGGTGGTGCGCGCGGCATAGGCCGCGCCCGCGGCCGACAGCGACGGCAGCGAGATGCCGCGGCCGGCGGCCAGCGCCGTCATCAGCATCTTCCAGCCCTGGCCCGAGCCGCTCCTGCGCCGCCGATGATGTAGTCCATCGGGATGAAGACGTCGCGGCCCCAGTTCGGGCCGTTCTGGAACACCTGCATCGCCGGCAGATGGCGATGGCCGATCTCGACGCCGGGCAGATGGGTCGGGATCAGCGCCACGGTGATGCCGAGTTCGTCCTGCTGTCCCGACGAGATGATCGGGATCATAGGCCTTGAAGGCGAGACCGAGCAGCGTCGCGACCGGGCCGAGCGTGATGTAGCGCTTGTGCCAGTTCAGCCGCAGGCCCGAGCACTTCGCGGCCTTCGAAATTGCCCTTGCAGATGATGCCGGTGTCGATCATCGAGGCGGCGTCGGAGCCGGCTTCCGGGCTGGTCAGGCCGAAGCAGGGAATGTCGCGGCCGTCGGCGAGCCGCGGCAGCCATTGCTGCTGCTGTTCCTTGGTGCCGAAGCGCATCAGGAGTTCGCCGGGCCCGAGCGAGTTCGGCACCATCACGGTGACGGCGGCGGTCAGCGAGCGCGACGAAATCTTGCGCACCACTTCGGAATGCGCATAGGGCGAGAAGCCGAGCCCGCCATATTCCTTGGGAATGATCATGCCGAAGAATTTGTGGCGCTTGATGAAGTCCCAGGCCTCCGGCGGCAGATCGCGCCATTCCCAATTGATCTTCCAGTCGTCGAGCATGGCGCAGAGCTCGTCGACGGGGCCGTTGAGGAAGGCCTGTTCTTCCGCGGTCAGCGTCGCCGGCGCGTTGGCCAGCAGTTTCGACCAGTCGGGATTGCCGGTGAAGAGGTCGGCGTCCCACCAGACGTCGCCGGCTTCGAGCGCCTCGCGCTCGGTGTCGGACATCGGCCGGCAACACGCCGCGCGCCCAGGAGAAAATCGGCTTGGTGATGAAATCGCGGCGGAAGCGAGCTCATGGCGATGTCCTCCTGGTCGGCGCGCGCAGATCTGCGGTCCCGCCTGTGCCAAAAGACGGCTCATTCTAGCGGAAAGCACGGGATTCAGGTGAACACTTCGCACTGAAATAAAGCGAAATTGATCCAAAGGCGCGGGCTAGCCGACAACGGCGAGCCGGCGCATCGGTTCCGGAAAGCACAGCGATTGCAACGCAAACTTGACGCAGACGCGGTCAATCCGGCCGCGTCATCTCGAACATGGCGTCCGGCCGAATCTCGAAATAGTCGCCGCGGCGGCCGGCGCGCACGATCGGGCGCGCCAGCGCGGTCTGGTAGACGCCGTCCTTGATGAAGGCCTTGTCGATGTGGACCGCGACGACCTCGCCGAGGGTGAGCCAGGCCTGCGCCTTCTTGCCGTCGGCGCCCTGCAACTGAATGATCTGCGACAGCTTGCATTCGAACGCGACCGGGCTTTCCCCGACCCGGGGCACGTTGACGAGTTTGCCCGGCACCGCCGTCAGCCCGGCGATCTTGAATTCGCTGACGTCGTGGGCGACATGGGCGGCGGTCGCGTTCATCTGCTGCGCCAGATCCATGGTCGCGAGATTCCAGACGAACTCTCCGGTCTCCTGGATGTTGGCGACGCTGTCCTTCCAGGAGGTCGAGGAAAAGCCGATGATGGGCGGATGGTAGTTGAAGCCGTTGAAAAAGCTGTAGGGCGCGAGGTTGATGTTGCCCCTGGCGTCCCGCGACGAGATCCAGCCGATCGGACGCGGGGCGACGATGGCGTTGAAGGGATCGTGCTTGAGGCCGTGGCCGTTGCGCGGTTCGTAGTAATGCAGATCTTTCGGGCTTGATGCGTCCACGCCTTGTCTTCCTTCCAGTTTCATTTGAAATGCGGGTTCTGACTGTCCGGTGTTGCGGCGCAAGACCAACGTGTCGGTGCCAGCCGGCTTCTTCAAGGCTCTTGCCGAACCAGAGGGCGTAGAAGCCCGGCAGGTACAGCAAAGTCAGGAAGGTTGCAACAAACAAGCCATCGTAATGGATTGCTGGCTTCGCAAAAAGGCAAAGTCCAGCCGTCACTCCTCCAGCTGAAACCGCTCGAAGCGATGCAGTTCCTCCTCGATGCGGCGCTTCAATTCCCTGCGCGCGCCGCCTTGCCGCGCGCCGGCGCCGACCCAGCTCCATTGCTGCACCAGTAATTTCCTGTTCTGCCGGTCGGTCTTGAGATCGAGCGCGGCGACGATCGCGTCGCCGACCAGCACCGGCAGCGCGAAATAGCCGAAGCACGCGCTTCTCCTTCGGCACATAGGCCTCGAAGCGATGTTCGTAGTCGAAGAACAGTTGTGTCCGCTTGCGCTGGATGACCAGCGGATCGAACGGCGACAGGATGTGCACGAGCGCCGGACGCGTCGTGCGACCGTTCGCAAGCGCCTCCGGCTCGCGCCCAGTGCTCGCTGCTTGCCGGCGCCGTCGAGCGCAACCGGCACCAGCTCCTCGCGGCGCACCCGCGGCCTCGATCAGCGCGGCGCACCGCCGGCTTGCGCGGTGCGTCGAGATGACAGATCGAATCGAGGCTGACGATGCCCTTGCGCGCGCAACGCGCGGTCGAGCAGATAGGCGGTGACCTCGCCGCGCGGTGGCCGGTTTCGGCGGCTTGTCCCAGCCGAAATGCCGCTCGGTCAGCTCATAGGTCTTGAGCATGCCGTTGCGCGCGGTGACCGTGAGCCGCGCCGGTGTAGAACGCAAGCTGCAGCGCCCGCTTCGACGGCTTGCGGCTCGCCCAGGCATGTTCCTTCTCGCACCAGCACGTCGTCGTCGATGTCGCGGATGGTCAGCGCGCCGTCGCGCCTGATCAGCCGCATCACCTTGCGCAGATCGGCCGGCGTGACCGTCGCGAACCAGCGGTCGGCCGTGCGCCGGTGAGCCTTCATCGTCCCGATGAAAAAGCGGAAGTCGCGTCGCCGGCACATAGGACAGCGCGTGGGTCCAGTATTCGAACACGCTTCTGTCGATGCTCTGCGCCTGGCGCAGGTCGCGCGCGCCGGTAGGCCGGAATGCGCGTGACAGAGAATATGATGATGGCAGCGCTCGATGACGTTGATGGTGTCGATCTGCACATAGCCGAGATGATCGACGGCGGCGGCCATCGGCCTGCGGCCCGCGCCGAACGGCGTCGCGCGTGTCGAGCCGCTGGGCGCGCAGCCAGATGCGCCTGGCCGCGGCCTTGGTCAGGGAAACGGATTTAATGGCACGGGACATCGCGCCCGCAATCTAGCCGGATTCGAGCACGCAAGACGCGGAAAATATCCTAGGCGCTCACCGCTTCGGGCGCTCGGCGATACTGCCCGTCGCGATATCGGCCTCGCACGACGCCTTGCCGCGTTCGGGGGCCTGGCACTTGTAGACATTGCCGGTGAGCCGGTCGATCAGCCACATGTTCTCGTCGGTCGGCGCTTCCAGGCCTACGAACCTGGTGCCCACAGCCGTAACCAGCGTCGACAACAGAATTGCCGCCGCAATCATGGCTGAACCGATCAATACCGGCATCGAGATCCCGGCGCGATCCGGCAAGACCGCACGATACCCCTGATACTCGTTTTGTCTTTTTGGTGACTGAAACAAGGCCCCGCCGCTTCGCTGTCTTTTGTTTTTCTTTGCGAGCGACCTTCCTAGACACGCATCTGGCCGATTTGTTGTTCACACCTCGGCGCTGGCGCGACGGCTTTGCGACGGGATGCCGGAGCGACATGTTGATCCCGTGAGCAGGCCCGACAGCCGCGCCAAAGCGAGGGCATGCCGGGGCGCAAACCTGCTTACGCCGCCGATCTGCCCTCATAGGCCCTCTTGAGGACGGCGATATCGAGCTTGACCATCTGCATCATCGCCGCCATCGCCCGCTGCGCCCCCGCGCGATCGGGTCCACCCAGCAGTTCCGGCAGCACGGTCGGCACGATCTGCCACGACACGCCATAGCGGTCCTTCAGCCAGCCGCAACGCTCGACCTGGCCGCCATTGGCGGACAGCGCGTCCCAGAGGCGATCGACCTCGGCCTGATCGGCGCAGTCGATCTTGAACGAGACCGCATGGGTATATTCGAACCGCGATGCCGCCGTTCAGCGCCATGAAGCGCTGGCCGGCCAGCGTGAACTCCACCACCAGCACCGAGCCGGCCTTGCCGGCGGGGCTGTCGACGGAGTTCCGCTGCACCTTTTCGATTTTGGAATCCGGCAGCAGCGAGACGTAGAATTTCGCCGCCTCCTCGGCCTCGCCGTCGAACCACAGGCAGGGTGAAATTTTGGACATGGGTAATCCTCTTTTTCGCGTTTCGGCTGGTCACAGGACGCGCGGGCCAGGGCGATCCCGACATCCGGTCTGGAATTTTCTGGCGCGCGGCTAGATGCAAGCTGCTGTCATTGCGAGGAGCGTAAGCGACGAAGCAATCCATTGCAGCCGAATAATGGCACCATGGATTGCTTCGCTGAGCCTGTCATCGGGCGCGCATACGCGCGACCCGTTGGCTCGCAATGACGAAGGAGCGATGCCTGACGGTGGATTACGTCGCGATCGGCGCCGGCATGGTCAGGAACGCCCGGGTCACATGCCAGAACAATTGCCGGTTGGTCGCCAGCGTGACCGAATGCGCGGTGCCCGGCAGGATCACGAACTGGCGGTCGCCGTTCGGCAGCAAATTGAAGAACTCCTCAAGGTCGGCCACGGTGGCGATCCCGTCATATTCGCCGCGCACCAGCAGCACCGGCGACAGCACCTTTTCGGGATGCACCACCGGCAGATTGGCGGTCATGTCGAGATAGGTGCCGGTCGGAACCTGGTCGCCGAACTGCATCTCCGCATCCGCCAGCGCCTCGACGGCGGCGGGATCGCTGGTGCCGGGCTTGTCGCGGGTGGCGATGGAACGGATCATGTCGCGGTCGCGCTTGCGCATGTTGTGCGAGCGGTAATAGTCGAGCTGCTCGGCGCGCTTGGTCAGGGTCGGCGATCCCTCGCCCTTGTAGGTGAAGGCGGCAAACACCAGCCGGTCGACGCGTTCCGGCGCCGCCATGGCATAGGCGCCGGCGCGCAGCGCGCCGGAGGACTCGCCGAGGAAATGGAATTTCTGCCGGCCGGTTTCGCGGGCGACGACTTCGACCGCCGCCTTCAGATCCTCGACGCCGCTGGCGATATCGGAATTGCCGGAGGTGCGGCCCGACTTGCCGTAATTTTCATGATCCATGGTCCAGCAGTCGAAGCCATAGCGGGCGAATTCGTTCATGACCGAATATTCGCCATGGCCGGGCACGTTGAGATCGAACACCCGCGAGGAGATCGACGAGCCATGAACGAAGAAGAGCACCGGCCGCGACGGCTCGCCCGGTTTTGGCGCGCCGAGCCGCTTGCGATACATCCACAAGGGAATGTCGCCTTTCTTCGCCCAGTATTCGCTGCTCCAGATTTCGCCGGCTTGCTCGGTCGCCGCGGCGCGCGTCCCGCGCGGGCAGCGTGGCGGCAAGTCCGCCGGCCGCGAGACCAAGCCCCGCGCCCTTGATGACGGCGCGCCGCGGCAATGGTTGATCGAAATCCGTCATGGTTCCTCTCCGTCTGGCTCGAGATCTTCGTGCCGCGCTCGCGATGCCAAGCGTAGCAGATCCGCTGGATCTGCGACGCTTGCTTCAGATTGCTTCGCTGCATTCCGGGATGGTCCGCAGGACCAGATCCGGTAATCTGCGAGCATTCCGGGTTCGACGCCATCGGCGTCGCCCCGGAATGACGAAGAGCTTACTTCTTCTCCGCCGGATCGCGGTGCACGGGATCGACCCACAGCACCGTCTCCGGCTTTTCGACCGGCTCGATGTCGAGATTGATCGCGACCGCCTGGCCGTCGCTGCGCACCAGCACGCATTCCAGCACCTCGTCGCGGCTGGCGTTGATCTCCTGGTGCGGCACATAGGGCGGAACGAAAATGAAATCGCCGGGACCCGCTTCCGCGGTGAATTGCAGATGCTCGCCCCAGCGCATCCGCGCCTTGCCCTTCACGACATAGATGATGCTCTCGAGATGGCCGTGATGATGCGCGCCGGTCTTGGCGTCGGGCTTGATGGTCACGGTGCCGGCCCACAATTTCTGCGCGCCGACGCGGGCGAAATTGATCGCGGCCTTGCGGTCCATGCCCGGCGTCGACGGCACGTTGGGATCGAGCTGGTTGCCGGGAATGACGCGGACGCCATCATGCTTCCAGCGCTCCGCGTCGCCATGATCGTGGGAATGGCCGGAATGGGTGTGATCGTGGGAGCCTGTCATCGTCTTGCTTTCCAGGAGAGCTATCGCGAACTCGCCAACGGTACAGAAAACCGTGATCGCAAACCAGACGAAAACCGGAACATTTACGGCCTTTGGGGCTTGTCTCGGTGAAGCTCAACAGCATTCAAGGAGAATTCCATGGGTAGCACGGCAGACAAGGTCAAGGGCGCCACCAACGAGGCCATCGGCAAGGCCAAGCAGGGCGTCGGCGAAGCCGTCGGTTCCGACCGCTTGCAGGGCGAAGGCGCGATCCAGGAAATCAAGGGCAAGGGCCAGAAGGCCGTCGGCGATGCCAAGGAAGCCACCAAGGACGCCGCGAACAAGGCGGCCGCCGCGGCGAACAAGAATCTCTGATCGCCGTCGATCGACAGATGAGAAGGACCGGTCCATTGGGGCCGGTCCTTTTTTGCACGCCTCCACGCAAGGAAGCCGATCCGCGGCCGCGGGGGAGCGTCGCGTCTACTTCACCACCGAGCAATTCGACATCGAACATCAGCGTCGCGTTCGGCGGAATGACGCCGCCGGCGCCGCGGGCGCCGTAGCCGAGCGCGGGCGGAATGATCAGCGTGCGCTTGCCGCCGACCTTCATGGTGGCGACGCCTTCGTCCCAGCCGGCGATCACCTGCCGCTGCCCGATCGGAAATTCGAACGGCTCGTTGCGGTCGACCGAACTGTCGAACTTCTTGCCCTTCTGGCCGTTCTCGTAGAGCCAGCCGGTGTAATGCATGACGCAGATCTGGCCGGGCTTTGGCGAGGCGCCGGTGCCGACCGTGGTGTCGATGATCTGCAAGCCTGAAGCTGTGGTCATGGTTTTTCCTGCGGTCTGGGCCAACGCGCCGGACGGCGCAGCGAAGAGAAAGACGCCGCCGTGGCGATGGCAACGGCAAAGGCGATCGAAAGACTTCGAACTGGATACGCCGCATCTTTTCAGCTTTCTTCGTGACAGAGTGAAACTCGCATGCGCTGACGCTTCGCTCAATAGCCCAGCGCGCAGCCGTCCTTGCGCGGATCGGAACCGCCGGTCAGCGTGCCCTTGTCCCAGTCGATCCAGATCGCCTGGCCGCCGCCGAGCGGGCCGACCACGCTGGTGGTCTTGTGGCCGAGCTTCTTCAGGCCTTCGACGATCGCGGCCGGCACGCTGTCCTCGAGCTGGTAGACGCCCTCGTAATGCAGGCCGCGCGGCATATCGATGGCTTCCTGCACGTCGCAGCCATAGTCGAGCATGTTGGTCAGCACATGGGTCTGCCCGACCGGCTGATACTGCCCGCCCATCACGCCGAACGGCATCACCGCGCGGCCGTTCTTGGTGGCAAGGCCGGAATGATGGTGTGCAGCGGCCGCTTGCCCGGCGCGATGCAGTTGGGATGGCCGGGCTGGATGCGGAAGCCGCCGGCGCGGTTCTGCAGCAGGATGCCGGTCTTGTTGGAGACGATCGCCGAGCCGAAGGAATGCGCGATCGAATTGATGAACGAGCAGACGTTGCGGTCCTTGTCGACCACGGTGATGTAGACGTCGACGGGATTCATCGGCGGCGCCACGTTCGGCAGATCGAGCAGCCGGTCCATCCTGATCTTGCCGACATATTCCTCGGCGAATTCCTTGGCCAGGATCCCGGCGACATCGACATCGACCTGCGCGGGATCGCCGATGTATTGCTCGCGCATCATGTAGGCGATGCGCGCGGCCTCGGCTTCGAGATGGAAGCGCTCGACGCTGAGCGGCGCGAATTTCGTCAGATCGAAGCGCGACAGGATGTTCAGCATCACCAGCATGGTGATGCCCGGGCCGTTCGGCGGGCACTGCCAGACGTCGTGGCCCTTGTACATGGTGCCGATCGGCGATGGTCGTCTCGGTCGTATGCGCGGCGAAATCTTCCAGCGTGTGCAGGCCGCCGATGCCGCGCAGGGTCTCGACCATGTCCTCGGCGATCGCGCCCTTGTAGAAGGCGTCGCGGCCGTCTCTTGGCGATCGCGCGCAGCGTCTTGCCGAGTTCGGGCTGATGGATCACGTCGCCGGCCACCGCGCGGCTTGCCGTGCGGCAGCAGATAGCGCTCGGTGTTGGTGCCGTTCTTCAGCTTCTCGAACTGGTTCTTCCAGTCGAAGGCGATGCGGGGCGCGACGACATAGCCCTCTTCCGCGGCCTTGATCGCGGGCTGCAGCAGGGTGTCGAGCCCGAGCTTGCCGTGGTCGCGCAGGATCGTCGTCCCAGGCGTCGATCGCGCCGGGAATGCTGACCGCATGCGCCGAGGTCAGCGGCACCGAATGGATCTTGCGCTCGAGATACCATTCGGCGCGTGGCCGCCATCGGCGCGCGGCCGGAGCCGTTATAGGCCACGATCTTGCCCTCGCCCTTGGGCTGGATCAGCGCGAAGCAATCGCCGCCGATGCCGGTCGATTGCGGCTCGATCACGCCGAGCAGCGCGCAGGCCGCGACCGCCGCGTCCGCCGCCGTGCCGCCGGCCCGCAGCACCTCGATCGCCGTCAAGCGCGGCCATGCGGATGCGAGGTCGCCACCATCGCGTTCTGGGCGTGGACCGTCGACCGGCCGGCGAAATGGAAATTCCTCATGCGAAGTTGCTCACTTTAGTCGTTTCTGCTCGGGCATTGCCCGGCGAGTCTGCAGGCGGTTACATGGCATATTCGTGCCGGGCTGGGCAATGGCTTGGCATGCCATGAGCCATGCGGCCGCGAATGCGCAGGACTTTGCGGGGTTTCCCCTGCCGCCGGCCCGCCTGATAAACCATCGCCATGCCGCTACAAGGTCGCCGCCTTCTATCAATTCGCCGCGCTGCCGGATTTCCGGGAGCTGCGCGAGCCGCTGCGCGCGCTCTGCGCCGGTCTCGGGCTGAAGGGCAGCGTGCTGCTGGCCGCATGAGGGCATCAACGGCACGCTCGCGGGCAGCGATCGACGGCATCGACGCGCTGGTCGACGAGTTGCAGCACGGCGCGCTGTTCGGCGGCCGGCTCGACAATCTCGAACTGAAATTCTCGAGCGCCGCGGCGATGCCGTTTCGGCGGCTGAAGATCCGGCTGAAGAAGGAGATCGTCACGCTCGGCGACACCGCGGTCGATCCGACGCGGCAGGTCGGCATCTATGTCGAGCCCGCCGACTGGAACGACGCTGATCGCGGCGCCCGACACGCTCGTGATCGACACCCGCAACGCCTTCGAGGTCGCGATGGGCACGTTCGAAGGCGCGGTCGATCCCGGCATCAAGAGCTTCGGGCAATTCAGGGAATTCGCCGCGCAGCAACTCGATCCCGGCGAAGCACCGGAAGATCGCGATGTTCTGCACCGGCGGCATCCGCTGCGAGAAGGCCAGCGCCTATCTGCTGGCGCGCGGCTTTGCCGAGGTCTATCACCTCAAGGGCGGCATCCTGAAATATCTCGAAGGCGTGCCGGAAGCCGAGAGCCGCTGGCGCGGCGAATGTTTCGTGTTCGACGAACGCGTCGCGCTCGGCCACGGGCTGCGGGAGCGCCAGATGCGAACGATGATTCCCATGAGTGACGTCAAGACGCTGAGCGAGCGCATCGACGCGCTCGAAACGCGGCTGACGTTATCAGGACGAGACCATCGAGACGCTGAACCAGACCATCACCGCGCAGTGGCAGCAAGATCGACGCGCTGACGCGCCAGCTCGCCGCCTTGAGCGAACGCCTGCAGGAGGCCGAAACCAACGCGCCGGGCGCGGCGAACGAGCCGCCGCCGCATTATTGAAGGTCAAAGAAGCGGCCTCCGAGTTCGCCATCGCGACAGGCATGACACGGGCGCTCACGCTGCATCGCAAACCAGATCGCGACTGCGATCACTGCCACGACGATGCGGCCCACACGACCGGCGTGACCTGCTTGGAGCTGCCGCTGCGCGGCGAGTCGTTGGCGGCGTGGTTGAATTCGGTCTTCATCGCCGGACGCTCTGCCGCGTTGACGTCTAGCTGAAACACCGCCTGCACCTTGTCCCACAGCGACGTCGTTTTCGCGATCGCCGTCCGCCTTTGACGGCGCCGGCTGCGCCGCGCTGACGGGATCGGACGCCGGAAAGCTGTCGATCAGCCCGGCTTCGAGCCTGGCGTGGATCTCGCGGTCGGCCAGCGCCGCCTCGTCGGGGTCGGCGGCGTGCTTGTCATGCGGCGCAGGATTGAATTTCTCAGCCATGGGGTGCCTCCATGCCGAGATAACGCCCCGGATTCGGCGTTCCAGTTCCCGCCTTTAGCTCTGCCTTGGCCAAGCCGGAACGCGTGCGTGTATCAGAGGCGCGAAATCCGGCCACTGCCGCAGGAACATTTCGATTTGACCCAGAAATCCGCCATAAAACCCTTTCTCGAAGTGCTTGTCCGGCCGCAGGCAGCAGGTGCCGCCGATCTGGATGATGCGGCAGGCCGGCCGCTATCTGCCGGAATATCGCGAGCTGCGCGCCAAGGCCGGCGGCTTTCTCGATCTCTGCTTCACGCCGGAATTCGCCGCCGAAGTCACGCTGCAGCCGATCCGCCGCTTCAACTTCGACGCCGCGATCATCTTCTCCGACATTCTCGTCATCCCCTATGCGCTCGGCCGCTCCGTGCGCTTCGAGGCCGGCGAAGGCCCGCGGCTCGATCCGCTGGATACGCCGGAGAAGGTCGCGACGCTGGCGCGCGCACGCCGATTTCGGCAAGCTCGAGCCGGTCTATGAAGCGCTGCGCCGCGTGCGCGCGCGAGCTCGCGCCCGAAGATCGCGCTGATCGGCTTCTGCGGCGCGCCGTGGACGGTCGCGACCTACATGGTGGCCGGCCAAGGCACGCCGGATCAGGCGCCGGCGCGGATGATGGCCTATCGCCATCCCGAGGCGTTCGCGGAAATCATCGACGTGCTGGTCGAGAACTCGATCCAATATCTGCTCGGGCAGCTCAAGGCCGGCGCCGACGTGCTGCAGATCTTCGACACCTGGGCCGGCGTGCTGCCGCCGCGCGAATTCGCGCGCTGGTCGATCGAGCCGACCGCGGCGCATCGTCGAGGGCGTGCGCGCGAAAGTGCCGGATGCGAAGATCATCGGCTTTCCCCGCGGCGCCGGCGCGCTGCTGCCGGCCTATGTCGGACGCGACCGGCGTCGATGCCGTCAGCATCGACTGGGCGGCCGAGCCGTCCTTGATCCGCGAGCGCGTGCAGAACCGCGTCGCGGTGCAGGGCAATCTCGATCCGCTGGTGCTGATCGCCGGCGGCGCGGCGCTCGATCGCGCGGTCGACGACGTGCTGGCGAATTACGCGCAAGGGCCGGCTGATCTTCAACCTCGGCCACGGCATCCAGCCGGAAACCCCGATCGCGCATGTCGAGCAGATGCTGAAGCGGGTGCGGGCGTATAAGGGGTAGAGCATTACTCCGGCCGGCTGCGTTCGATGATCTCGGCCGCGCCCTTGGTCAGCAGTTCGAGCCCGACCGCGCGGCCGAGTTCGCGCGGGCGGTCGGCGGGGCCGGTGCGCGAGGCCTCGATGAACAGGCCGCCGGCTTCATCCAGCACCGAGGCGGTCAGCGACATCTGCGTGCCCTCGCATGGTGGAAAATCCCGCGATCGGCGAATTGCAATGGCCGTTGAGCACCCACAGCACCTCGCGCTCGGCGTCGGCGCTGCGGTGCGCCGCGGCGTCGTCGATGCGGGAGAGAATGCGCCGCGTCTGCCAATCCTGCGGCGGCACATTCCACCGCGACGATCCCCTGCCCGACCGCCGGCAGCATTTCCTGGATCGAAAATTCGTAGGCGATGCGGCTGGCCAGGCCGACACGTTCGAGCCCGGAGCGCGCCATGATCAGCGCGTCCGCCGGGCCGACCTCGCCGCCGTCGGGAAGCCGCTGCATTTCCGGTTGTCGAGCTTGCGCACGCGGGTGTCGGCGGCGCCGCGATAGTGGATCACCTCGACTTCCGGAAACAGCCGGCGCGCATAGGCCGCGCGCCGCACCGCGTTGGTGCCGATCTTGAATCCCTTGCCGCGCGAGCGCCTGAAATCGTCGAGCGAAACGCCCGGACGCAGCACCAGAACGTCGCCGGGCGGGTCGCGCGACAGCGTCGCGCCGATCACCAGCCCCGGCGTGTCCTCATTGCCGGGCATGTCCTTCAGCGAATGCATCGCGGCCTGCAATTCGCCCGGAAACGACCGCCTTGCGGATTTCGGCGACGAAGGCGCCGCCCTTGCCGCCATGCTGCAACAGCTTGCTGGTCTGATCGGAATCGCCCGTGGTTTCGAACTTGACGATCTCGACCTCGAGGCCGGGAACGGCCGCGGTCAGCCGCCGGGCGATTTCCTCGGTCTGGGCCAGCGCCATGACGCTCTTGCGCGTGCCGATCCTGATGCGAATTGCCGCCATTCACGCTTCCCTTCGACGCCGCAGTCATCGCGGCTCATCCTCCGCCGCAAGATAGAACCAGCCGACGCCGGAATGCAAACGCATGCCCGGCGCCTTCCGCGTTACCGCGCATCCTCCAGAATCATGTCGGAGGCTTTTTCGGCGATCATGATGATCGGCGCGTTGGTATTGCCCGACATCAGATCCGGCATGACCGAGGCGTCGACCACGCGCAGGCCCTCGATGCCGCGCACGCGCAGGCGCTGATCGACCACCGCGAGCGGGTCGTTGCCCATCCGGCAGGTCGAGGTCGGATGATAGACCGTGCTGCCGCGCTGCCGGCAGAAGTTCAGCAGTTCCTCGTCGCTCGACACTTTCGTCCCGGGATCGACCTCCTCGACCACATAGGGCTTGAGCGCCGGCGCGTGCAAAATCTTGCGCAGGATCTTGAGGCCTTCGACGATGGCGGTGCGATCGGTTTCGGTCGCGAGATAGTTGATGCGGATTTCCGGCGGCGCCGCGGGATCGGCGCTCCTGATGCGCAGCGAGCCGCGGCTCTCGGGGCGCAACTGGCAGACCGACGCGGTAAATCCGGAAAACGGATGCAGCTTTTCGCCCATCTTGTCGGTCGAGAACGGCAGGAAGTGGATCTGGATATCGGGCGTCGCCAGCCGCGGACTGGTCTTGAAGAACGCGCCCGACGTGCCGGCGGCGATCGTCAGCGGTCCCTTGCGGAACGCCGCATATCGCGCGCCGGCCAGGATCCGGCGGACCGGATGGTTGACGACGTCGTTGAGCGTGATGCGTTTCGTGCAGCGCATCACCACGCCGACCTGCATGTGATCCTGCAGATCGTTGCCCGACGCCGGGCGCGTCGAGCACGACATCGATGCCGTGCTGTTCGCAACAGCTCCGCCGGTCCCACGCCGGAGAGCTGCAGCAATTGCGGCGAGTTGTACGCGCCGCTGCGAAACCAGGATTTCCTTGCGCGCCCGCGCCGTTCGCAGCGCGCCGCCCCTGCGGTACTCGACCGCGACCGCGCGACGTCCATCGAACAGCGATGCGCTGCGCCAGCGCCGAGGTCTCGACCTGCAGATTCTTGCGGCCCTTCGCGGGGCGAAGATACGCCACCGCCGTGCTCGCGCGTCGGCCGCCGCGCGTCGTGGTCTGGAAAAATCCGGCGCCTTCCTGCGTCGCGCCGTTGAAATCGGGATTGATCGGCATGCCGGTCTCGGCGGCCGCCTCGATGAAGGCTGCCGACAGCGGATCGGCGTGGCTCAGATCGGAAACCGGCAGCGGGCCGTCGGCGCCGTGAAAATCGTCGGCGCCGCGCTGCTGGTTCTCGGCTTTCTTGAAATAGGGCAGCACGTCGTCATAGCCCCAGCCGGCATTGCCGCGCTGGCGCCAGCGATCGTAATCCTCGTGCTGGCCGCGAACGTACAAGCAGGCCGTTGATCGAGCTCGATCCGCCCAGCACCTTGCCGCGCGGCTGGAACACCTGGCGGCCGTTCAGCCCCGGCTCCGGCTCGGTCTGGTACATCCAGTTGACGGTTTTTTCCTTGAACAGCTTGCCGTAGCCGAGCGGCACGTGGATCCAGAGGTTGGTGTCCTTCGGGCCGGCCTCGAGCAGCAGCACCGAATGCTTGCCGTCCGCGCTCAGACGATTGGCGAGCACGCATCCGGCCGAGCCGGCGCCGACGATGACGTAGTCGAATTCGGTTGCGCCGTCATCGGAATGCATCAACGGCCCGCCGTACATTCAAAGTGCGATCGTGGAAAAATTTGGTAGCGGGAGAGGGACTCGAACCCCCGACCCCAGGATTATGATTCCCGTGCTCTAACCAGCTGAGCTACCCCGCCACGGCGTCCGTCGTCGCGGCTTCATATACCGCGGTCGCGAACGCGCGGCATATAAGAAGCCGGTCTTGGGCATGTCAAGCAAACCCGCGACCTGCAGCCGCCAAGTGCCTGCAAACCGCGCTTATTTCGGCCGGACGTTGGGATCGCCGCCGGGGCTGCCGGGCGGCGGAATCACCGGCGTGTTGCCGGTATCGGGGGTCGGCGCGCGGATTTCCGGGTCGACGCCCGCGGGCGGGCACAACACGCCGTCGGATTTCGCCAGTTTGTCGCCGAGCGGCTCGGCCCGCTGGCCGGTGGTCGTGCCCTCCGGCGCGATGGTGCCGCGCGGCGGCACCGGCTGCATCGGCGCGCAGTCATTGCGCGCGCGGCGCCGGCGGCGCGGTCTGGGCCGGCGGCGTCGCCGGCGTCGGCGGGGCCTGCGCGCTCGCCGCGCCCGGACGCCGCCATCAGCACGCCAGAGAGAAGGAGTGAGTGTTTCATCCGCATGCGCGGGAAAACGGCCGGCGCGCGCGGAGGTTCCGCACCGAATCGGAGACCTTCAGGATTTGCGGTAGCGGATCAGCGAAAAATGCCCCATCGGCGGCATCGGGCGGCGCTCGGTCAGGCGTGACGCCGCCGTGTCTTGGCGGCCCAGTTGACCAGCCGCGCCCATGGAAATTCCGGCCGCCAGCCGAGCCGGCGCGCCAGCGGCGCGAACGCCAGTTCGAAGACGCGGCGCGGGCCGCTCTCGGCGCCGATGTGATTGACCAGGATGAGTTCGCCGCCGGGTTTCAGCACGCGGATGAAATCATCCAGCGTGGCTTCCGGATCGGGCACCGCGGTGATGACATATTGCGCCACCACCGCGTCGAAGAACGAATCCGCGAATGCCAGATTCTTGGCGTCCATCACCGCGAGCGTCTCGACATTGCGAAGACCCAGCGCGCGCACGCGGCTGCTGCGCCTTGCGCAGCATCGGCTCGGAAATATCGACGCCGCACAATTTCGTGGTCGGCGAATAATCCGACAGCGACAATCCGGTGCCGACGCCGACATCGAGAATCCGTCCGCCGATCTTGTCGGCCTCCGCGATGGTCGATTGGCGGCCGTGGTCGAACACCTTGCCGAACACCAGATCGTAGACCGGCGCCCAGCGCCCATAAGCCTTTGCGACCCCCGCGCGGTCGATATCTGCAGCCATGCCCCCGCCCTGAAAATTCTTATCCGCGCATGGCCTCGACCAGCGGCGGCGGCGCGCCGCGCCTCTGGCCGCTGCGCCCTTCGCGGTCGCGCTCTGGATGAAGCCGCCGCCGAGCACGCGCGCCTGGCCCGAAGGCGCATCGTAGAACACGCAGGCCTGGCCGGGGGAAACGCCCTCTTCGCCGGCGACCAGTTCGACTTCATAGCCGCCGTCGGCCGCGCGCAGCCACGCCGGCTGCGGCGCGCGGGTCGATCGCACCCGCACGAAAATCTCGAGCCCGTCGCCGACCGCGCGATCGAGCGCGCCGTCGCCGATCCAGTTGACGTCGCGCAGCACGATGCGATCCATCCGCAGCGCCTCGCGCGGACCGACCACGACGCGGCGGCTGGCGGCATCGAGCCGCACCACATAGAGCGGCGCGCTGGAGGCGATGCCCAGTCCGCGCCGCTGGCCGACGGTGAAATGAACGATGCCCTGATGGCGGCCGATGACGCGGCCGTCGAGGTCGACGATATCGCCGGGCTCGAACGCATTCGGCCGCAAGCCGGCCGATGATGTCGGTATAGCGTCCGGTCGGCACGAAGCAGATGTCCTGGCTGTCCTGCTTGTCGGCGACCGTCGAGACCGAAGCGCCGCGCCAGTTCGCGCGCCTGCGGCTTGGTCATGTCGCCGAGCGGAAAGCGCAGATAGTCGAGCTGCTCGCGCGTGGTCGCGAACAGGAAATAGCTCTGGTCGCGATCGGCGTCGGCGGCGCAAACCAGCGCGCGCGATCCGTCGCCCATGACGGCGCGAGGCGACGTAATGTCCGGTCGCGAGCGCGGACGGCGCCGAGCTCGCGCGCGGTCGCGAGCAGATCGCGGAACTTGATCGAGCGGTTGCACTCGATGCAAGGCACCGGCGTCTCGCCCGAGGCGTAGCTGTCGGCGAAATTGTCGATCACCGATTCGCGAAAGCGGTTCTCGTAGTCCAGCACGTAATGCGGAATGCCGATCCGCTCGGCGACATTGCGCGCATCGTGGATGTCCTGCCCGGCGCAGCAGGCGCCCTTGCGATGGGTGGCCGCGCCATGATCGTAGAGCTGCAGCGTGATGCCGACGACGTCGTAGCCTTCGGACTTCAACAGCGCAGCCGTCACCGAGGAATCGACGCCGCCGGACATGGCGACGACGACCCTGGTGTCCTGCGGACGGCCTTCAAGATCCAGACTGTTGAGCATGGTTCCGGTCATTGATGCGATCGCGGCGGCGTCGAACGCTTGCCCGCGATCAGGAAGCCATTTTGCAAGGCCCTTGAGTTAGAGGCTCTTGAAGCGGTTCCGGCAAAGCGGCTCGCTCTGTCGGAAACGGCTGAAAAGCCGCTCTTTAATATAGGCCGTATTCCCGCCAGGCAATCGCGCTCACCGCTTTTGCGTGCCGCAAACGGCAAATCTTGCCGCCGGGCAGAAAAGGGAGCTGCCGCCGGCGGCTCCGTAGTTCACCCGCATCGTCTCTACAACATATTGAAATATATTAGATATTTTTTGTAGACCGGGGTGGCCCGGTCCTTGCTGATCTCAGGTCCAGGTTCATTGCGAGAGGCCGCGCCCCGTGTTCAGCGTCACGTCAGAAGCAGCAGCAAGCGTGTCCTTCCAGACCGCGCCGCCGAAGCCCGCGCGGTCCGACCAATCGCAGGGCAGACCGACAGTTTCGGGGCGCTGGTCGATCAGCAACGCGCCCGCCGACACCGGCAACGACCGCGCCGCCCACGGCACAGCAGCAGTCCGCGCCGCCGCGCCGCGCCGACGATGCGGCGGCAACGCCAGGACAACTCGCGATCGCGCGACGCCGCGTCTGCCGACCAGTGCCGCAAAAAACGCCTCGGACGATCGCGACGCCGCCGCCAATCAGGCTTCCGACGCCAATACAGCGACCAACGCCGACGCCAGCGCAATGCCGACGCCGGCGCCAACGCGTCCAGCGCCGCGGCGCGAAGTCCGGCGCCGCGAAAGCCGGCACCGCGAAAACCACCGACAAGACCGACTTCCGGCACCGCCACCGCAGCCGATCCGGCCGCCTCGGCGCTGCAGGGCGGACGCGCCGGTGACGACGCCGAACGCGGTCGCGGTTGCGATTCCCGTCCCGGTCGCGCCGACGGATGTTCCCGCTGCGACGCCGGCCTCCGGCAACGCCACCGCGCCGCTTGCGATTGCGGCGGCAGCGATCGCAGCCAGCGCTCGCGGTCACCGTCGACAGCGAGCGGCTCCGTCAGCGCCGGTCAAGATCGATTCCGACGCCACCGCAACCGCGGCGGCACCGCGACCGCCTCGGCGATGCACGCGTCGGCAGCCACCGCCGCGAACCCGTCAGCGGCGACGGCGACTGCAAAGATCGCCGTTCAAGCGGCGGCAGGCGAGACCGTCACCGCGCCGGTCAAGCCGCCGGCCACGCCGACCGATGCGGCCGCGGCAACCGATGCAGCACTGACCGCGGCCGTCGCCGCGACGGCGCCGGTTGCGCCGAAAACCACGCTGCTCAAGGCTCCGGTCGCCGCGCCGGCGAAGGCCGCTGCGTCGGCCGTCGCAGATACCGAGTCGGGCACATCCGATCCGTCCGCAACGGCAACGCCGACCGACGCGGCACGCAGCACACCCGCGCAACAACCGGCCGTCACGGCCAAGCCGGAGGCCGGCAATGACCTCGTCGACACCGCGAAAGCAGACGCCTCCGCCAGTGCCTCATCGGCATCGGCCGCCGCGCCGCCGGTCCATGACCATTCGCACGGCCGCCGCAGCGGCACATGCGCTGACCGATTCATCGGATACCGGCGTCCAGGCGACGGCTACGATCCAGCCGCAGCTCCCGCCGCGGCGGCGACCGCCGCTCCCGTCGGGCCCCCTGAGCGTCACGGCCGCAACCGAATGCGCCGGTGCCGCTTGAGCGGGCTCGCGGTCGAGATCGCCGCCTCGGCGCGAAGCGGCAAGAGCCGTTTCGAAATCCGGCTCGATCCGGCCGACCTTGGCCGCATCGACGTTCGCATCGATGTCGATCGCAACGGCCAGGTGACCTCGCATTTGACGGTCGAAAAGCCGGAAACGCTGTCGATGCTGCGCCAGGACGCACCGCAGCTGCAGCGCGCGCTGGACGACGCCGGACTCAAGACCGGCGACGGCGGCCTGCAATTCAGCCTGCGCGACCAGTCCTCCTCCGGACAGAACAACGGCAACGAGACCGGCCGCAACGCGCAGCGGCTGGTCGATCAGCGACGAAGACACCATTCCGGCGGCGGTCGCCGGGCGAACCTATGGCCGCATGCTCGGATCGAGCAGCGGCGTCGACATCAGGGTCTGAGGAGACGGACATGACAACAGCAGCAACAGGCGTGGCCAGCCCGGTCGTTTCGGGAACGACGCCCCTGCCGACCTCATCTCCAGCTCGGGAGCTTCGCTGAGTTCGACCGCGCGGCAGCACGCTCGCCGGAAACTTTCAGACCTTCCTGACGCTGCTGACGACGCAATTGCAGAACCAGAATCCGCTCGATCCGCTGGACACCAACCAGTTCACCCAGCAGCTCGTGCAATTCGCCGGCGTCGAGCAGCAGCTCAAGACCAACGATCAGCTGACCACGCTGGTCTCGCTGCAGCAGACCGCGCAATCGACGCAGGCGCTGGCATTCGTCGGCAAGACCGCGGTGGTCGACGGCAGCACCGCCGCCCTGACCAACTCTTCGGCACCTGGAATCTGAGACGTTCCGACGAATTCCAACGTCACCATCTCGATCACCAACAGCACCGGGCAGACCGTCTTCACCGGCAGCTACGCCGTCAACGCCGGCAACAACCAGCCCTTCACCTGGGACGGCAAGGGCAACGACGGCACGCAGTGGCCGGATGGCAGCTACAAGCTGACCGCCACCGCCGCCGACACCGCGGGCAATTCGGTGGCGGTCTCCACCCAGGTCCAGGGCGTGGTCAATTCGGTCGACCTCACCCAGTCGCCACCGCTGCTGTCGATCAACGGCCAGACCTACACGGTCAACCAGATCAAGAGCATCGCCCAGTAGCGAACCTCCGTCCGGGGCACCGGTCTGCGCAGGCCCGCGGCCCGGACTGCACGACTATCACCCGTCTTTCAGCCTGCTTCAGCCCGGCGTCCGCAGACGCCGGGCCGAAGCTTTTTGCGGCATTTTCAAGGAGATTCGTATTGAAGGCTTGGGCTTAGGCAAATTTTAAGTCGCGGGGCGTAGGTTGTTACCGTGAGTTCAGTGGTTGAGAGTTTGTGAGTACGCCATGACAGAACCCCATCGCCCGAGGGTAAAATACGTCATCGGGCCTGACGGTAGTCCGTTAACAATTGCGGATCTGCCCGCGCCCGGGACCAAACGGTGGGTTATTCGCCGTAAGGCCGAAGTCGTTGCCGCAGTGCGCGGCGGCCTGCTCTCCCTTGAGGAGGCCTGCAGCCGCTACACGCTGACGGTCGACGAATTCCTTTCCTGGCAATTTTCCATCGATCAGCATGGCCTTGCCGGACTGCGCACCACCCGCATCCAGCAATATCGCCAATAAGCGCTCTCCAGAACCGACGGCATTTGACGAAAATCGGCTTCGTTTTGCGAAGCCGATTTTTTTCATGTTGAACTTTCGCTCCGGCCCTTAACCTTCGTTAACCATATCGAAACCATCCCATAGGCAATAATTGCCCAGTCGGCTCTTGGGGCCGAATCTCAGGGGCGGTTGGTTTGCAGGGTCTTGTAGGCTTCCTGAAGGGTCTGGGCGCTTCGCGGTTGATGGCGATGGTCGCGGTGACAGCCGCGCTGATCGGCTTCTTCGCCTTTGTCATCATGCGCGTCACCACGCCGCAGATGACCACGCTCTTCACCGACCTCAGCGTCGAGGATTCCTCCGCCATCATCAAGGACCTGGAACGCCAGGCCATTCCCTTCGAACTGCGCAACGACGGCGCCGTGATCATGGTGCCGAAGGACAAGGTCACGCGGCTGCGCATGAAGCTCGCCGAGGGCGGCCTGCCCAAGGGCGGCGGCGTCGGCTACGAGATTTTCGACAAATCCGACGCGCTCGGCACCACCAGCTTCGTCCAGAACATCAATCATCTGCGCGCGCTCGAGGGCGAACTTGCCCGCACCATCCGCGCCATCGACCGCATCCAGGCGGCCCGGGTCCATCTGGTGCTGCCGGAGCGGCCGCTGTTTTCGCGCGAAACGCCCGAGCCATCGGCCTCGATCGTGGTGCGCGTGCGCGGCGCGCTCGAACCGCAGCAGATCCGGGCCATCCGCCATCTGGTCGCCTCCGCCGTCAACGGCCTGAAGCCGCAGCGGGTGTCGATCGTCGATGAAGCCGGTCAATTGCTCGCCGACGGCGCCAGCCGGCGATGCCGACAACGCCGTCGGCGACGAGCGCCGCGCCGGCTTCGAGAAGCGGATGCGCAATCAGGTCGAGGCGATCGTGTCCTCGGTGGTCGGCGCCGGCCGCGCCCGCGTCCAGCTCTCGGCCGATTTCGACTACAACAAGATCACCCAGACCTCGGACCGGTTCGATCCCGAAGGCCGGGTGCTGCGCTCGAGCCAGACCCGCGAAGAATCCAGCGGCGACCGCCGACAACAACGGTCAGGTCACCGTCAACAACGAACTGCCGGGCAATCAGAACAAGGACAATGCGACGCCCGCGCGCGACCAGAGCAAGAAGACCGAAGAAACCAACAACTACGAGATTTCCCGCACCACCAAGACCGAGGTGACCGAGGCCGGACGGGTCAACCGCATCTCGGTCGCCGTGCTGGTCGACGGCAGCTATTCCAAGAACGAAAAAGGCGAGATGGTCTATCAGGAGCGCAGCAAGGAACAGCTCGACCGCATCGCCGCCCTGGTGCGCTCGGCGATCGGCTTCGATCAGAAGCGCGGCGACCAGGTCGAGGTCGTCAACCTCAAATTCGCCGAAGCGCCGGCCGTTGTCCCGCTCGCCGAGCCGACCGGCCTGCTCGGCATGCTGCAGTTCACCAAGGACGACGTGATGTACGTCATCGAGCTCGGCGTCATGATGCTGCTCGGCCTCGTGGTGCTGTTCATGGTGATCCGGCCGCTGGTCAAGCGCATCCTCGCCTCCGAAGAGGTCGCCTCGCTCGCCGGCGACGGACGATGCCGGCGCTGACCGACGGCAGCGCGCGGCCGCGGGCGCCGCCGGCCAGAATCTCGTTCCCGGCGCCAACGCCACCGCGCAGATGATCGACGTCGCCCAGGTTCAGGGCCAGGTCCATGCGCAGTCGGTGCATCGCGTCGGCGAACTGGCCGAGCGAAACCCGAACGAAACCGCTTCCATTGTTCGTCAATGGCTCAGCGAAGCCCGCGTGATCTGACATGGCCGTACCGCAAACCACAAACGCCAACGACATCACCAGCGTCATCGCCTCGCTGGCGAGCCGTCAGGGCAATCGTCCGAAAGGCCCGCCGCTGAGCGGCCCGAAGCGCGCCGCGATCCTGATGCTGGCGCTGGGCGAACAATATGGCGGCAAGGTCTGGTCGCTGCTCGACGACGACGAAGTGCGCGAACTGTCGATGGTGATGTCGACGCTCGGCACCGTCGAGGCCGACGTGGTGGAAGACCTGCTGCTCGAATTCGTCTCGCGGATGTCGGCGTCCGGCGCGCTGATGGGAACCTTCGACGCCACCGAGCGGCTGCTGCAGCAATACCTGCCGCCCGAGCGCGTCACCGGCATCATGGACGAAATTCGCGGCCCCGCCGGCCGCAACATGTGGGAGAAGCTCTCCAACGTCCAGGAAGAGGTGCTCGCCAACTACCTCAAGAATGAATATCCGCAGACCATCGCCGTGGTGCTGTCGAAGCTGAAGCCGGAGCACGCCGCCCGCGTGCTCGCGATCCTGCCCGAGGACATGGCGCTCGACGTGGTCGGCCGGATGCTGAAGATGGAGGCGGTGCAGAAGGAAGTGATCGAGCGCGTCGAACAGACGCTGCGCACCGAATTCATGTCGAACCTGTCGCAGACCCGGCGTCGCGACGCCCACGAGGTGATGGCCGAGATCTTCAACAATTTCGACCGCCAGACCGAAACCCGCTTCATCACCTCGCTGGAAGAGGAAAACCGCGAGTCCGCCGAACGCATCAAGGCGCTGATGTTCACCTTCGACGACCTCGTCAAGCTCGACTCCGCTTCGGCGCAGACGCTGATGCGCCATGTCGACAAGGACAAGCTCGGCATCGCGCTGAAGAGCGCCAACGAGGAAGTCCGCGGCTTCTTCCTCGGCAACATGTCGTCGCGCGCCGGCAAGATGCTGCTCGACGACATGGCCGCGCTGGGACCGGTGCGGTTGCGCGACGTCGACGAGGCGCAGGCGCTGCTCGTCAATCTCGCCAAGGATCTCGCGGCCAAGGGCGAAATCATGCTGACCAAGAACCGCGCCGACGACGAGCTGGTGTACTGATGGCCGCACCCGCAAAATTCCTGTTCGACATGGACTTCTCGGCGCCGGACAAGACGCGCGAGCGGCCCGCCACGCCGTCGGAAATCGCGCAGAAGATCGCCGCCGCCGAGGCCCGCGCCTATCGCGACGGCTACGACGCCGGCGCAGCGCGAGGCGAAGGCGGAAAGCGACCGCCGCACCGCGCTGGCGCTCGAGGAGATCGGCATCGCCATCCAGGGACATCGCGGCGCGCTTCTCCGGCGTCGAGAGCCCGGATGGAAACCGAAGCCGTCGACGTCGCGGTCGCGGTGGCGCGCAAGCTGTGCAGCGAGCTGATTGCCGGCGAGCCGCTTGGCGAGATCACCGGCGCTGGTCAGCGACTGTTTCTCCCACCTGGTATCGACGCCGCATCTCGTGGTCCGGATCAACGATTCGCTTTACGAGTCCGCGCGCGAGCGGATCGAGCGGCTGGCGAAGCAAAGCGGCTTCGAGGGCCGCCTCGTGATTCTGGCAGAGCCGGAAATCGAGACCGGCGACTGCAAGATCGAGTGGGCCGATGGCGGCGTCGTGCTGGAGCGCGCGGCGATCGAAGCCAAGATCAACGAACTTGTCGGGCGCTACATCGCGTCCCGCAATCAGGCCGCAACGTGCGGCCATGAGGATTGAACCATGAGTGACACCGACGCACAGGTTCCGCTTCCCGATCTCAACGCCGCCGACGCGCCGGCGATCGATGACGTGGCCTATAACGAAGACGAACAGGCCTCGCGCGTCGCCGCCGACCTGGAGGCGGTGTTCGACGTGCCGGTGCAGGTCTCGGCCGTGCTCGGCCGCTCCAAGATGGATGTCGGCGAATTGTTGAAACTCGGGCCCGGCACCGTGCTCGAACTCGACCGCCGCGTCGGCGAAGCCATCGACATCTACGTCAACAACCGGCTGGTGGCGCGCGGCGAGGTGGTTCTGGTGGAAGACAAGCTCGGCGTGACCATGACGGAAATCATCAAGGCGGAACGCACCTGAGGCGCTCTTAACGATACGGCGCCCGACGGGCGCGAACAGACGAACAGGAGATTACCATGCGGCTTCTCATCGTTGGCACACTGAAGGGCCAGCTTACGACAGCCACCAAGATCGCCATGGACAATGGCGCTTCCGTGACCCATGCGGAGGATCACGAACAGGCGATGCGGGTGCTGCGCGGCGGCAAGGGCGCCGACCTGCTGCTGGTCGACGTCGCCCTCGACATCCGCGACCTGGTGATGCGGCTCGAGGCCGAGCACATCCACGTGCCGATCGTCGCCTGCGGCATCTCCAACGACGCCCGCGCCGCGGTGGCCGCGATCCACGCCGGCGCCAAGGAATACATCCCGCTGCCGCCGGACCCGGAACTGATCGCCGCGGTGCTCGCCGCCGTCGCCAACGATTCGCGCGACCTGGTCTACCGCGACGAGGCGATGGCCAAGGTGATCAAGCTGGCGCAGCAGATCGCCGGCTCCGACGCCTCCGTGATGATCACCGGCGAATCCGGCACCGGCAAGGAAGTGCTGGCGCGCTATGTCCACACCCGCTCCAACCGCGCCAAGAAGCCGTTCATCAGCATCAATTGCGCGGCGATCCCCGAGCACCTGCTGGAATCCGAACTGTTCGGCCACGAGAAGGGCGCGTTCACCGGCGCCGTTGCGCGGCGCATCGGAAAATTCGAGGAAGCCACCGGCGGCACGCTGCTGCTCGACGAAATCTCCGAAATGGACGTGCGGCTGCAGTCCAAACTGCTGCGCGCCATCCAGGAGCGCGTGATCGACCGGGTCGGCGGCACCCGGCCGGTGCCGGTCGACATCCGCATCATCGCCACCTCGAACCGCAACCTGGCCGACGCCGTGCGCGAGGGCACCTTCCGCGAGGACCTGCTGTTCCGGCTCAACGTCGTCAACCTGAAGATACCGCCGTTGCGCGAACGCCCGGCCGACATTCTCGAACTGGCGCAGCACTTCGCCAAGAAATATGCCGACGCCAACGGCGTGCCGCTGCGGCCGATCTCCGCCGATGCGCGGCGGGTGCTGACGTCCAACCGCTGGCAGGGCAACGTCCGCGAGCTGGAAAACACCATGCATCGCTCGGTGCTGATGGCGCAGGGCGACGAGATCGGCGTCGACGCCATCCTGACGCCGGACGGCGACCGTCTCGATATCGCCAAGACCGTGCCGGCGGTGGCGCACGCCACCTTCGCCGCCGAACAGGTGACCCGCGCGCTGGTCGGACGCACGGTCGCCGACGTCGAGCGCGACCTCATCCTGGAGACGCTGAAGCACTGCCTCGGCAACCGCACCCACGCCGCCAACATCCTCGGCATCTCGATCCGCACGCTGCGCAACAAGCTGAACGAATATGCCGACGGCGGATTGCCGATCACGCCGGCCGGCGCCGGCGAATATCACCGCGTCGCCGCCTCGGTGTGAGCCTTGCTTCGCTGACGCTCGCCATGGCGTCGCAGACGAAATCACCCCGGTCGCGAGGCAACTCGCGCCGGAACTGTTTTGGCTCCCTGGAAGTTTTCAGATCGGGCGCTTTGCGCGCACGTCCTGTTTGAAAGCCGGTCCATGTCCATCCTGCAGCTCGATCCGCCGATCCCGGTCATAACGCCGAAGGGCGACGGCTACGCTCATCTTGCTGATCGACTATGGACCCGAATACAATCTGCTGTGGGTCTGCTTCCTGGACAATTCCGGCGAGTGTTGGACTTACGACAACACCCAGATCCGAGCCCAGAAAAACGTCACCATGGGCCGCACCTTCGTGTCGCGCCATCAGGCGAAATCGCCGCCGGTCGCCGCCGAATAATTCGGCGCGTCGGGCTTGCGGAAGATGTGAATCGGATCGCCCGGCTGCAGGTTGCGTCCGGTGAACGCCGCATAGGCGTAGAGCGCGAGGTAGAGCATCGCGAGCGCGCCGATCCCGTAAAAAGCCCAGACCGCGATGCGTTTCATCAGCTCACGGCGCTGCCGGCGAAAGTGATTTGAAGAAGTTTGCGTTCCAGCGCATGAGCTCCGCTCCGGCCCCTGCATCGCAGGCATGGGATGGCTTTTAGTCCGCGACCGGAAAAAAGGCCACCTCTTCCGAGGAGCGGTGAACCCGCGCATGCGCGTTTGGCCGTGGTTACGGCAGCCGAGAGGCAGAAACGGCGCGAACCCCGGGGCTAACAATCGAAGAGCTTTTGTGGCACATGGTGCTGCAGTCCGGGATATCCGGAAACCGCATCGCTTTCGAGTTCAACATGCCCGCACCCAAGCCGCCCGCGTTCGAGACCCTGAGCCTGCATGCCGGCCAGCATCCGGATCCCGTCACCGGCGCGCGTGCGGTCCCGATCTATCAGACCACCTCCTACGTCTTTCAGGACTCCGACCACGCCGCGGCGCTGTTCAATCTCGAACGCGCAGGACACATCTATACCCGGATTTCGAACCCGACCACGGCGGTGCTCGAAGAGCGGCTTGCCGCGCTGGAAGGTGGCGTCGGCGCCATCTGCACGGCGAGCGGCATGGCCGCGCTGCATCTGGCGATCGCGACCCTGCTCAACGCCGGCGACCACATCGTCGCTTCGTCCTCGCTCTATGGCGGCAGCATCAATCTGCTCACGCACACGCTGCCGCGCTTCGGCATCACCACCACCTTCGTCAAGCCGCGCGCGCTGGACGAATTCCGCGCCGCGATCCGCCCCAATACCCGCCTGGTGATCGGCGAGACCATCGGCAATCCCGGTCTCGAAGTGCTGGATATTCCCGAGGTCGCGCAGATCGCGCATGACGCGAAAATTCCGCTGCTGATCGACAACACCTTCGCAACGCCCTATCTCAGCCGGCCGATCGAGCTTGGCGCCGACATCGTCATGAACTCGGCCACCAAATGGATCGGCGGCCACGGCATCGCCATCGGCGGCGTCATCGTCGACGGCGGCCGGTTCGACTGGCGCGCTTCCGGCAAATTTCCGGTTCTGACCGAGCCCTATGCCGGATATCACGGCATCGTCTTCGACGAGCAATTCGGCCCGGCCGCGTTCATCATGCGGGCGCGCACCGAAGGCCTGCGCGATTTCGGCGCCTGTCTGTCGCCGACCAATGCCTTTCAGTTGCTGCAGGGCGTCGAGACGCTGGGCGTCCGCATGGATCGCCACATCGACAAATACCCATGCGGTGCTCGAATTCCTCGCCGCCAACAAGGCGGTCGAGTGGGTGCTGCATCCCTCGCTGGAGAGCCATCCCGACCATCAGCTGGCGAAGCGATTGCTGCCGCGCGGCGCGGGATCGATCGTCAGCTTCGGGATCAAGGGCGGCCGGCCCGCCGGCAAGAAATTCATCGAATCCTTGCGGATGATCAGCCATCTGGCCAATGTCGGCGACGCCAAGACGCTGGTCATTCATCCCGCCAGCACCACCCATCAGCAGATGGATGCCGCCCAGCTCAAGGCCGCAGGTATCGGCGAGGAACTGGTGCGGCTGTCGGTCGGTATCGAATCCGCCGCCGATATCATCGACGATCTCGGCCAGGCGCTCCGTATTTCGCAGAAGGCATGAGCCATGCAGTTGTCCGTGAACGGCATTGAGACCTTCGTCGCCACCGGCGGCCGGGAATTCGATTTGTCGCAGCCGACCATCGTGCTGCTGCACGGCGCCGGCTTCGACCATACCACCTGGGCCCTGCATAGCCGCTGGTTCGCCCACCACGGCCATGGCGTGCTGGCGCCGGACTTGCCCGGCCATGGCCGCTCTTCCGGCGCGCCGCTGCGCACGATCGCCGACATGGCCGACTGGACCGCCGCATTGCTCGACGCCGCCGGCGCCACCAGGCGCAAGGCTGGTCGGTCATTCCATGGGATCGCTGATCGCGCTGGAGACCGCCGCACGGCATCCGGCAAGAGTTTCCGCGCTCAGCCTGATCGGAACCGCGGCAATCATGACCGTCGGACCCGATCTGCTCAAGGCCGCGGAGGCCAACGACCATTCGGCCGTCGACATGGTCTCGATCTGGGGTCTTGGCTTTCAGGCGGAACTGGGCGGCAGCCTTGCGCCCGGTTTGTGGATGCACAGCGGCGCACAGCGCGTGCTCGAACAGTGCCGGCCCGGCGTGCTGTTCAATGACCTGTCCGCGTGCAATGCCTACCAGAAGGCCCTCGCCGCCGCCGCGCAAATCACCGTCCCGACCACGTTCATTCTCGGCGAACGCGACATGATGACCCCTGCAAAAGCGGGCAAGGCGCTTGCAGCCGCGCTGCCGAATTCGCGCACCGTGGTGCTGTCGGGCGCCGGCCACATGATGATGGCAGAACGGCCGGACGAGCTGCTCGCGGCCCTGCAGGGCTGATCGGGCCGGCGCCCAGCGGCCGATGCAAGTGACGGCTGCAATTTCGGTCCGCTCTGTGGCATATTGAGCTAAAGTCCGGCCGTGGCGCCGCTGGTTTATCCGCACGGGCTGAAGGGATGGATGGTTCCCGATGAGCGAGCTCTCTTTCGAGAAGGCGCTGGGCGAACGCGTCGAAGACATGCTTGGCGCCTGCACGCGATGCGGCAAGTGCGTCGAGGTTTGCCCGAGCGTGCAACCCGCCGGCATCTCGGATAGCAAGTCCGAAGATATCATCAGCGGCGTGCTCGACCTCGTGCGTACCGGCATCGGTCCCGAGGCGTCGCGCAAGTGGGCGGCGTCCTGCATGCTTAGCGGGGAATGCATCAAGGCCTGCGACTACGGAGTCAATCCACGCTTCCTGCTTGCCATGGCGCGCCTCGGTATCGCGAAGGCCGGCAACGATCTTCCCGAACGGCGCCGACAGGGCGTGGAGCGATATCGCGATCTCGGCCGGGATGTCTCGGTGCTCTCGCGTTTGCAACTCGATGGCGAGGAGCCTCGAGCGGCTCGGTCAGAACTCGGCATCGGTATCGAAGCCTGCCGAAGCGCCGGACTTCATATTCTACACCGGCTGCAATGTGCTCAAGACGCCGCATATTGCGCTGCTTGCCCTCGATATCATGGATGCGCTCGGCATCACCTACCAGGTGATGGGCGGCCCGAGCCATTGTTGCGGCGTCGTGCAGCTGCGCCCGGGCGACGTCGAGATGTCCGGACGCATGGGCACGAACACGATGGAGAAGCTGTCGCACTCCAAGTCCGGCCAGGTGATCTCCTGGTGCCCGAGCTGCTACGTCCAGTTCACCGAATTGACACTGCCGACGATCGAACGACAGCGCGGCTCGCGGCCGTTCGAGATGACACCGTTCATGCGGTTCCTCGACGGCCGGCTCGATCAATTGAAGCCGCACTTGCAGCGGCGGGTTGAAATGCGGGTCGCGCTGCACCGGCATCCCGGCGTGGCCGGCGTCATGGAAGCCGCCGCCGAGATCCTCGAGGCGATCCCCGGCATCGAACTCGTCGACCTGAAGCAGCCGGCAGTCGGCTTGCAGAGCGTCAACGTCGGCGTGCTGCCCGCGTTCAAGCGCGAATTGCAGCTTGGCGAGCTACAGGCGGCGTGCGACGCGGGCGTCGATGCGCTGGTTGCGGTCTATCATTCCGATCATCGCGAGCTATGCGCGCACGAGCGCGACTGGCCGTTCCGGATCATCAACATCCTCGAAGTGGTCGGCGAAAGCATGGGACTGCACCGGCAGGATCGCTACAAGCAGCTCAAGATCATGCAGGATGCGGACCGGATCGTCGCCGAATGCAGCGACCTCCTCTCAAAGCACTCGCTCGACGCCGGCAAGGCCCGCAGTTTCGTCGTCAAGGCGATGCTGAGCGACCAGCCCCTTCCCCTCGGCTCGCGCCCCGGCGCGGCAGCGCGAGAGCGAGGTGATATCGGCATCAAATGACCGCAGGAATCAATCGCAGGCGGCTATCCCGCCGCCGCGACGGGCGGTTTCGGAGCGACGGTTACCGCCAGCTTGCCGTAGCGATCCATGAAGGCCTGGGTGTCGATCTCCTCGAGCTGGATCGCGCCGCTCATCACGCCGGCCTTCCAGGCGTCGTGCTCGGGGTCCTCGCGGAATTCCGGCATCACTTCCCGGGCGAACAGTTCCAGGGAGTCGCAAATGTGCTCGTGGCTGTTCTTGCCGGCCTGGTTGAGCAGGATCACCTGGTCGATGTGCGAGGTGCGGAATCGCCGCAGTTTTTTCCGGATGGTTTCCGGCGAGCCGATCAGGCCGCCGCGCAGCGCCGCCTCCTGGGCTTCCGGGTTTTCGCGCTTCCACTTGTTGTACTCGTCCCACATGTTGACGGTGCCCGGCGCCGGACGCTGGCGGTTCTGCGACGCGCCGTAGAAGCGCAGCGCGAACTGGAAGAAAGTGGCGCCATCCGCGCGCGCGCGGGCTTCCTCGTCGGTCTTGGCGCACATGAAGAACGACACCAGCGCCATATTCGGATTGATCTCGTAATCGGCGAGCTTCTTCAGCCGCTTGGTGATGGCGTTGTAATAAGCGTGCACCCAGGCGTGTGCGGCGTCGGCGCTGACGAACTGGAAGCCGAGCGCGCCGAAACCGTTCTGGCCGGCGCGCTCGATGGTCGGAAGCTGCGAACACGCCATCCACAGCGGCGGGTGCGGCTTCTGCACCGGCTTCGGCACCACGTTGCGCAGCGGAATGTCGAAATACTTGCCGTGGTGCTCGCTGCCGCCATCCCCGAACATCGGGAAGATGGCGCGGACGGCTTCCTCGAACACTTCCTTCTTGGTTTCCATGTCGCGGCCGAACGGCGTCAATTCGGTGATCGAGGCACTTTCGCCCATGCCGAACTCGACGCGGCCGTTGCTCAGGAGATCGAGCACGGCGACGCGCTCGGCGACGCGGGCCGGATGATTGGTGGTGAGCTGGAAAATGCCATGGCCGAGCCGGATGTTTTTGGTGCGCTGGCTGGCGGCGGCGAGAAACGATTCCGGCGACGGCGAATGCGAATATTCCTCCAGAAAATGATGCTCCACCACCCAGGCATGGTCGTAGCCAAGCCGGTCGGCGGTCTCCAATTGCGTCAGCGCGTGCTGGTAAAGCCTGAGTTCGTCGCCGGCTTGCCACGGGCGCGGCAATTGCAGCTCATAAAAGATGCCGAATTTCATGACGTCTCTCCCGATGGCGGCTTGTTGCTTGATGCAGTTTATTCGCGGGTAGGCCTGAGTCCAGCCTCGACCAATTCCGCGCAGCGGAAGGCGGCTTGCGCTGACCGTGCGAATGGTTAGTTTTGAGGCCGTGAGTCGCAGCTTAAGTGCACGACCCTCCCCACCGAGACCCCATGACCACTTTCACGCCGCATCAGGATTCCGCGCTGCAGGCCGTTGCCGCCTGGCTGAAGGCAAAACCCGGCAAGAACGGCACCCCGCCGGTGTTCCGGCTATTCGGCTATGCCGGAACCGGCAAGACCACGCTGGCCCGCCACGTCGCCGGGGGCGTCGACGGCGAGGTGAAATTCGCGGCCTTCACCGGCAAGGCCGCGCTCGTGATGCGCAACAAGGGCTGCGACAACGCTTCAACAATCCATTCGCTGATTTACCGCGCGCGCGAATCCGGCGTCGAGCAGCCGAGTTTTGAGCTTTGGGACGACGCGCCGGCGTCAAAGGCAAAACTGATTGTCATCGATGAGTGCTCGATGGTGGACGCCGAACTCGGCCGCGACCTGATGTCGTTCGAATGTCCCCTGCTGGTGCTCGGGGACCCTGCGCAGCTGCCGCCGATCCAGGGTGGCGGCTTCTTCACCGACTGCGAGCCCGACGTGATGCTGACCGAGGTGCATCGCCAGGCGCAGGACGATCCGATCATACGGATGTCGATGGACGTGCGCGAGGGCCGCGAACTCGACATCGGCCGCTACGGCGAAAGCCAGGTCGTATCGCGCGCCGAGCTCGATCCGGACCGGGTGATGAGCGCCGACCAGGTGCTGGTCGGGCGCAACAATACGCGGCGCTCCTACAACATGCGGGTGCGGCAAAAGCAGAACATCGAGGATCCCTTGCCGGTGGCAGGCGACAAGCTGGTTTGTCTCCGCAACAACCGCAAGAAGGGCCTGTTCAACGGCGGGCTGTGGCGGGTGAAGTCACGCGCGCAGTCGAAATCCAGGATCATCACCATGCGGCTGTCGCCGGACGAGGATTTTGGCCACAAGGTGACGAAAGTCTCGGTACGCGGCGACTGCTTTGGCGGCGCGATCGAGACAATTCCATGGGAGCAACGAAAACCCTATGACGAGTTCGATTACGGCTACGTGCTCACCGTGCACAAATCGCAGGGCTCGCAATGGGACGACGTGGTTTTGTTCGACGAGAGTTTTGCGTTCCAGGACAGCCGTGCGCGATGGCTCTACACCGGCATTACGCGGGCGGCGAAGCGGCTGAGCGTGGTGGTGTAGGCTGGCCTGCCGGAGAGAAGGAAATGGCGAAAACCTTTCAAGTCGGCGACCACGTCGCCTGGAATTCCGAGGCTGGACGGGTCAGCGGCAGGATCATCAAGGTCCATACACGGGACTTCGACTACAAGGGGCATACGCATCACGCCAGTTCCGATCAGCCGCAATATGAAATCAAGAGCGATAAAACGGACCATATCGCCGCGCACAAGGGATCGGCCTTGAGGAAGCTCGGGAAATAAGCCGGGCTTGAGCTGCTACAGCAGTTTCGCCTGCTCGGGCGGATAGGTAACCCGCATTCCCTCCACCAGCGCGAACGGGGTGAGCTTGTGCGCGCGATAAGTGCTCTCGGATAAGATCTCGATCACCGGCACGCCGCGCGCACCGAGCGCATCGGCAACGAGGGAACGGTGACATCGCCATGGCACCGCTTCGGCGCACATGATGGCCGCGCGCCTTTGACGGCTCATCGCAATGAGCGCTTCGAGCGCGGCCTGGAATGGCTCCGTTTGCATATAGTCGGCGTAGCCGCGGAAGCTGGCGTTGCGCCACCCGGTGTTTGGGGAATCCTTGCGGGCATGCCTTAACCCACCCAGCTCCTGCATCGGGACGTATTCGACATGCTCCGCCGCAAGCGAGCCGGCCAGCGCGCTGTCGTTGAATTGCGGGTTATGACGCGAACGCGGCACCGTGCGGATGTCTACGAGGCGTTCGATGCCGTAAGTCCGCAGCAAGGCGACAAAGCGCTCGATGGGCAGTGTCGAATGACCCAGGGTAAAAATCGCGCCTTCCGGCCACTGCGCTGCTTGCGGGGGAGGATTCGCACTCATGGCAAAATCCCTTCGCGCCCCGGCTGCCGTGACCGGCGCGCTTTCGCCGTCGGCAAGGAAATATCCCCGGACATTCCTTTTCGGACGTCGACCGGCGCCATCGCCCCGTTCCCGATTTGCTGTGATTGAACAATTGGTCGCTGCGACCCCAACGCCGCGCCGGGACGGGCGGTTCCCTCCGACGCTAACGCATTGGCCGAACGTCGTTTTTATTCACGAACTCGTGTCCATCCCGATGTAACAATGCCGCTCGCGCCACGTATCTTGGGGCATCGGGGCAGGCAGGCCGATTGCGATCGGCGGCCGCCGCTCTACACTGCCCTTCAATCCGCCGACAAGAGGAAGCCCATGTCCGCTCGCTCATTCAGCCGCCTTTCGCTCTGCGCCGCCGCCCTCGGCGCGCTGGCGATCACCGCCTTTGCCGTGGCGCCGACGCTGGCCGCGGAAGATGCCGTGGTCATCCCCGCGCCCGTCATCGACGTTCAGCCCGCCGACGGCATCCAGACCGCCGTCATCGCCGGCGGCTGCTTCTGGGGCGTGCAGGGCGTATTCCAGCATACCTCAGGCGTCGTCAACGCGGTGTCCGGCTATGCCGGCGGCAGCAAGGCGACCGCCTCCTATCCCGTCGTTTCCACCGGCGCGACCGGCCATGCCGAGTCCGTCGAAATCAAATACGACCCGAAGAAAATCAGCTACGGCAAGATCCTGCAGATCTTCTTCTCGGTCGCGCACGATCCGACCCAGTTGAACCGGCAGGGACCGGACTCCGGTACGCAATACCGCTCGGCGATCTTCACCACCTCGGACGAGCAGAAGAAGGTCGCCGACGCCTACATCGCCCAGCTCAACGCCGCCAAGGTGTACAAGAGGCCGATCGTCACCAAGGTGGGGCCGCTGGAGGGGTTTTTTCCGGCGGAGGCCTATCACCAGGACTACCTGACGCTGCACCCGAACCAGCCCTATATTGCCTACAACGATATTCCGAAGGTCGAGAACCTGAAGAAGATTTTCGCCGACAATTACATCGAGAAGCCGACGCTGGTGAGCGGCGCAAAAGTCACCAACTGACGGCGGTTTCATAGTTTGCGAGGACGCTCAATGCCCGACACCAGCACAAAGACCGGCAAGATCGAGAAGAGCGAGGCCGATTGGCGTCGCGAATTGACGCCGATGCAGTACGCGGTGCTGCGCGAAAAGGCGACCGAGCGGCCGTTCTCCGGCGAATACGAGCACGAGCAGCGGCCGGGCACCTACACCTGCGCCGGCTGCGGCCAGACGCTGTTCGAATCCGACGCCAAGTTCAACTCCGGCTGCGGCTGGCCCAGCTTCACTGCGCCCGCGGTGGAAGGCCATGTCGATGAGGAGCGCGACATCAGCCACGGCATGATCCGGACCGAAGTGCTTTGTTCGAAGTGCAATGGCCATCTCGGTCACGTGTTCGAGGACGGACCCGGCCCGACCGGACTGCGCTACTGCATCAATTCAGCCGCGCTGAAACTGCAGCCGAAATAGGCTGCGCCTTTGTCCTCCGCTCCCAGCGCGAGCCGTTTCGCCGCATCGCTGCTCACGTAAGGCGCACGTTTCGGTTCCTTCGCTGGAACCAACGGCCGGGATATGCTTTTCTTCCAGGTGCGGGATGGCGGATTTTCGTCCGCCGGCCGCTCATTGGGGGAGAGTGCCATGACGCTCGGAACGATACTTATCATCCTCGTGATCATTTACCTGCTCGGCGGCTTCAGCGGCCGGTTTGGCGGTTACGGCTATGGCATGGGCCATTCCGGAATGGGCATTGGCGGCGTTATTCTGGTCGTGCTGATCATCCTGCTGCTGCTCGGCAAGCTCTAGGCCACGCAAGGCATTGAAATAAAAGACTTTATTTCGGAGCGTGGCTCGGGGTGCCCGGATTCATCATCAGGCCGCTCAGGAGTCGCATTTCTGGCAAACGAGCTTATATTAAAGGCTGTCCTGAAATGACGTGTGCTGGCGCGCCGCCTCTTTGGTTGCGCCCGTGCGATCCGTTCGCGATAGCGAAATCGCGTTCTCACTAAAAAGATCAGAGGTCCCTGACCATGGCTTCCTTCAGCTTCAACACTGCTGCCGAATTGTTTCCCGCCGCGATCCGCAAGAAGAAGCGGGCGGGATTCGCGTATCGGCGATTTGGCACCGCGGCCGAAGCGGTTCGCTTCGCGATCGAGGAATTGCCGGCGGATTCGCTGAACGGCGCCTATCTGCAGGTCGAGGAAGCCCGCTTCGATCAGAGCGGCATCCGCACGCTGTATGAGAGCCAGGATTTTCCGCTGCCGCGCCGTCCCCGTGCACCCGAGCCCGCGCCTGCCACCGACAAGGCGGACGCCGACGCCGCGTAGCTCTTAAGCGCGGCCCGGGCAGCCTTGTTACAATTCCAATCATGCGCTAACGCGGCTGCTTGTCCATCCAGCGCCGCAGCATGCGCACGTTGCGGATATTGGCGCGGAACAGCACGTCGAACGCGTCGCCGGCGACCGGCACCGTTCCGACCACGCCCTGAATCGCGACATTGCCGAGCATCCGCGCCGTGATGTGCCAGGGCGCGCCGAGCGCGCGCGCCTCGCGCACCAGCCACAGCGACAGCGCGGTGGCGATGATGTCGCCGACCACCGGGATCAGGCCGATGATGCCGTCGATGCCGTAGCGTATGTTGGTGCCGGGCAGGATGAAGGCGATGTCGAGAAGCTTCGCCACCGCATCGAGCCGCGCCAGCCGCTGCTCGCGGGTGAGATTGCCGAACGGATTGCTGCCTGCATTGCCGAAATCGAAGCGGAAGCCGTGCGCCTGCGGCCGCAGCAATTCCTCCGGGATTTCGCGTCCCTCCTGATCGATGATCGGGCCGCGCGCCTCCGTGCCGCGAAACGCGGCGCGGGAGGTTCTGCGGGAACGCGAGGGGTTCGGGCATAAGAATATCGTCATTCGACATCGCCATCACATGGTAACGCGCAAGGCCGGCGCAAGTTGCGTCATGCGGTCGCGGCTCGACCGCCGTCGACGGAAACCGGAAGGAAGGGTCGCGAATGCCGCTTACTTGACGGCGCCGCCGGTGATACCGGAGATGAAGCGATCGAGGAACAGATTGTAGGCGATCGCCACCGGAATGCTGGCGATCAATGCGCCGGCCATGATCTCGCCCCAGAAGAAGATGTCGCCGCGAACGAGATCGGTCGCCACGCCGAGCGTGATGGGCTTTTGCGCCGTCGAGGAAATGAAGGTCAGCGCGTAGACGAATTCCTGCAAGGTCAGCGTGAACGTGAAGATCACGACCGTCAGGATCGCCGGCAGCGACAGCGGGATCACCATCCGGATGAAGGCGCCGAACAGGCTGCAGCCGTCGACGATCGCCGCCTCCTCGATCTCGGGCGGCAGGGCCTTGAAGAACCCCATCAACAGCCAGGTGCAGAACGGGATCGTGAAGGTCGGATAGATCAGCACCAGCGACCACATCGAATTCTGCAGGCCGAGATTGGCGACGATCCGGGATAGCGGCAGGAACAGCAGGGTCGGCGGCACCAGATAGGTCAGGAAGATGCCGATCCCGAGCGCCTCGCCATTGCGGCCGGTCATCCGCGCCAGGCTATAGCCGGCCGGCAGCGCGGCGACGAGGGTGATCACGACGACGCAGACGCCGATGATCAGCGAGTTCAACAGCCAGCGCGTGAACTCCGTCTGTTCGAACAAATAGTGGAAATGCTCGAGTGTCGGCATCTCGTTGAACCAGAAGGGAATATTGGTGACGTTGTAGAGATCGGGATTGCTCTTCAGCGAGGTGATCAGCATCCAGTAGAACGGAAACGTCGCCAGAATGACGAAGAACGCGACCGCGCGCATAGAACGCGGTCTCCCGGAGGATGTTGGCGACGATACGCTGCATGTCAGATCTCCCGCCGCCGGATGAAGCGCAACATGCCGATCACCACGACGAACAGCACCGGCAGCATGAACAGCGAAATGGCGGCGCCATGCGACACGTCGCCGGAGACGATGCCGACCTGGAAACCCTGGAAACCCAGGACCATGGTCGAGTTGACCGGGCCGCCATTGGTCAGGAGATAAACCACGGAAAGGTCGGTGAAGGTAAACACGATGCCGAAAATCAGGCCGATGGCGACAATCGGGAAAATCATCGGCAGGATGATCTGGTAGTTGCGGCGCCAGAAGCCGGCGCCGTCGACGGTCGCCGCGTCGATGACGTCCTGCGGGACCGCGGTGATGCCGGCGAGGAAGACGACGATCGCAAACGGAAAGAAACGCCAGGCGTTGACGACGATCACGCACAGCATCGCCAGATGCGGACTGCCGAGCCAGTTCGGTGCCTCCCCGCGGTTGAAGACGCCGAGCGCGATCATGGTCCAGTTGATGACGCTGTAGAGCGAATCGAACATCCATTCCCAGGCGACGGCTGGCGAGCGCGATCGGCACCGCCCAGGGCAGTATGATCAACGCCCTGACGATCTTGCGCCCGGGGAACGGCCGCAACAGCAACAGCGCGCCGAACTTGCCGAGGATGAGGCCGAGCAGTTGCGATCCGAACGTGAAGAGGAAGGTGTTGCCCAGCGTCTCGAGAAATACCGGATTTTGCAGGATCTGCTTGAAATTCGCCAGACCGACGAAGCGCCACGAGGGATCGTAGATCGTGTAGGCGCTGACCGAGTAATACACCGAGAGCAGAAACGGCACGCCGACCAGCAGCAGGACATAAAGGATCGCGGGCGCGACGAAGATCGCGCCGAGCACCTCGCGCCGGTCCAGGATAAAGCGAAAGCGCGATGCCGGTTTGACGATTGGTTCAGCTATTGAGACCATCGGAGAGAACCCGTTTCAGTGGCGACTGGCCCGCTTGCCGTCCGCGCCGAAATAGCGCAGTGCGCCGTTGCGCGCCGCGAAGCGATGCCACTCGCCGGGCCTGATGCTTTCCTCGGCGACGTGCGCCCCCGGCAATTTCGCCGTGATCACCTGCGCCGGATCGAAGCCTTCGATCGCGCCGTACACGATCCGCTCGGAGCCGAGATACTCGGAGCGATCGACCCGGAACGAAAATTCGGTGATGTTGCCGTTGCCGTCGTCGATCATTTCCCTGGGCAGGAAATTCTCCGGGCGAAAGCCCAGATACCCGCCATTGTGGGCCAAAAGATTCATCGGCGGCGTGCCGACAAAGGTCGCAACGAAGCGGTCGGCGGGGTCGTCGTAGATTTCCGTCGGCGTTCCGACCTGCCGCACCCGGCCATGGTCGATGACGGCGATGCGGTCGCCCATGCCCATCGCCTCGACCTGATCATGGGTCACATAGATGGTGGTGATCCCGACCCGTTGCTGGAACTGCTTGATCTCCTGGCGCGCCGAGGCGCGCAATTTGGCGTCGAGGTTGGAGAGCGGCTCGTCGAGCAGGAGCGCGGTCGGCTCGCGCACCAGCGCGCGCGCGAGCGCGACCCGCTGCCGCTCGCCGCCGGAGAGCTGACGCGGCCGCCGGTCGAGAAGATGACCGATGCCGAGCAATTGCGACGCCCACTCGACCTTCTTTTCGATCTGGGGGGTGGGAACGCGCTGCGTCCGCAGCGGAAAGGCGATATTCTTGCGCACGGTGTAATGCGGATAGAGCCCGTAGCTCTGGAACATCATCGCCACGCCGCGGGCGCGCGGCGGAATGTCGTTGACGACGTTTCCGCCGATCATGAGGTCGCCGCTCGTCTGCCTCTCGAGCCCGCAGATGATGCGCAGAAATGTCGTCTTGCCGCAGCCCGACGGCCCCAGCAGGACCATGAACTCGCCGTCCGGTACCGTCAGCGTAATGCCGTCGACGGCGGGAACTTCATCAAATTTCTTGATGATATCCCTGGTAAATACCGCAGCCATTGAATGTTCCTGAAATCAAGGAAGGAAATCCGACGCCGCCGATCCGCCGGCGGCGTGGCATTCGTCTCTGCCCGCCTGGTCCACCGTCGTCCGCCCGGGACCGCGTACGAGAGCGCGGCCCCGGGCGGGCAGTCTCAATCAGGCTTTTGCAGCCACTTGTCGAAGATGGCCTCGCACTGTTGCGTGGCCCACTTGACCGATTCTTCGGCGGTCATCGCACCCGTCGCCGCCTTGGCCATCATGTCGCAGATGATGAAGTCGTTGTAGATCTCGTCGGTGCGCGGGCCAGGCCGGTCCCGGATAGCCGGTGGCAGCCGACCACTCGTCGGAGGTCTGCAGGATCGCCAGCTTGTCGTGCGGCGTCGAGGTTGGATCGTCCGAGAGCAGCGGCATCGGCTTGGGCACGATATTGGCAAGATCGGCATGTTGTATCCGGTACTTGCCTTGAAGGCCTCGACCCAGTTATCGGTGTAGTACTTGAGGAACGCGATCGCCGCCTCCTTGTTCTTGGCGAACTTCCAGATTCCGTAGGAATTCCGGTGCGCCGCCCGATCAACTGGCGCACCGGGCCTTTGGGCGGCTTCATCACGAAGATATCGTCGGCCACCTTCTTGTTGAGCTGCTGGGCGGTCCGATAGGCCGAGATCGGGTTGATGATCAGCGAGCTGACCCCGGAATCGATATACTGGTTGTTGCTGGCGTCGTTCCACGAAAGCACGTCCGGCGTCATCGCCTCCTTGTAGAGGGCGGCGACGAATTTGACCGCTTCGACCGTCTCCTTGCTGTTGAGCGTGACGTGCTTGCCGGTCTCGTCCTGAACGGTGCTGCCATAGCTCCACATCAGGCCGCGCCAGGTCGGTGTTGGGATCGTTGCTGTGGCCGAGCGAAATTCCGACCGGGTTGCCTTTCGCCTTCAGCTTCGCGCCGCCGTTCCGGATGTTGTCCCAGGTGTCCGGCGTTCACCCCGATCCCGTCCCACAGGCTCTTGCGGTACATGACCGGGAAATTGATGTAGTAGTCGGGATACGCAGACCAGGTCTTGTCGTCCTGGTTGTAGCCGATCTGCCTGCCGATGACGCTGATCTTGCCGTGCTTTTCTCGACGTACTCGACCAAACTCGTAACGTCGACAAGGAACTTCCGGTAGAGATGCGGCCCGCCGGCGCCGTTCCACTGGAACAGGTCGTGGCCCGATCCGGCCGACGCCTCGGCGGCCGCGCGCGCGGCGACGTCCTGCACCGGGATGTGGTCGACCGTGACCGTCGATGTTGTTCTTCGTTCCCCAGTCCTTGGCGAACTTGTCGAACCATTTGTCGTACGCCGGAACGAAATGACTCCATTGCACCATCGTCAGCGTCTTGGTGTCGGCCATGCGCCCGCGACACGAATGGCGCGGACATCACCGGTGCGGCGCCGGCGGCGGCAAGGGTGAGGCCCGTTCCCTTCAAGAACCGGCGTCGCGTGACACGCGAAATTCTGCTCGTATTCATCTTCGGCTCCCTCCTCTCGTTGGGCTTCAGTTGGATGAGGCGGGTCCAGATGAGAGATAGGCCTCGTCCACTGGATATGCCTGCTGAACCGCCAGCATAGCGCTGCGATGTCGCTCTTGATATTTGGACAAAAGCCGGTCAATAGACCTGACCTATTGACGAGGCTCCCCAAGCGAGGCGCTCTTGAATTAGCCGCGACGGACCGTCAATTTCGGGAGCGTGCCGCGCGCCGCGCGTTTACGTCGGTCTCCGGCGTGCCCCGATGGCGGGAACCCGACGCGGTGACGCAAGCAGCGGTTGAAACAGGAAGGATCGTCGAAGCCGCAAGCCAAGATCGTGCCACCGATCCCGTGCGCTGGCGCGGCCTTGTCCACCAGTCGCGACGCAGATGCAGCAATGGACGTTAGGTCTTCGTCTCCGGTTCGTCCGTCACCGCTGGCCCCGGCGCGTCCGGCAGATCGATCGCCTCATGCGCGAGCCACGAGCAGATCGCCCCGGGGACGAAGCCGACCATTCCGTACAGGATGAACTGGACTGCGCCGCTGTCCGGACCGCGGGAGCCGTAGAAAAATTCCGCGGCCACAAACGCGATCGCGCCGACGATCAGCATCCGCACCACCAGGGCGAATTCGCTTGAAGTGGAACGAGGATATCATCGACCGCGCCGATCATCAGCGCCGGCAGAATGCCCAACAGATAGCTGTACTGAAACGTCTTGACGAAGACCGCGACCAGCTTTTCCGTTTCCGAAAGGCTCGGCGGGTGGCTCCAGTAGCCGGACATCACGGTGTTGGCCAACAGCACGAAAAATCCGCCAAGCGGCGGCGCCAGCGCAGCGAATATCAGATACCGCTTCATGCTCCCCCTCGCGCTTCTTGCCGAGCAATGAGGAATACGGACTTGGCCTACTCCCCCCACGCCGCGAACGCGTCGTTGAAGGCGCGCTCGCCGGGGGCGCCCTTTTCGATCGCGATGATGGCGCGGCGCTGGTTGACATAGACCAGCGGCACGTCGAACCACGAGCGCTCCTTCAGAAGCTGCAGATTGCGCGAGCGGTCGGCGTCGACATTGGACAGGCCGACCAGGAAGAAGCCGTCGGTGACCTTGACCGCGAGACCCGCGAGCGGGGTGCCGCGCGCCTGCTCGTTGGATTTCATCAGAATGCCCGGCACGTTGCCGACGCCGCCGCCGGTGAAATCCGGCGGCAGGATGAACGTCAGTTCCGCGGTGTGGCTGGCGGGCAGCGAGGTGTCGGTGTTGCGGCGGAACGACATGGTCATCTTGAACTTGCGGTCGGGGACGTCGATGTCGGCGCGCACGGCGAGATCGGCCTTCTGGCCGGCGACCGCCTTGATCTGTTCGGTGCGCCAGATCACCGAGCCGACATATTGCTTGCCCTTGGGATCTGCGGGGTCCTCGTCATACAGCACCACGCGCTGCGCCACCGGAGCGACCTGGTCGGTCGACGACGGCTGGCCGACGCGATCGGGAATCTTCGGCTTGGTCAGCGGCGAGGTGTCCCTCGGCGCTTCCACCGTCTGCTGCGGCTTGAGCAGGCCGCTGACGGTTGTCACCACCGACTTGCCCCACAGGATCGCGGCGCCGACCAGGATCAGCACGACGCCGACGGCGATCGCACTCTTGAACGGGAACACTGCGCCGCTGCGGGCGCGTTTTTTCGGCTCGCGGTCCGCGGCCACCCGCGGGCGCGGCGCCTGTGGCGGCGGCGGCGCGTAGCGCTCGGCCTCCTCGACGGATTCGTCATAGGAATAGGGCGCGTCGGGATCGGCGCCGCGGTTCTCCATGCTCGGCTCGAGCCGGTCGAACTCCGGCGACGGCGATTGCACGTTGGCATAGGTTTTTCGCGCGGCGCGGTTGGCCTGGGCGGCGGCGCGGCCGAGATCATCGGCGTCGGCGGCGATGTCGCGGAAGCCGCGCACGCCCGGCGCCTGCGGGGCGCTGTTGTCGGGGCCGCGGCGCGGCGCGCCCGACCGTTCGCGGGTCGGCGGCAGCTGCGGGTCCTGCATCGGGACTTGCGGCTGCGGGGTTGCGGTCGCGGCGGCGGCGCGTCGGCCCGAAGATTGCGCTGCGGGCGGTCTTCCTGTCCGAGCGGCGGCCGGTCGTTGCGCGACGGCGGCGCGGGCGGACGGGGACGCGGCGGCGGCGCCGGAGGCTGCGATCCGGCCGGCGGTGGCGGCGCCGGCTCAGCCGTGCGCGCCGCGGGGCGGTTATTGGCGCGGAACGCATCGCCGGCGCGGGCGCGATCGCCGCCGCCGGGGCGCGAAGCGTCGCGGGCGCGCTGGGCGGCCTCGGACTCGACCTTGCGCACGGCCTCTTCCAGCGACAGCCGCTCGCGGGTGATTTCGGATTCGCTGAGCGGCGGCTGCACGCTGCGCAGCTGCGCGATCAGCGCCGCGCGCGCCCGCTCATAAAGCGCGCGACGGCTCTCGCCGGGAGCACTGGGGTCCAGTCCGGCAATGGCGCGGGCGATCAGCGGGTAGTAATCAGCCATCTCTGCTCAACAATGCGGGCGCTCCGGTAACATCTCGTTAAGCCTCGAACGGGTTCTGGACCAGAATAGTATCCTCGCGTTCCGGGCTGGTGGAAAGCAGGGCGATTGGGCAGCCCACCAGTTCCTCGACCCGGCGGACATATTTGATGGCCTGGGCCGGCAAATCCGCCCAGGAACGGGCATTGGCGGTCGGCTCCTTCCAGCCCTCGATGGTCTCATAGACCGGCACCACCCGGGCCTGCGCGCCCTCGCCCGCCGGCAGATGGTCGAATTCCCTGCCGTCCAGCGTATAGCCGACGCAGACCTCGATCTGCTCGAAGCCGTCGAGAATATCGAGTTTGGTCAGCGCCAGCCCGTTGATGCCGCAGGTCCGCACGGTCTGGCGCACCAGCATGGCGTCGAACCAGCCGCAGCGCCGCTTGCGCCCGGTATTGGTGCCGAACTCGCGGCCGCGCTCGCCGATCTTGCGGCCGATCTCGTTGTCCAGTTCGGTCGGGAACGGTCCCTGCCCGACCCTTGTCGTATAGGCCTTGCAGATGCCCAGGACATAGCCGACCGCGCTCGGGCCCGATGCCGGTGCCGGTCGCGGCCTGCGCCGCCACGGTGTTGGACGAGGTGACGTAGGGATAGGTACCGTGGTCGACGTCGAGCAGCGCGCCCTGCGCACCCTCGAACAGGATGCGCTTGCCCTCGCGGCGCTTCAGGTCGAGCAGGCGCCACACCGTTTCCGCATAAGGCAGAAGCAGCGGCGCAAGCCGCGTCAGTTCCTTCAGGATGCCGGCGCCGTCGATCTCCGGAAGATTAAGCCCGCGGCGCAACGCGTTGTGGTGCGCCAGCAGGCGGTCGATCTTGTGCGGCAGCGTATCGAGATCGGCGAGATCCATCAGCCGGATCGCGCGGCGGCCGACCTTGTCCTCGTAGGCCGGCCCGATGCCGCGCCGCGTGGTGCCGATCGCGGTGATCGCGTTGCAGGATTCCCGGAGCGCATCGAGTTCGCGATGCAGCGGCAGGATCAGCGTGACGTTTTCGGCGACGCGCAGATTTTCCGGGCTGACGGCGACGCCCTGCCCTTTAAGTCTTCGTCAACTCATCGACGAACGCCTGCGGATCGACCACCACGCCGTTGCCGATCACCGAGAGTTTTGAAGGCCGCAATACGCCGGATGGCAGCAGCGCCAGCTTGTAGGTTTCGCCGTTGATGACGAGCGTGTGACCGGCATTGTGGCCGCCCTGGAAGCGCACGACGATGTCGGCCTGTTCCGACAACCAGTCGACGATCTTGCCCTTCCCTTCGTCGCCCCACTGGGCGCCGACGACGACAACATTAGCCATTCGCGGGTATTCCCTCTGCAACTATCTTCATACGAGCATGACCGGCTCGGAAAACCGCTACCGGCCGTTCCGGATCATGCGCCCAGCCCAAATCACGGCCGGGGCCGCTCGCATGCGAGGCATCCCACCGGATAAAGGAAGCGGGCTATCGACGCAAGCAAGAACGGCCTTCGGCCCGGTGCGAGGCGGGGTTCAACCCATTGATATCCCCCGAAAATTTGTGTCGGCAGCATGGCGGCGGATGCGGCTAGGGTTGAATGCGGCCGTCAACCACTTCGATGATGCGATCGCAGCGGCGCGCCAGATCGAGATTGTGGGTGACCAGCAGGAAGCTGGTGCCGCTGTCCCGGTTGACCTGGCGCATCAGTTCGAAAACGCCGTTGGCCGATTTTGTATCCAGGTTGCCGGTCGGTTCATCCGCCAGCACCAGATCCGGGTTCATCGCCAGCGCGCGCGCCACCGCAACCCGCTGCTGCTGGCCGCCCGACATGTTGTTGGCGAGATTGTTGCCGAATTTTTCCAGCCCGACCTGCGCCAGGAGCTCGCCTGCCCGCTTCTCGATCTCCGGCACTGGAAAACCCCTGATCCACCAGCATCGGCATCATCACATTCTCCCGCGCCGTAAAGGCCGAGATCAGGAGGTGATACTGAAACACAAAGCCGATCGTGTGCCCGCGCAGATGGGTGATTTCGGTGTCTCCCAGGGTGCCGGTGTCGTGGCCCTTGATGGTGAGGCGGCCGGAAGTCGGCCGGTCGAGCAGTCCGACGATGTTGAGCAGCGTGCTCTTGCCGGAGCCGGATGGTCCCATCAGCGCCAGAAATTCGCCGTGCTCCAGCCTGAGGTCGATGTCGTGCAGCACCTCGGTCTCGGACGGCTGCCCGACATTGTAGGCCTTGCAGACTTTCTCCAGGCGCAGGATTTCTTCAGCCACGGATCGCCACCACCGGATCGAGTTTGGCCGCGCGCACGGCCGGCGCGGTCGCCGCGAGCAGTCCCGTCAGCGTCGCCAGCAACGCGGTCAGAATGAACAATCGCCGCTCCAGGATCAGCGGGAACAGCTCCGATCCGTCCGGCTGCCGCGCCACCGAATGCCAGTAAACCAGCGCGAACGCGCCCATGACGGCGCCGAACAGCGAGCCGACAAAGCCGAGCAATCCGCCCTGCAGCAGGAACACCCGCATAATCTGGCCGCGCGAGGTGCCCATGGCGCGGAGGATGCCGATTTCCTTCGAGCGCTGGATCACCGAGACGATCAGCACGGCCGCGATGCCGAACGCGACCGACAGGGCGACGAACAGCCTGATCAGAGTATTGGAGGTTTCCTGCGCCTGCACGGCGGTGAAGAACTGCGCGTTGGTCTTGATCCAGCTGTCGGCTTCCACCGCATTGGCGGCCTGAATGCGCTGGGCGATTTCCTCCGCGGCGTAGATATTCTGAACCGTCATGTCGATGGTGGTGACGCCGCCGATCATGCCGAGCAGCGACTGCGCGGTGCGCAGCGCCACATAGGTATTGCGCTGGTTGACGCCCTTGTTGCCGAGATCGACCAGGCCGGCGATCGGTCAGCACGCGGTTGGCGCCGGAGGCCGCCGCGATGTTCAGCTTGTCGCCGACGGTGGCGCCGAGATCCTTGGCGAGTTCGATGCCGATGATGATGTCCTCGCTGGTCAGGCGCGGCTCGCCCGCGACGATGTAATCGGGTATCTTGACGATCTTGAAATAGGAGTCCGGCTCGACGCCGGACAGCGTGATCGCGCGGCTGGCATCGCCGCGCACCGCGAGCGCGGAGCCCGACATGGTCGGAGCAACCGCCGTCACCTCAGGCATCGCCAGCATCTGGGCGCGGATCTTCGGCCATTGGTCGATCGAGATCACCCGCTGGCTCGGGCGCTGCACCCTCGCATCCTCGAATTCACCCGCGGCGTTGCGCAGCGGGCGCGCGATCTGGTCAGGCGCCAGCAGCTGGATTTGCGGCTGCGAGGTGAGAACGCGCTTGATGAAATTTGCTTCCAGGCCGGCCAGCATCGCCGACATGAACACGATGACGCCGACGCCGATGGCGATGCCGCCGATGATGAACAGGGTCTGCAGCCGGCCTTCGCGCAGAAACCGCACCGCGGTGATCCATTCGAACGGCAGCCACCTGTTCATGGCACAACGGCTCGCACGCGCTGGCCGGTGAGCACGCCGGAATTCAGGGGAATCGCAACCTCGCCTTCGGTCATTCCCTCCAAGAATCTCGAGATGGCTGTTGCCGCGCAACCCGAGCCGGACCGGCCGCTTGACGGCGCGGCCGTCCTTGATGCCGAGCACCCAGGGCTGGCCCGACAGCACGATCGTGCACGGAGCGGATCGGAAGCACCAGCGCATGGTCTTTCGCGGCGACTGCGATATCGACCGAGACGGTCATGTCCTGCCGCAGATAGTCCGGCGGATCGGTCACCGTGAGTTTCACTTCGACCGAGGCGCGGGTGATGTCGACCCCCGGATTGATGTAGGAGACGACAGCGGCGAAACGCTGGTCGGGATAGGCATCCGCCGAAGCCAGCGCCTTCTGTCCCAGCGAGAGCTTTCCGAGGTTGCGCTCGTCGATCTGCAGCACCAGCTGAACTTCTCCGGAAGGCGCGAGCACCAAAAGCGCCTTGCCCGGCTGCACCACGGCGCCGCGCTCGACATTGCGCGTGATCAGCACGCCGTCGCGCGGCGCCGTGATGGTCGCATAGCCGAGGCGCAACTCCGCGGTCTCGAGATTGGCATGCGCCTGATTGAGCTGGGTCTGCGCCATCACATAGTCGCTGCCGCCGGGGCTTGCGGTGTAGACCTGAAATTCCGCCGTTCGCACCTGGGTTCGCGCGACGTCGAGGGTCTTCTGGGCGTCGTCGAGCGCCGCGCGCGTGGCATATCCGTTCTCCGCAAGGTGCGACGTGCGGTCGAAGGTCTGCTGGGCGTTCAAAAGATTTGCCTGCGCCTGCGTCAGCGCTTCGCGCGCCGAGGGCAGCGTCAATTCATCGAGCTGCCGCATCCGCGCCTCGGCCTGGGCGACCGCCCCCTGCGCCTGCACGACGGTCGCCTTCAGCTCGCGGGACTCAAGCGCAATCAAGGGCTGGCCCTTGCTGACCCGCTCGCCCTCCTGCACCAGCACGTCATCGACCGTGCCGGTGATCTGGCTTCCGATCTCGGCCCGGAACGGCGTCTCGACATGGCCGCTGGCGACGACGGTCTCCACCAGATTGCCGACGCCTGACCTGATCGACGACAACCGCAGGGCCCCATATCACCCGCGCGCCCTGCCAGGCGCCGACGCCGAGCGTCAGCAGCACCGCCAACACGAACCATCTGTGCGACCAGATTGCGGACCATGCGGTTGACACCGTGAGCCCACTCTTTCGCGGAAGAGCAATTGCTTGTTCTACCATTTCAACGCCATGCAAATCACGCCCGGTCGGCGGGGCGAGTTCTTGTTTCCCTGTTCATTCCATGGGGCCGGTGGGCCGTTCGTCGAACCATACTGCCGCATCGCCTGCGGACGTTGCGTTAGGTCAAGGGAACGCGCCGGCCAAAACCCGGAACGGGTGCGCTGCCCGGCCTGCCAGCGATCGCGAAGCCGGCATTGACGTGGGTCAAATCCGAACCGCCGAAGCGGGTAGACTTTGCGGATCGAAGCCGCTGCCGTATGATTTTTCATGCTATCGAACCATTTCGGCATCCGCGCAGCGTCGAATCGGACTGCATGAATATTTGGGGAGCGTGCCGTGGCGGATGGTTTAGAGCGCGCCGAGGCCAGTTTCTGGACTCTCACGCCCGAGAAAATTTGCGCGACGCTTCATTGCGGGCTGGAAGGCCTGGGCACTGACGAGGCCAGGCAGCGGCTCGCCCAGTACGGCCCTAACAGCGATGCGCCGGCCAGGGCCGACAGCCTGTTGCGGGCGGTGTTTCGTCGGCTGCTCGAACCGCTCTCCCTGATTCTGCTGGCCGCCGGCATCATTTCGATTCTGACCGGCGATGAGATCGGCGGTTCGATCATCGTCCTTATCCTGACGCTCTCGATCGGGCTCGATACCGTGCAGGAAGGCCACGCGGTGAGGACTGCGGAAATCCTGCGGCGATCGGTGGCACTCAAGGCCGAAGTCAAGCGCGACGGTACGTTCCGGCAGATCGAGGTCGAGGCGGTCGTTCCCGGCGACCTGCTTCGCGTACGCGCCGGCGACATCATCCCGGCCGACGCCCTGATCCTCGAATGCACCGCTTTTACGACAGGCGAAGCGGCGCTGACCGGGGAACCCTATCCGGTCCAGAAACACCCGGCCACGGGCGCCGTGACGGATCGCGACGACAGCTCGGGCGCGATGTTTCGCGGATCGGTGGCGCAAACCGGAGAAGCGATCGCGATCGCGGTCAAGACCGGCCGTGGCACGGTGTTCGGAGCCGCGGCGTCAGCACTGACGCAGGCCGAGGGGCCGTCGCCGTTCGAGCGCGACCTGCGCGAATTCGGCCTCGTGATCGCGCGGCTCACCCTCGCGCTCGTGGTTGTCGTTCTGGCAACCCGCGTCGTGTTCGGCCGGCCGGTGCTGGATTCGCTGTTGTTCGCCGTGGCGCTGGCGGTTGGCCTGACGCCCGAACTGCTGCCGATGATCACGACCGTGACGCTTTCGCGCGGCGCGATGCGCATGGCCGGCCGCAAGGTGATCGTCAAGCGACTGGCTTCGATCCACGATCTCGGCGCCATGTCGGTCTTGTGCACGGACAAGACCGGCACCCTCACTTCGGCGGAAATCACGCTGGCGCGCAGCCTCGGTCCCGACGGCGCCGATGATGCGCGCGCGGCCCAGCTCGGCGCGATCGCGGCCACGCTTGGCGGGGACCGCGGCTCGCTCGATGCGGCCCTGGTTGCCGGTGCGGCGCGGGCAGCGGACGAATGGACGCTTGCCGGCAGACAGGCGTTTGATTTTACCCGCCGGCTCGGATCGGTGCTGGCCACTGGCCCGCAAGGCACGCTCATGATCGTCAAGGGAGCGCCCGAGGCGGTGCTGGCGCTCTGTACCCGGCAGCGCAAGGCCGCGGACGTGCTGGCAATGGATGCCGGCGGGCGGGCCGAAGCGGCGCAGCGTGTGCAAGCGCTGGCGAGAGATGGACTTCGGACCGTCGCCATCGCCTCGCGCCCATGGTCCGGGCCAACCCGCGAAGTCGAGACGTCAGATGAAACCGAGCTGGTGTTCGAAGGGCTGTGCGCTTTCGCCGACCCGCCCAAGCCGACCGCGGCGGCGGCGATTGCGCGGCTCGCGGGCGCGGGCGTCAGACTCAAGATTTTGTCCGGCGACGATCCCGTTGTCGTCAAGCGGCTTGCCGGACTGGTCGGACTGAATGCCGAACAGATTCTGTCCGGTAGCGATATCTCGACGCTGAGCGACGACGCCTTGGCGATCCAGGTTCAATCGGTCGACGCCTATGGCCGGCTCGCGCCCGACCAGAAATCCCGAATCGTCAAGGCACTTCAGGCCAACGGGCAGGTCGTCGGGTTTCTTGGCGACGGCATCAACGACGCGCCCGCGCTGAAGGTCGCCGATATCGGGCTTTCGGTCGAAGGCGCGACCGGCGTCGCGCAGGCCGCCGCCGACATGATCCTGCTGGCCTCCGATCTGGAGGTGGTCGCCGACGGCGTTGAGGAAGGCCGGCGCACTTTTGCCAACATCCTCAAATATGTCCGGATGGGCGCAAGCTCGAATTTTGGCAACATGCTGTCGATGGCGATCGCATCGATTGCGCTGCCGTTCCTGCCGATGCTGCCGACGCAGATACTCCTCAACAACCTGCTCTACGATTTGTCGGAACTCGGCATTCCCTTCGACAATGTCAGTCCGCAGGCGACGGCGCGGCCGCAATTGTGGGACATGCGAGGGCTGATGCGGTTCGCGGCCATCATGGGACCGCTCTCCTCGGTGTTCGATTTTCTGACTTTTGCCGCGCTGCTGTTTGTGTTCAACGCTGCCGCGGCGGAATTCCAGACAGCGTGGTTTCTCGAATCGATGGCGACGCAGATCCTCGTGATCTTCATCATTCGCACCAACGGCCGGCCATGGAAGAACATTCCCCATCCGGTGCTTACCGCGTCATCGCTGGTCGCGCTCGCGGTCGCTATGATCCTGCCGTTCACGCCGATCGGCAAATGGTTCGGCTTCGTGGCGCCGCCGCCGCTCATGCTCGCCGGGATCGGATTGCTCGTGCTGATCTATCTTGTGTGCGCCGAACTGCTGAAGCCGTTCGCCGTGCGACCTGCTGGCGCTGGCTCGGCCATGTCCAAACATTGACTGAAAATCTGCATGGGCGTGACGGCGGGCTTTCGAAACTGCTATTTGAACTCCGCGGACAGCTAACGGTGGGAGCCAAGCGTCATGCCCAAAACAACGCCTGCCACCCTTGCGCTCAGGAAGGTTGGCATCGCCTTCAGGCTTCACACCTATGTCTACGATTCCGAGGCCGAGAACATTGGTCTGCAGGCCGCCGAAGCGCTCGGCGTCGAACCGGGCCGGGTAATGAAAACTCTGATGGCGGAGGTCGATGGTCAGCCAATCTGCGTCATGGTGCCGTCGGATTGCGAGGTCAGCATGAAGAAGCTCGCCGCCGCGTTTGCCGGCAAGACCGCGAACATGATGCGACCGGCCGACGCCGAGCGGCTGACCGGATATCATGTCGGCGGCATCAGTCCATTCGGGCAGACAAAGCGCGTTCCGGTGGCGATCGAACGAGCGGCGCTGAGCCATACGACCGTATTCGTCAATGGCGGGCAGCGCGGCCTGCAGATCGAGATCGACCCCAATGACGCGGCCATCGCGGCAGGTGCCGTCGCGCACGCGCTGACGGTTTGAGCAGCGGCGGCCGTGGATCCTATTTGGGTTGAGTCTGCGCCCAGAGCATCGCCTCGATGATCGCCTCGCGCAATTTCGGGCGCTGATCCTCGTTGCATTCGACAAACGCCAGAATCGAATTGGCTCGGACTGCGAAGTGGTGACGTTTTTCGGTCTCAGCCTCGGTTTCGTCGATCGGTGCCGGTGCTTTCAATAGCTTCGCCTCTCTGTCGTCAAACCCGATCGCATCGGCAGACCGCGCGACCGCATCCGCCGCCATCCGCGAGATGGTTATTGTCCGAGCGGAAGGGTTGCCCCGATGCGCCCTCTCCCGGCCTTGCACGGCGAGGTTGGAACGCAGCCACCGATCGTCTCGTGATTGCAGAGTTACCCTATCTCTGGCCAACAATAAAAGCCAAACGTGAAGAATTGCATACGCGCTCGTTTGAGAGCATGGCGCGCATGGCGCCGCGCACCCGACCGGGTTGGCGACCTGAAACTCAGTATGGCTCCGGACATTGCCCGAATGGCGGCTGATCAGGCCGCCAGCGATGTCCGTTCGGTGGACTTCAGCCGCGCCGGCTTTCCACCGGGTGGATTCCTCGGCGGGTGGTCGAGGGCGGACAGCGCCTCGAGGATCTCGTCGATCGAGACCGTCCGCTTTGCTCCGGGTATGGCGCGCAAGGACGGGCACGACGTCACCGCTGCCGCGTCCGATGCCCAGGAGGCCAGGATGGCCCTTTTCTCTGCCCGTGACAATGTGGTGTCGGCCAGCACATCCCGGGGATGATCAAATACCGAAGCGGGATGCAAAATGGCGTTCAGATCGTAAACATTTTCATCAAAGCTGCGGTCTGGATCGGTCATGTCGTCCTCCTCCACTCCTTTCGTTTTGGGACGCAAAACGAATTAGAAAAACGGAAAACCGATTTCAAGACCGCGCCGAAAAAAATTTGA